>NZ_BNEM01000002.1:2747390-3094781 GCF_018327705.1 Catellatospora sp. TT07R-123 | reverse complement strand
CGTACGAGGACGCCGCCGCGCTGCTGGCGGCCCGCGAGGAGGGCGAGCGGGCCCGGGAGGCCCTGTCCCGGGCGGTGGAGGGCTACGGCGCCTGTGACGCCGCCTGGGACGTGTCGCGGGCCGAGGCACGGCTGCGCCAGGCGGGGGTGCGCCGGGGGCGGGCGGGGCCGCGCAAGCGCCCCAAGCACGGCTGGGCGGCGCTCACCGAGACCGAGCACCGGATCGCGCAGCTGGTCGCCAGCGGCATGTCCAATCCGGAGATCGCCGAGCAGCTGTTCCTGTCCCGGCGTACGGTCCAGTCCCACGTCTCCAGCATCCTGGCCAAACTCGGCGTCGCCTCCCGCGTCGAACTGGCCGTCTCGGCCCACCAGCGCGCCGCCCACTGACCGCGGCGAGGGATCAGATCCAGGTGGTGGTGAGGGGCAGGACGCGGGCGCCGGTCATCATGCGGGGGTCGTAGAACTCGGCGCCGTCGGCGATCTCGATGTCGCGGCAGCGCTCCAGCAGGATGGTCGTGGCCAGCCGGGCCTCCAGCCGGGCCAGCGGGGCGCCGATGCAGAAGTGGATGCCGTGGCCGAAGGCCAGGTGCTGATTGGGGTTGCGGTCGGGGTCGAACCGGTCGGCGTGCGGGAACTGCCGCTCGTCGCGGTTGCCCGAGGCGATCCAGGGCATGAGGATCTTCCCGGCGGCGATGCGCTGCCCGCCGACGGTCGCCTCGGTGGTGGTCAGCCGGGCCAGCCGCGGGAACGGCGACCGGAACCGCAGCACCTCCTCCAGCATCGCCGGGATCTTCGAGGGGTCGCGCCGCACCGCCGCGGCGGCGTCGCGGTGGGTGTCCAGGCACCACACCGCGTTGGTGAGCAGCGTCGTCGTGGTGATGTGCCCCGCGATGAGCAGCACGCCGAGGAAGCCCACGATCTCCTCGTCGGTCAGGTGCTCGCCGTCGACCTCCGCCGCGATCAGCGTGGTGGTGAGGTCGGCGGCGGGGTGCGCGCGGCGCTGTCGGATGTGCGCCAGCAGGTAGTCGATCATCGCCCGCATCCGCTCGCCGGCCTGGTTCAGCCGCTCCTGGTCGGGGATGACCTTCTCCGGCAGCTGCGCGTTGAGCAGCGAGTCGGCCCAGCGGCGGAACTCGGCGCGGTCGGCGGCGGGCACGCCGATCAGCTCGGCGATCACGGTCACCGGCAGCGGGTACGCCAGGGTCTGCACCAGGTCGAAGCCGGGGTCGCCCGCGACGTCGTCGAGCAGCTCGTCGGTGATGGTGGTGATGCGCGGGGCCAGCTCGGCCACGACCCGGGGAGTGAACGCCTTGCTCACGAGCCGCCGCAGCTTGTCGTGGCGGGGCGGGTCCATCCGGACGAAGTTGCCCCGGCTGAACAGTTCGAGCTCCGCCTGCGGCGGCATCAGGCCGGTCAGGTCGGAGGAGAAGGTCGCCGGGTCGGACAGGACCGCCTGGATGTCGTCGTAGCCGAAGACGTGGTAGGCGCCGTACTGCTCGTCCCAGCTGACCGGATCGTGGGCACGCATGCGCGCGTACCAGTCGACGACGCCCTCGAACGTCGCAGGTTGATTGACCAGCCCAGTTCCGGTGCCCACTGCCGCCACCACGACCACCCCCGTCGATTGATCTTCACCATCCTACCCAGCCAACCGCCCATATCCCCCCAAATCTTGGTGCCTGATCCTTACCGATCATGAATTTTGGAAACGGACATCCATGCCAAGATTCGCATAATTTCTTGATCAACATGAATGGAGGGTGAGCTGACGGCACGAAATGGACAGTGCGATCGTCCAGGTTGGAGGGGGGAGGATTTGGTATCGAATACTGTACGTATGGACATTCTCCACCCCTTGTTATATCGGTCAGCCTCGTCGTACGATCGGCCGTCTGGAACGGGGGAAGCGCAACCAGACAGCGGTTTCATAGCTCGATGTAAGGACTCAGCGAAGCTCGTCGCGGACGAGGGGGGCGCGTGAATCCGTACAGCCACAGTGGACGGAAAGCAGTCGTCGCGGGACTCGTCGCCGCGATCCTCGGCCTGTCCGCCGGATGTGGCGGCCCGCGCGCCGTCGACCCTGACATCAAGCCCAACCGGGCCTCGGCCAAGCCGGTTGAGCCCGGACCCTCGCTCAGCCCCGAGGACCAGCAGAGCGTCGACGCGGCCTGGGCCAACTTCCTCAAACTCAACGGCATCTACATAAAGGCCGCCCAGACCGGCAAGTACGACTGGGCGCCCGACATCACCGCCCGCCCGATGTACGCCTACTCCGGCGGCCGTTACATGTCCGCGCTCGAACGCGACCTGGACGTGCTGGCCGAACAGGGCTACGTGCGCACCGGCCAGCCGAGCGTGGCCCTGCGCCGGGTGGTGTCGGTGAGCGAGACCTCGATCGTGGTCGAGGCCTGCGTCGACGACGCGGGCACCGACACCGTCGACAAGAAGACCGGCAAGTCCGTCGCAGCACCGAAGCAGAACCAGCGCTACCCGGTCACCATGCGCGCGGGGCTCTACCCCGACGGTGCCTGGCGCTGGGTCGAGTCGCAGGCAGACAGGGGTGCGTCATGCTGATCCGTCCGATCCTGACCCCGCGCCGGGCGTTCGCCGGCCTGGCCGCCACGCTGCTCGCGGTGGTGGTCGGCCTGGTGGTGACGCCGCCGGCGGCCTGGGCCGACTACATCTACTGCCCGCCCAACAGCGGCGACTGCATCCTCATCGTCACCGGCGGTGGCGGCGGGGGAGGCGGCGGCGGTGGGGGTGGCGGCGGTGGCAGCGGCGACGCCGTCTGCGAGCACGAGCAGCTGGGCGAGATCTCCTGCTACAAGCCTGGCCTCGGCTGGTTCAACCACACCGACAGCTGCTACTACGACCGGCTTGAGCTGTCCATCAACGACCCGGTGTGGGGAGGCCACAACCCGGCCAAGGGCTCCATGTACGCGGTCTGGTGCTGGGGCGGCCTGTCGGCCGGCTGGCAGCAGGCGACCACGCAGTACCTGACCGACCCGCCGCCGGGCTACGGCGGCCTGCCGTCGCCGATCAGCGTGGCACTGCGCGCGATCAACCAGCTCCCGCTGCGCGGCCCGGACATCGGCCTGGCGCCCGACCCCGGCAACGGGCCGGGGCTGGTCGGCCTGCCCGTGTGGATGTGGAACGACACCACGAACACCACCAACACCTGGGGTCCGGTCTCCGCGACCGCGTCGGTGCCGGGACTGTCGGTCACGGCCACCGCGCAGGTGCGCCGGATCGTCTGGACCATGGGCGACGGCAACAGGGTGACCTGCTGGAACGCGGGCACCGCGTACACCCCGTCGCGGGGGAACAGCTCTTCGCCCAACTGCGGCTACAAGTACGCCAAGTCCTCCCGCGACACCAGCTCCGGCAAGTACACGGTCACCGCCCGCAGCTACTGGCGCGTGACCTGGTCCGGCGGCGGCCGCAGCGGCACGGTCAACATCACGCGCGTGTCCACGACGTCGATCCGGATCGACGAGATGCAGGTGGTGAACAACTCATGAGCGATCCGGGGCGAGTGAGCGCACGGCAGGCAGGAGAAGAGCACATGAGCGAGCGGAACGAGCCGATGGGGCGTACGGCATGAGCATCTCGACGACGAACCCTCCCGCCCGGGCGCCGCTGCCGCCGATCGGGGTGGCCCGCTCGGCGCCGCGCCGCCGCTCGTGGGCCGCCGCGTCGCTGGCGGTGCTGCTGATCGTGCTCGGCGCGCTCACCGCCGGCTACGTGGTGCTGCAGATGGGCAGCACCCATGACTTCCTCGCCGTCGGCCGCCCGCTCGGGGCCGGGGCCGAGATCACGGCGGCGGACCTGCTGATCGTGCGGGTCAACGAGGCCGCCGGGCTCAAGCCGATCCCGGCCGCCGACGCCGCTGACGTCGTCGGCAAGCGGACGCTGATGGCGCTGGTGCCGGGCTCGCTGCTGACCATGGACCAGATCACCGACACCCCGGTGCCCGCCCCCGGCAAGGACCTGGTGGGCCTGGCGCTGGAGGAGGAGCGGATGCCGAGCCTGTCGCGCGTCCCGGTCGGCGCCACGGTGCTGCTCGTGCTGGAGCCCGAGCAGCGGCCGTCCGGCGAGACCGCGACTCCCGAGCTGGTGCCGCCCCGCACCATCGAGGCGAAGGTCATCGACGTCATCCCCAGCACCCGGGTCGGGATGACCATCATCAACGTCGAGGTCGCGACCGCCGACGCGCCGACCGTGGCGCTGTTCGCGGCCGACAAGCGCCTCGTGCTCGCCCTCGACGGACCGTAGGCGGCCGCCATGACGCTGATCGCCCTGGTCTCGGCGAAGGGTTCGCCGGGGGTCTCCACCGCCGCGCTGGCCTTCACCCTGACCTGGCCGGCGCCCACGATGCTCGCCGAGTGCGACCCGGCGGGCGGCGACCTGCTCGCCGGTTACCTGTCGCGCTACGAACTGCCCACCAACCGGGGCGTGCTGCCGCTGGCCTCCTCGGCCCTGCGCGGCACCGCCGAGCAGGACCTGGCCGGCAACCTGATCGACCTGGACTCCCCGCGGCAGCAGCGGATGGCGCTGCCCGGCCTGACCGAGCCGTCGCAGAGCTCGTCGCTGAACCTGGCCTGGACCAGCCTCGGCGACCTCTTCGCCCGGATGACCGGCAGCACGGTGCTGGCCGACTGCGGCCGCCTGGCCGCCGCGAACGCGCCCTGGGCACTGCTGGGCCGGGCCGACCTGGTGCTGCTCACGGTGCGGGCGCGGTCGCTGCGCACGGTCTCCCCGGCGGTGTCGGCGGTGGGCGCGATGCGGCGCGAGCTGCCGCCCGGGTTCGTGGAGAGCAGCGTCGGGCTGCTGCTGGTCGACAGCGGCATCTCCGGCCGTGACATCTCCCGCAACCTCGGCGTGCCCGTGGTCGCCTCCCTGCCGTGGGACACGGGCAGCGCCGCGGCGCTGGCCGGCGAGGGCCGGGGCCGGCGGCGGGCGCCGCTGATGAAGGCCGCGGCCGCGGCGTACGACAGCGTCTGCACGGCGCTGGCCGTGTCGCGGCCGGAGGCCTCCCGCCGCGACACCGAGCGGCTGCCGGTGATCCGATGACCGCCCGCCCGTACATCCCGCTGCCGCCGCCGGAGCCGAACCCGCCGATGCGCGTGAACGGTCACGCCCGGGTGCCCTCGCCGCACGGCAGCGCCGTGGCGTACGCCGGGCCGGGGTCCCCGGCGGCCGCGATCGCCCCGCCGAACCTGCCCGTGCCGATCGACTACGGCGTGGTGCGCCAGTTGCAGAGCCGGGTCACCGAGACGCTGACCCGCCTGCTCACCGACGCCGCCAACGTCACCCCGGCCTACCGGCGCGAGGTCGCCTCCCGCATCGGCCGCGAGATCATCGCCGACTACGCGGTGGCGATGGCGCACGCGGGGCAGCCGATCAGCCCGGCGCAGGAGCAGGCGCTGCTGGACGCGGTGGTGGCCGGCATGTTCGGCGCGGGCCGGTTGCAGCGGCTGCTGGACGACCCGCACGTCACCAACGTGCACATCATCGGCTGCGACCAGGTGCTGCTGCACCACGCCGACGGCTCCCGCAGCCGGGGCGAGCCGGTCGCCGACAGCGACGACGAGCTGGTCAGCATGCTCCAGGTGCTGGCGATGCGGGTGGCCTCGACCGAGCGCCAGCTCTCGGAGTCCAACCCCGAGCTGGACATGCAGCTGCCCGACGGCTCCCGGATGACGGTGCTGTACAAGGTGTCGCCGCGGCCGGTGGTCTACATCCGCAAGCACACCCTGTTCAACGCGTCGCTGGAGGAGCTGCGCGACCGGTTCGGGATGATCGACCTGCTGCTGTACCGGTTCCTGGTCAAGGCGCTGGAGTCGGGCGCGAACATCATGGTCGCCGGGCTGGCCGCCTCCGGCAAGACGACCCTGCTGCGGGCGCTGGCGCGCACCATCCCGGCGGGGGAGCCGTACATCACGCTGGAGGAGTCGCGGGAGCTGGGCCTGCACGAGGCCGCGATGCCCCACGACGAGAACTGGGTGATCAGCCTGGAGGCCCTGCAGGGCCACGGGGAGTACGACGCCAGCGGCAAGCGCCGCGGCGAGAAGACCCTGCACGACATGATGCCGATCACGCAGCGGCTCGGCGTGCGCCGGGTGATCGTCGGCGAGACCCGCGGCCGCGAGATCGTGCCGATGCTGCGGGCGATGACGGTCAGCCGGGGCGCGATGTGCACCATCCACGCCCGGCAGGCGCGCGAGGTGATGGACTCGATCGTGCAGCTGGCCTGCTCGTACGGTGACAACATCGGCGCCGAGCAGGCGCTGCGGATGGCGTCGCAGGGCATCGACCTGATCGTCTACACCAGCGTGGTCGACGAGCGGGCCATCGGCGGCGGCGAGCACCGGTTCGTGTCGCACGTGATCGAGGTCGGCGGCATGCGCGACGGCCGGGTGATCACCACGACGGTGTTCGGCCCCGGTCCCGACGGCCGCGCGGTGCCGCGCCACCTGCCCGAGCGCATCCGCGACGACCTGATGGACGTGGGCTACGACCCGCGCGAGCTGATCCCGTACATCGAGGCGGGGCCGCACAACCGGGGCTCGTGGACGCGCGAGCTGATCACCAAGCGGGTGCGCTCATGATCCAGATTCTGATGGTCCTCGCGGTGCTGCTCGTGTGCGGCGGAGTGGCGATGGCGATCATGTTCCTGGTCGGCACGACGAAGCCGATCGGCCCCGCGTCGCCGACGCGGCTGTGGTGGCGCCGGTTCTGGGCCGGTCCCGGCCGCACCGCCGCGCAGCGCCGTACCCACCGGGGTCTGCTGATCTTCGCGGTGATCGCGGGGGCGGCGGCGTGGCTGTTCACCGGCTGGCCCATCGGCGGGGTGATCGTGGCGCTGGCCATTCCCGGGGTGCCGTGGCTGTTCGCCGCGGCCAGCGCCGAGAAGAAGGCGATCGTCCGCCTCGGCGCGCTGGAGACCTGGACCCGGCGCGTCAGCGACTACGTCCGCAACGGCATCGGGTTGCAGGCCGCGATCATCGCGACCGCGCGCACCGCCCCGCCGCTGCTGGCTGTGGAGGTCAAGACGCTGGCGGCCCGGTTGCAGGCGGGCACCGACGCGCCCACGGCGCTGCGGCTGTTCGCCGAGGAGCTCAACGACCCCAGCTCCGACGAGGTCATCGCGCCGCTGATCCTCCAGGCGGCCGACGCCGGCGAGGGCCTGTACTCCGCGCTGGTCGACATCGCGCAGTCGCTGTCGGACGAGATCGTGGCCCGGTCCACCGTGGACAGCGAACGGGCCAGCGCCCGGTTCACGGTGCAGTTCCTCACCGCGGTCACCGTCGCCCTGCTGGTGTTCGGCGCGTTCAGCGCCGAGTACGCCGCGCCGTACCGCACCGGGATGGGCCAGACGGTCCTGGTCGGGCTGACGGGGCTGTACATCGGGCTGATGCTGTGGATCCGCGGGCTGTCGCTGCCGCCGAAACTGCCACGCCTGCTGCGCGCCGAGTCCGACAAGCCCCCGGTGGCGGCGTCATGACCGTCGACTTCTGGTTCGGCCTCGTCGTCACCGGCGGCGCGGTCGTCGGGTACGGCCTGTACCTGCTGGTCATCCAGTTCGTCCCGGCCAGTCCCGCGCTGGGCCCGGCGCTGCGCCGCCTGCACCCGACCCTGGGCGTCGACGGCGACCTCACCGTGACGGCCCCGGTGCGCACCAGCTGGCTGGCCCGGTTGCAACTGCCCACGGCCGACCTCAACATCCTCGGCCGCACGCCGGGCCGCCACCTGCTGAGCATCGGGCTGTCGGCGCTGATGGCGTTCCTGCTGCCGGTGCTGCTGACCTTCCTGGCCGTGCTGGCCGGGATCTACCTGCCGCTGATCATCCCGGTCGCCGCGACCCTGGTGCTCGCGCTGCTCGCCGCCGCGCTGGCGCACCTGGACATGATGGCCAAGGCCAGCTCGGCCCGCGCGGAGTTCGTCCGCGCGCTGTGCACGTACGCGGCGCTCACGGCGCACCAGGTGCGCTCCGGGCACGGCGCGGTCGAGGCGATGGAGCGGTCGGCGAGCATCTGCTCCGGGTGGCCGTACACCCGGCTGCGGACCACGCTGCTGACCGCGCAGCTCCAGATGCGCCCGCCGTGGGACGAGCTGAAGACCCTGGCCGGCGACATCAAGGTGGTGGAGCTGGACAGCTTCGCCGACATCATGCGCAGCGCGGGCAACGACGGGGCGCAGGTCTACCAGACCCTGCGGGCCCAGTCGTCGTCGCTGCGCGACCAGATCCGGGTGCGGGCACTGGAGGAGGCCAAGACCCGCACCTCGAAATTGGACATCCCCTCCACCCTGCTCATCGTCATCCTGCTCGTGCTCGTCGGATATCCCCTGATGGCGAGCTTGATCAACCAGAGGTAACACAGAAGGGAGCAACACGTCATGTTCCTGAAGCTGTCCGTGTCCGCCAGCGAGAAGTTGCGGACCCTGACCGACCCGGCCCTGCGCGACCGGGGCGAGGGCCCGGTGCCGCACGTCGTGATGATCTTCGTCATGGCGGCGGGGGCCATCGTCATCGGCGGCATGGTCATCGCCGTGGCCAAGGGCTGGGTCAACCGGATGCCGACCACGGCGCCCGCCCCGTAAGCCGATGCCCGCACAACCGCTCGTACGCCGTCGCCGGCCCCCGTCGCGGGGCCGGCGAGGGGTGCGCGCACCCTGGTTGCTCGACCCGGCCCGCCGCGACCGCGGCGGCGCCGCCGTCGAGATGGCGATCATGGCGCTGCCGCTGCTGATCCTGACGTTCATGGTGGTGCAGGCCGCGCTCGTGTACCAGGCAAAGGGCCTGGCCCTGGCCGCCGCGACCCAGGGTGCCAACGCGGCCCGCAACTACGGCTCCGACGCCACCACCGGCCGCGACCGGGCCCGCGCCTTCCTGCGGCGGGTCGGCTTCGGCATCACCGACACCGACATCTCCGCGTCGGTCAGCGGCGGCACGGCCACCATCACCGTCAAGGGCAAGGCCCAGAGCATCATCCCGTGGATGACCTTCGAGGTCTCGCAGACGGCGTACGGCCCGGTCGAGAGGTTCACCCGATGAGGGCGGGGACGGCGGACCGGGGCTCGGCGGCGATCGAACTCGCCATCCTGGCCCCCGTCGCGATCATCTTCTTCATCGCCGTGATGATGGCGGGGCGCCTCGGGCTGGCCCGCCAGGCCGCCGAGGCGGCCGCCTACGACGCGGCCCGCACCGCCAGCCTGGCCCGTACCGAGGACGCGGCGGCCGACCAGGCGCGCGACGCCGCCGCGCGGTCGTTCGCCGCACAGGGCATCCGGTGCCAGTCCATGACCATCGCCACCGACACCCGCGGCTTCGCGGTGCCGGTGGGCCAGCCCGCCACGGTCAGTGTGTCGGTGACCTGCGTCGCCGACTTCACCGACATCATCCTGCCCGGCATGCCCGGCCGCGCCAACCTCACCTCCACCTTCACCAGCCCCCTCGACACCTACCGGAGCCGCAGATGAGGCGCTGGTACCGGCGTGACGACGGCAAGGTGACCGTCTTCTTCACCATCATCGCCACCGCGTGGATCGTCACCATCGGGCTGGTCGTCGTCGGCAGCGGCCGCACCCGCGCACTCCAGCGCGCCGACAACATCGCGGCCGAGGCGGCCCGCGCCGCCGGGCAGGCCATCGACCCCGAGGACGCGATCCAGGGCAAGCCCAAGGTCGTCGACGCGACCCTGGCGGCCGCGGCGGCCCAGGCATACCTGCGCACCGTCGGCGCCACCGGCTCCGTCACGGTCGCCCCCGACCGCCAGCACCTGACCGTACGGGCGACGGTCAGCTACGACAACCCGGTCGGACTCGACTTCTTCGGCGGCGCCACCTGGACGGCGACCGGCGAAGCCACCGCAACACTCCTCATCGGATAGCGACCACGGAAAGGGCGCACCCATGGCCATCGACCAGCGCACCAGGCCGAACTGGTTCGTGCGCCTGCTCGCCGGGCTCGCCGCACTGGCGCTGCTAGCCGCGGTGCTCGTCGGCGCGCCCATGGCGCTGCTGAAGGTGGCGGGCAACCCGCTGCCCGACCACGTACCGTCCGTGGACGAGCTGACCACGCTGCTGACCTCACCCGACGACGGGCGGCTGTTCCTGCGGCTGCTGGCGCTGGCGGGCTGGTTCGCCTGGTTCACGTTCGCGGTCAGCGTGCTGCTGGAGATCCCGGCGCGGCTGCGCGGGCGGCGCGCCCGGCGCATCCCGGGCCTCGGCGTCCAGCAGCGCATCGTCGCGGCCCTGATCGGCGCGATGATCGCCGTCTTCGCCGGCACCAGCGTCGCCACCGCCGCCGTCAGCTCGGTGCCCCCGCCCTCGGCGGGCCGCGCGGTCGCGGTCGTGCCGGTCACCGCCCCGAACGCCCTGGCGCCGATCGGCGGCTCCGGCGTGCTGGCCCTCGGCCCCGCCACCACCGCGCCGCAGGCCGGTGCCCTGGTGCCGGTCTCGGCCCGCCCGCCGACCGACCTCGTCCGGCTCGCCCCCACCCACCAGCTCGTCGAGCGCCCCGTATACGTGGTCCGCCAGGGCGACTACCTGGGCTGCATCGCCGAGCGGTTCACCGGGGACTTCGACCGGTTCCACCAGATCGCCGCGCTCAACCCGCAGCTGGTGCGCAACCCCAACCACATCGAGCCCGGCTGGCGGCTGGTGCTGCCCGCCGACTCGTACGACCGGGGCAGCGCCCGCCACGCCACCGGCAAGCTGCTGCTGCCCGCGGTCGAGGACCCCACCGCGCCGCCGCCCGCCACCCAGACCCCGCCGCCGCCCACCCAGACCCCGGCCCCGGCCCCGTCCCCCTCGGCGATCCCGGCTCCTGCCGTACGCCCCAGCCTGCCCGCGACCTCGCCGACCGCGATCCCGTCCCCGGTGGTCACCACCCCGGCGAGCAGCACGCCCGCCAACCCGCCCGGTCTGGACGAGACCGACCCCGGCACCGGCCACATGAAGGTGCTCGCCACCGGCGCCGGGCTGGCCCTGGCCGGAGTGATGGCCGGGCACATGGTGGTGCGCCGGCGCATCCGCCGCATGCACCAGCTGCGGGTACGCCGCAAGCGCCGCCGCGGCTCGCGGGGCGCGTTCGACTTCCAGGTGCGCGAGGTGCCCCGCCACCAGGCCGCCGACCGCCTCGACGCGGGGCTGCGCCACCTCACCGTGGGCCTGCGCGGCCGGGCGCCGTGGGAGATGCCCGACGTCGCCGCGGCCTGGGAGAGCGGCGGCGACCTGGCCATCATCCTGGCCGCGCCGTGCGCCGACCCGCCTGAGCCGTTCGAGGTGCAGTGGCCCAACACCTGGTCGCTGCCGAGTGCCGCCTGGCTGCCCGACGCGCACACCGCCCCGTCGCTGCTGCCCGGCCTGCTGAAGGTCGGCAGCTGGCCGCAGGGCGGGGAGCTGTACGTCGACGGCGAGCGTACGGGCCTGCTGACCCTGGTCGGCGACCCGCAGCGCTGCGACGACCTGCTGCGCTTCCTGGCGGCCGAGGCGGCCACCGCGGCCTGGGCCGACGAGGCGTCGGTGGTGGTGGCCGGGTTCAGCAGCGCCGACGTACGTGCGCTGACCTCGCTCAACGAGCGGGTCCGGTACAGCTCGTCGGTCAGCGACGCGCTGGCGCGCATCGGGCGGCGGGCCGCGGCCAACGCGGCGGTGCTGCACGACACCCAGACCGCCGACACCGTCACCGCGCGCATCAACAACGTCACCACCTGGGCCACGCACGTGCTGTTCATCGCCGACCCGTGGGGCGAGCACACCGAGCAGCTGCGCGACCTGGACGCGCTGCTGGCCGACCTGGGCCGGGTCGGCGTGGTCGTGGTCACGACCCACCCGACCGCGACCCGCTGGTCGGCCACGATCGGCGGCGACGGCGGCGTGCACATGTCCTGGCTGGCCGTCACCGACATCATCGCCGCCGGCCTGAACAGCCCCGACCTGGTCACCCACGCCGAGGGCCAGGCCGAGGCGGCCCGCATCCCCCAGCAGCCCACCGGCGCCCGCCACCGGCTCCGTACCTGAGCCGCCCGCCGCCCGCCCCGGCCGCGCCGCGCCGCGCCGCGCCGCGCCGCGCCGCGGGGCGGGGCGGCCGGGGCGGGGCGGGGCGGGGCGGGAAGATCGCTGTCTGCGGTCACTTTCCGCGGTCAGGACCCGCTTTTCGACCGAGGACGGCGATCTCCGCGCGGAGATCGCCGTCCTCGGTCCGTTCCGGCGTCCGGCGTCGGGCGTCGGGCGCGGGCGTCGGGCGCCCCGGCGCCCGGGGTGCGGGTGGGCGGGGGTGCCGGTAGCTTTGCGGCATGCCGAGGCAGGTGGTCGATCGGGCGCTCACGCTGATGTGCGCGCATTACGTGTTTCCGGAGCGGGCCGTGCTGGCCGCGGCGAACATCCGGGAGCGGCTGGACGCCGGGCGCTACGACGGCCTCGACGAGGCGGGGCTGGCCGAGCGGCTCGGCGCCGACCTGCGGGAGCTGTGCGCCGACCAGCACCTGCGGCTGCGGGTGCGCCGCGCGCGACCCGCGAACACCGAGGCTGACGTGCTGTCGGCGTACCGGGAGCAGCTGCGGGCCGACAACCACCGGATCAGCCGGGTCGAGCGGCTCGACGGCAACGTCGGCTACATCGACCTGCGTGGGGTGACCGATCCGGCGGTCGGCGGCCGCGCGGTCGCCGCCGCGATGGAACTGGTGTCGCACACCTGCGCGCTGCTGCTGGACCTGCGGCACAACCGGGGCGGCTCACCCGACGGGGCGGTCTTCTGGTCCAGCTACTTCTTCCCCGACAGCGGCACGCACCTCAACAGCGTCGAGTCGGCCGAGACCGGCGCCACCCGGCAGTACTGGAGCCTGGCGTACCTGCCCGGCGAGCGCTACCTCGACCGTCCCGTATACGTCCTCACCGGCCCGGACACGTTCTCGGCGGGGGAGGAGATCTGCTACAACCTCAAGGCTCAGGGCCGGGCGGTGCTGGTCGGGGAGCCCACGGCCGGGGGCGCGCACCCGGCGCGGTCGCTGCCGCTGTCGCCGACGCTGGAGCTCACCGTGCCGTACGCCCGCTCGGTGAACCCGGTGACCGGCACCAACTGGGAGGCCGTCGGCGTCGAGCCGGACGTGCCCGTCCCGGCCGGGCAGGCGTACGCGACGGCGTACCGCGCCGCGCTGGAGCACGTGCTGGCCACCGCGACCGTGCCGGGGCTGCTCGACGAGGCCCGCGCCGCGCTGGCGGCGCTGTGACCGACGAGGTGGTGGCGCGGCTGCGCGCCGCGGGCTGCGTGTTCGCCGAGGAGGAGGCGGCCGTCCTGCGCGACGGCGACCCCGACCCGGTCCGGCTGTCCGAACTGGTGGCGCGGCGGGTGTCCGGGCTGCCGCTGGAGCACGTCGTCGGCTGGGCCTGGTTCGGCGGGCGGCGCGTCCTGGTCGACCCGGGCGTGTTCGTGCCGCGCCGGCGCACCGAGGTGCTGGTGGCGCGGGCGGCGGCGTACGTGCGGGGCGGGTCGGTGGTGGTGGACCTGTGCTGCGGCTCCGGCGCGCTCGGCGCGGTGCTGGCCGCGGGCGCGGACGGGCCGGTCGAGCTGTACGCCGCTGACGTCGATCCGGCGGCGGTGCACTGCGCCCGCCGCAACGTCACTCCGCTGGGCGGCACCGTGTACGAGGGGGACCTCTACGACGCCCTGCCGCCCTCGCTGCGGGGGCGGGTGGACGTGCTGGTGGCGAACGTTCCGTACGTGCCGACCGGGGAGATCGGGCTGCTGCCCGCCGAGGCGCGGCTGCACGAGGCGCCGGTGGCCCTGGACGGCGGCGCCGACGGCCTCGACGTGGCCGGCCGCATCGCCGCAGGGGCGGGAGCCTGGCTGGCCCCGGGCGGCCGGGTGTTCCTGGAGTGCGGCGAGCACCAGTCATCGGCCGCGGCGGCGGCGCTGCGCGCGGGCGGCCTGACCCCGTCCCTGCACCACGACGACGACCTCGACGTCACCGTCGCATCCGGCCACCACCCCGGCCTTTCATAGACGTTGGCCTATTACATCGACTGGTGCACACGATTACTCGACGTAATAGGCCAACGTCTATGAAAAACGGGTGGCCACGCCACGCCACGCCACGCCGCGGCGGGTGCGGGTGCGGGTACGGGTGAGGGGTGCGTGGCCGCGTGGTCGCGTGCGTGGCGGGTTGCTCGTCGGGGTTGCGGCGGCGCGCTACCGTTGCCGCGTGCCGATCGCCCTGCCGTCCCGCTGGACCGCCACCCTGTGGCTGGCCCTGCTGTGCACGGGTGTCGCCGCCGCCGGTTCCCCCGGCCTGACCGGCATGCTCGCCTCCGCCGCCGTGCTGGTCGTGGCGTCGATGGTCGCGTTGCGGGCGCTGGCGGGCATCACCGCCTCCGGCCACGGGCACGCCGCCTTCGGCAGCAACCTGCGCGAGCGCGCCAGGCGCCAGCGCGTGCCCCGGCACGCCGACCCGGACGCACCGGGTCGGCCCAGGCCACGCGCACCCGGCCACTTCTGAGGATCCACCGCTGATTCACCCGCCGCGCGGGTCGCTGCCGCGTGTGCGGATTCCGCCATCCTCAGAGGGGTCAGTCCATGCTTTCGTTCGCTCCGGTGGCCGATGCCACCGAATTCGCCTACTCCGCCGTCACCTGGCTGTCGGAGGTGCTCGCCCCGATCGGCGGCGCCACGGCCGGGGTCGTCCTGTTCACCTTGGTGGTGCGGCTGCTGCTGCACCCGCTGACCCGCGCCGCCGTACGCGGGGAGCGCGCCCGCGCCGTGCTGGCCCCGCAACTGGCCGCGCTGCGGGAGCGGCACGGCAAGGATCCGGTCGCCTTCAGCCAGGCCATGACCGAGCTGTACCGCGGCGCGGGCGTGTCCCCGTTCGCGGGCATCCTGCCGATGCTGCTCCAGGCACCGGCGTTCATCGTGCTGTACCAGCTGTTCGTGCGCACCTCGATCAGCGGGCACGCCAACACGCTGCTGGACAGCACCCTGTCCGGGGTGCCGCTGGGCGCGCACCTGCTCGTCCCGGCGGGCGGCCCGCACCTGGCCGTGTTCGGGCTGCTGCTGGCGGCGCTGGCCGGGCTGGCCTGGCTGTCGGCGCGGCGCGCGGTGAAGCTGGCGTCGCTTCAGCCGAAGCCGCCGACAGGGCTGCTCGCGGCGCTGCCGCGGCTGCTGCCGTACGCCATCCTGATCAGCGCGGCGGTGCTGCCGCTGGCCGCGGGCCTGTACCTGCTGACCAGCACGGCCTGGACCGTGGCGGAGAACACCGCGCTGCGGCGCGGCATGCCGGTGCCCGCGCCCGCCTGACCTTGGCCGACGGTCGGATAGCCGATCGCGATCGAGGGGGCTGCCTCGGTAGCCTGCTGGACCGTGAGCAAGCATCGGCGAGACGACCGCACCTGCCGCGAGCCGCTGCTCCCGGCGACCGTGGAGCAGCTGGCGGCGCAGGAGCGCGCGGCGGCGCCGGTCCGGCGCCGCGTGGTGATCGCAGGCGCGGCGGTGGCGGCCGTGCTGGCCGTCGCCGCCACCGCCTGGGCGGTGGCCGGGCCGGGCGGCGGCACGGCCGCGCCCACCGGCGGCTGGGCCACCGGCGCGGACCAGAACTACTCCGACGGGTTCGGCGACGCGCCGTCACCGAGCAGGTCGCCGTCGCCGCGCCCGCAGGCCTCGCCGTCGCCGTCGGTCTCGCCGTCGCCGTCGCCGTCGCGCGGCTCGGGGCTGGCCCCGAGTCCCGGGGCCGTCCCGGCTCCGGCAGGGCTGGCCGCGGGCAGCGTGCGGTCGCTGCGGATCGGCGGCAGCGCCGACACGTATGTCTTCGTCGCCGACGGCCTGGCCGTGGTCGGCCGGGTGGCCCCGGACAGCTCGGCGCAGGCGCGGCTGGCCGCCACGTTCACGGTGGTGGCGGGGCTGGCCGACAGCCGCTGTTTCTCGCTGCGGGCCGCCGACGGCCGCTGGCTGCGCCACCGCGACTACCGGCTGCGACTGGACCCCGACGACGGGTCCGCGCTGCTGCGCGCCGACGCGACGTTCTGCGCCCGTGACGGCGAGCCGCGCGGCACGGTACGGTTCGAGTCCCAGAACTACCCCGGCTACTACCTGCGCCCCCGCGACGGCGGCCTGTGGCTCGACCAGGGCAGGCGCGGCCGGGCGTTCGAGTCCGAGTCGTCGTTCGTCGTGACCGGACCCTGGGTATAGGTACCGCTGTCATCCGTACCGCGACACGGTTGTTTGCGTATGTCCTACCTAGCGCTCTACGGATTGTCGCCACGTCGGCCCTGACCGATCGTTATGGGTATGGGTGGACCACCTGGTAGCCGCCGTACGACTCCCCAGCGGCACGTGACAGCGTCTCCGTGTCGCTGGGTGGAAATCGTGCCCCCGACGGCGGCTCCGAACGGTTTCAGGTCTGGGCCGGTCACCGCCGGTCGAGGCCAGCGCGCTCGATGAGCGGTGTGGCAGAGCGGTGCGCCGTAAACCAGAGCTGGCGGCGTACTGCTTTGAGGCAGGGGAGCAGCCGATCGTTGCTCCCCTGCCACCAGCACAGGGCCAGGAGAGGCTCCCTGCCGGAGGCGCGTGCCGCGTCCGGCGGGCCTGGGGAGGAGGCGGCCTCCGGGACCGGCGACGGTTCCGGAGGCCGTTCAGGTCAGGTCTGCCCGGCCACGGAGGCGGTCAGGGCAGGTCCGCGACGGCCCCGGCCAGCTCGGCTCGGGAATGGACACCCAGTTTGTGCAGCGCCCGCGCCACGTGCTGCTCGACCGTACGCGGTGACAGGAACAGCACCTGCGCGATCTCCCGGTTGGTGCGCCCCTGCGCCGCCAGCTGCGCCACCTCCCGCTCGCGCGGGGTGAGACCGCCGCCGTAGCCGGGACGGCCGCCCTTGGCCACCACGCCGTGCTCCCGCAGCGTGCGCTGACATCGCGCGGCGTCCCAGCCGGCCCCGAGCCGGGCGAAGACGTTGCCCGCGTTGGTGAGCACGGCCAGCGCCTCACCGGCCTGCTCGGCGGTGAGTTCGCTGCGGGCCATGCCCTCCTCGGCCAGCGTCGCCTCGTACGGCCTGGGCAGCGCGGCGAACTGGAGCGCGGCGTCGCGGAAGTGCTTGGCGGCCTCGTCGTGCTCGCCGCGGGCGACGGCCAGGTTGGCCCGGCACATCTGCAGCGCCGCCGCCGCGTTCGGGGCGACCAGCCCGGCCATCCCCGCCTCGAACTCCTCGATCAGCCCCTGCGCCTCGTCGGCGCACCCGGCCTCGGCCAGCGCCTGCACCGCGTACGGCGCGAGCCCCGCCGCCCAGGACCACACGCCCTTGGCCCGTACCCGGTCCATGCCGCGCCGGGCCTCGGCCACCGCCTCCTCGCCCTGCCCCCGGGCCAGCAGCATCCGGATGTAGGCGCCCGACGCCGCCGCCACCACGTGCACGGTGCTGTTGTGCGGCGCGCTGAGCCCGGCCGAGGTCAGTGACGAGTCGGCGGTGTCCCAGTCGCCGCGCGCCACCGCCAGCAGGCCGGTGATGAGGTGCCCCTCGACCTCGGTGGTCGGCCCGTCCGGGCCGGTGAACTCGGCGGCCCGGTCGGCCAGGCCCGACCAGCGGCCCATGGCCCAGTCCAGGTGCAGCGCGGTGCAGCGGCCCGCGGTGGTGATGACCGACGCGCCGACCCGCCCGGCGAGCTCGGTCGACTGGCGCAGGAAGTCGTCGGCCTCGGCGTGCATGCCCAGCCATACCGTGGCGTCGGCGAGGTTCTGCAGGCCGCGCGCGGCCTGCTGGCGTTCGGCCAGCGTGGTCGCGTTGGCGGTCAGCCGCCGCGCGGCCTGCCAGGCCTCCGGGTCGCCGCAGTTCATCAGGAGGGTGGCCCGGTTCGCGGCGACCGCCATCTGGATCGCCACGTCGTCGCCGGCGGCCGCCGCCTGCTCGGCCCGCTCCAGCCAGCGCCGGTCGTCGGCGAACGAGGAGCCGTGCAGCACCGGCCAGGACAGCACCGACATGGCACGGGCCGCCAGCGCCGGGCGCTCGTGCAGCTCGTCCACGGCGCTCTCGACCTCGGCGGCACCCCCGGGGAAGTCGCCGACCTGGTTCATCAGCACCAGGCCCAGCATCAGCCGCAGCTCGCCGCGCGCCGCCATCGGCAGCCGCTCGTCGGTCATGATGCGCCGCAGCAGCGCCACCGTCTGCTCCGACCGCAGCCCCAGCTCGGCCGTCTGCGCTAGCCGGATCGTGAGCCGGGTACGGGTGGCCCGGGGCACGGTCTGGTCGGCCAGCACCTCTTCCAGCTGGGCCAGCGCGGCCTCGTTGTCGCCGTCGGCGATGTACCGGTCGGCGGCGGCCTCGGCGTAGCGCATCCACGCCCGCTCCTGCCCGCTGCGCCGGTTGTGGTGGGCCAGCCGGGCCAGCGCGCCGGCGCCGGTGCGCCGCGCCAGCGCGTTGGCGGCACGGGCGTGCAGCTCGCGGCGGCGCGGGCCGGGCAGCGCGTCGTACAGCGCGCGGGCGGCCAGCGGGACGCGGAAGCCGTACCGGCCGTCGGCGGTCTCGTCGAGCACCGCCCCGGCCAGCACCTCTATCAGCGCGGTGCGGCCGGCGGCCGGATCGAGTCCGGCCACATCGGACATGACCTCCTCGGGCGCGGACTCGTCGAGCACCGCCGCCGCCTCGGCCACGGCGCGCGCGGTGGGGGACAGGGCGGCGACGCGGGCGGCGGTCAGCTCGCGCAGCCGGGGCGGCGGGCACAGCTGCCCCGGCTCGGTGTCGTCACCGAAGCCGTTGAGCTGCGCCAGCAGATCCTCGATCACCCGGGGCACGCCGCCGGTCAGCACGGTCAGCCGGGCCACCATGTCGGCGGGCGGGTCCTGCCGCCGCACCTGTTTGACCAGCAGCCGCACGTCCTCGGCGGCCAGCGGGTCCAGGCGCAGCGCCGCCTGCCGCAGGCCGGGGGCGTACGCGGCCGAGACGCCCAGCGGCAGCCCCGGCACCGCCAGCTCCTCCGGCCGGTACGACAGCACCAGCGCGATCCCCGGCAGCGGCGCCGACAGCAGCAGGCACAGCAGGTCCCGCGAGTCGGGGTCTATCCACTGGAGATCCTCGACGACCAGGGTCGCCGGGGCCAGCGAGCCGAGCAGCGCGCACATGCCGCGCAGCAGCCGGTGCCGCTCCTCGGCCGGCTCGGCCAGCGGCGGCAGCGGCGGCGGCAGCTTGTCGGCCAGTTCCGGCAGCAGCGGGACGAGCGCGCCCAGCAGCGGGTTGAGCGTGCCCGGCGCGGGCAGCACCGGCCCGGCCGCCAGCAGCAGGCCGATGGCGGCGGCGAACGGCAGCGGCGGCCGGATCGGCGGGCACGCGGTGGCCAGCACCAGCGCGGTGTGCTGGCGCCGCCACTCGTCGATCAGGCGCGTCTTGCCGCTGCCCGCCTCACCTTCCAGGAGCAGAACCGAGGGCCGGTACGCGACAGTGGACCGGAGCAGTTGCAGAGTCTCTTGGCGCCCGACGAACAATCGGTCTGTCTGCACTTCCGTATCTTCCTCGGACCGGCGTGCGTACGCCAACTCGGACTCGCGGACGCGGCGGCACCCGGACGGGTGGTTGTCGCAGCCGGTAGTCTGGGCGGCCAGGCCGGACCGGTGGGAGCGTCATGGGCAGGATCATCGTCATCGGTGACGTCGGCGGGCATCCCGACCAGCTCACCCGGGCCCTGGTCGCGGCGGGCGCCCGCCGCAGGGATCTGCGGCTGCCGCCGGACCTGACCGTGGTGCAGGTCGGCGACCTGGTCGACCGGGGGCCGGACAGCGGGGGCGTGCTCGACCTCGTGCGCCGCCGCCTGGACGAGCAGCCGGACCAGTGGGTCCAGCTCCTGGGCAACCACGAGTCGCAGTATCTGGTCGAGGGCGAGCGGTTCACCTCCGACAAGCTGAGCAGATCGGACATACGGCTGCTGCGCGAGTGGTGGGCCGACGGGCGGCTGCGGGTGGCTGCCGCCGTACGCACCGCCGAGGGCGACGACTACCTGGTCACCCATGCCGGGCTGACCGCGCTGTGCTGGCAGGAGCTCGGCGAGCCGGCCACCGCCACGGCCGCCGCGCGCCTGCTCGACCAGCGCCCCGAACCGCTGCTCTGGCGCGGCAACGGCCCCGGCCTCGACCCCAAGGCGGGACCGCTGTGGGCGGAGGCGGGCACCGAGCTGTACGAGGAATGGCTGCGCCACCACGCCGCCGGCGGGTTCGTCTGGTTCGGACAGATCCACGGCCACTCCTCGATCGTCCGCTACCGCGACCGCAGCTGGCGGGCCCCGGGCCGGGTGCGCCAGCGCGCCACGGTCGACTGGGAGGCCCGCCACGTCCGGGTCCGCATCGGCGGCCGCGTCTTCTTCGGCGTCGACCCCAAGCAGGGCGTCTCCGGCACCTCCCACTGGCGCCCCCTCGACCTCCCCGACGCCGTCCTCCTCTCCCCGCCCCCGCCCCCGCCCCCATCCCCGTCCACCGCACCCTCCTCCTCCTCCTCCTCGCAAGTTGCCGGGCAATCGGGCACTGAAGGGCTCGTGATAAGCCCGATTGCCAGGCAACTCGGCCAGGAGGCCGGGCGCGGCGAGCGGGACTTCGATCTCGTCCTGTTCGGAGCGACCGGGTTCACCGGGGGCCTGACCGCCGAATACCTGGCCGCGCACGCGCCGCAGGGCTGCCGCTGGGCGCTGGCGGGACGGGACCGGGCCAGGCTGGCCGCGGTACGCGAGCGGCTGGCCGCGATCGATCCCGCCTGCGCCGACGTGCCGCTGCTGCCCGCCGACGCGAGCGACCCGGACTCGCTGCGTGAGCTGGCCCGGCGCGCCCGCGTGGTCGTCACCACGGTGGGCCCGTACGTCGCGCACGGCGAGCCGCTGGTCGCGGCGTGTGCCGAGGCGGGCACGGACTATGTGGACCTCACCGGCGAACCGGAGTTCATCGACCGGATGTTCACGGCGTACCACGAGCGGGCGGTCGCCTCCGGGGCGCGGATCGTGCACGCCTGCGGCTTCGACTCCGTGCCGCACGACCTGGGCGCCTACTACACGGTCGGGCTGCTGCCCGCCGACGCCCCGATCCGCCTCGACGGGTACGTCCGCGCCAAGGGCACCGTCTCGGGCGGCACGCTCGCCTCGGCGCTGACCGCGTTCGCCCGGCGGCGGCAGACCGCCGCGGCCGCCCGCGGCCGCCGCCGCCTGGAGCAGCGGCTGGCCGGGCCGGGCGACCGGAAGGTGCGCACCCCGCTGGGCAGGCTGCGCCGCGCCCGCGGCGCGAAGGGCTGGGCGGTGCCGCTGCCGACGGTGGACGCCGCGATCGTGGGCCGCTCGGCGCGCGCCCTGGACCGCTACGGCCCGGACTTCCGCTACCGCCACGCCGCCGCCGTACGGTGGCTGCCGGTCGCGCTGGCCGGGCTGCTCGGCGCGGCGGTCCTGCTCGGGCTGGCCCAGGTCGGCCCGATCCGCCGCGCCCTGTCCCGGCTGCGCCGCCCCGGCACCGGCCCGGACGCCGCGACCCGGGAACGGAGCTGGTTCAGCGTCCGCTTCGTCGGCGAGGGCGGCGGGCGCCGCGTGGTGACCGAGGTGCGCGGGGGCGACCCCGGCTACGGCGAGACCGCGAAGATGCTGGCGGAGTCGGCCCTGTGCCTGGCCTTCGACGAGCTCCCGCCGACGAGCGGGCAGGTCACCACGGCCGTCGCCATGGGCGACGCGCTGCTGGCCCGGCTGACCGCCGCCGGCCTCACCTTCCGCACCGTGGAGCCCGCAGGGGTGGGCGGGGATCGATTAATCGGTTAAGCTGTCCGCGGGTGCATGTAGGGAGCCAGGGCCAAGGGCAGGCCGGGCTGCGCCCAGACCTCTCGTCCGCCCCCGTCCCGGTCGAACCGGCGGGGCACCCTACCCGAGGTGTTTCCCTTGAAGAAGACAATCGCGCTCGCGGCCGCGTCCGCGCTGGCGCTGGTCACCGCGATGCTCGCGTTCAGTCAGCCCGCCCAGGCCGCCACCGGCATCCGGGTCAGCAACGGCAAGCTCGTCGAGGCCAACGGCACCGCGCTGAAGCTGCGCGGCATCAACCACCCGCACGCCTGGTACGCCACCCAGACCAGCTCGTTCGCCAACATCAAGGCGGCGGGCGCCAACGCGGTCCGCGTGGTGCTCAGCGGCGGCCGGTGGACCGCCAACACCGCCTCCGACGTCGCCAACGTCATCTCGCTGTGCAAGACCAACAAGCTGATCTGCGTGCTGGAGGACCACGACACCACCGGCTACGGCGAGCAGAGCGGGGCGTACACCCTGGACCAGGCGGTCAACTACTGGATCAGTGTCCAGAGTGCGCTGACCGGCCAGGAGAACTACGTCATCCTCAACATCGGCAACGAGCCGTTCGGCAACAACGCGACCACGCCGAACTGGACCGACGCCACCAAGAGTGCCATCCAGCGGCTGCGCAGCGCGGGCTTCCAGCACACCATCATGGTCGACGCCCCGAACTGGGGCCAGGACTGGGGCTTCGCCATGCGCGACAACGCCCCTGGCGTGCTGGCTGCCGACACCACCGGTAACACGATCTTCAGCATCCACATGTACGGCGTCTTCGACACCGCCGCCGAGGTGACCGCGTACGTCGACTCGTTCACCAGCCGCAACCTCGCGCTGTGCGTGTGCGAGTTCGGTGACATGCACTCCGACGGCAACCCCGACGAGGACACCATCATGGCCAAGACCCAGTCCGCCGGTATCGGCAACATGGGCTGGTCATGGAGCGGCAACGGCGGCGGCGTCGAGTACCTGGACATGGTGACGAGCTTCAACCCGGCCCAGCGCAGCACCTGGGGCACGCGGTACATCACCGGTGCCAACGGCCTGTCGACCACCTCGACCCAGGCGACCATCTACAACACGAGCACCGACACCCAGGCGCCGACCGCGCCGGGCACCCCGACCGCGTCCAACGTCACCAGCTCGTCGGGGAGCCTGTCCTGGGCCGCATCGACGGACAACGTGGGCGTGACCGGCTACGACGTGGTGCGCGTCAACGGTTCGACCGAGACCGTGGTGGCCTCGCCGAGCACGAACTCGGCCTCGGTCACGGGGCTGACGGCGTCGACGGCGTACACGTTCGCGGTGTACGCCAAGGATGCCGCGGGCAACCGTTCGACCCGGTCCGGCACGGTCGCCGTGACCACCTCGACGGCCCCCGTCGACACGCAGGCTCCGACGGCTCCGGGCACTCCGACGGCGTCGAACGTGACCAGCTCGTCGGTGAGCCTGTCGTGGACGGCGTCGACGGACAACGTGGGCGTGACCGGCTACGACGTGGTGCGCGTCAACGGTTCGACCGAGACCGTGGTGGCCTCGCCGAGCACGAACTCCGCCTCGGTCACGGGGCTGACGGCGTCGACGGCGTACACGTTCGCGGTGTACGCCAAGGACGCCGCCGGCAACCGTTCGACCCGGTCCGGCACGGTCGCCGTGACCACGTCGGGCACGAGCACCGGGGGCTGCACGGCGGCGTACACGATCACGAACAGCTGGCCCGGCGGATTCCAGGCCGAAGTCGTGATCACCAACGGCGCGACCGCCAGCACGGCCTGGACCGCGAGCTGGACCTTCGCCAACGGCCAGACCATCACCCAGCTGTGGAGCGGCCAGGACACGGCCTCTGGCGCGAGCCACAGCGTGCGCAACCTCAGCTACAACGGCACCCTGGCCCCGAGCGGCACGACCAGTTTCGGGTTCACCGGGACCTGGAACAACAGCGCCAACGCCGTTCCGGCGGTCGCCTGCGCGCGGAGCTGAGCGGGCATTTCCCCTCATATAAACGAGGTCCGTCCCCATCGGGGGACGGACCTCGTCCGCTTTTTATGGCAAATACCCGATATTACGAAACAGCCCGCGTGTATTGCCCGTTTTTTCATGATTGGTCGTTAGCCTGGCGCGGTCAACGACCTATTACCCGGAGGGCAGTCAGACGATGGGTACCAAGAGATCCAGGGCTGTCGGCGCGGTGCTGACGTCAGGACTGTTCATCATGGGCTCGCCCCTGGCGACGGCGCTCCCCGCCGCGGCGGCCCTGGCGGCGGGCGCCCCCGACGCGCCGCAGATCACCGAGCCCGGTGTCGACAACATGCTGGTCAGCGCGGCCGACGTGCACATGGAGACGGCGCCGTTCCACGACGCCGACGGTGACGCGCACCTGTGCAGCGACTGGGAGATCCGCACCGGCGAGGGCGAGCGCGTCTGGTACAGCAACTGCATCGGCGGCACGCAGAAGGTGCACACCCACCTCGGCGACGGCATCTTCGAGGGCTCGCACGCCGGCCGCCACGACCTCATCCCGGACCGGGACTACGAGGTACGGGTGCGCTTCCGCGACAACAGCGGCGACCCGGCCACCGAGTGGAGCACCTGGTCGACGCGGCCGTTCCGCACCGCCAAGGAGCGCCAGCCGCTGCCCGACGCACCGCAGTGGATCGTCAAGCAGCCCGGCTACCGGGTCGAGGAGGTCGCGGGCGGTTTCCAGCTGCCCGTCGACATCGCGATGACCCCGGGCCAGACCGTCGACCCGGCCAAGCCGCTGTTCTACGTCAGCGAGCTGTACGGCCAGGTCAAGGTCGTCCACGGCGACTTCTCGACCAGCACGTACGCCAAGAACCTGCTGAACTTCAACCCGACCGGCGACTTCCCCGGCTCCGGCGAGATGGGCGTGACCGGGCTGACCGTCGACCCCGCCAGCGGCGACGTGTTCGCCGCGATGGTGTACCAGGACGGCGGCGACATCCTGCCCAAGGTGGTCCGCTTCCACAGCACCGACGGCGGCCTGACCGCGGCGTCGGCGTCCACGGTCATCCGGATGGACAAGGAGCCGCAGAGCGCCTCGCACCAGATCTCGAACCTGAGCATCGGTCCCGACGGCAAGCTCTACGTCCACATGGGTGACGGGATGGACCCGAACCGCGCCCAGGACAAGAACTCCTTCCGCGGCAAGATCCTGCGGATGAACCTGGACGGCTCGGCGCCCAGCGACAACCCGTTCTACGACAGCTCAGACGGCATCGACTCGCACGACTACATCTTCGCGTACGGCCTGCGCAACCCGTTCGGCGGCGCGTGGCGGGCCAGCGACGGCAAGCTGTACGAGGTGGAGAACGGCCCCGGCGCCAACGACCGGTTCGCCCGCGTGGACCGCGGCGCCGACTACGGCTGGGACGGCGGCGCCACCGACATGAAGACCAGGGCGCTCTACAACTGGGAGCACACCCACGCGCCGGTCGACATCACCTTCGCCGAGCCGAGCGTGCACCACGCCTCCGGCTTCCCCGAGGACACGTGGGGGCACGCGTTCGTGTCCGAGAGCGGGCCGACGTACGCCACCGGCCCGCAGGAGAAGGGCAAGCGGGTGGTCGAGTTCGGCTTCAACGCCGACGGCTCGGCGACCGGCCCGAAGACCCTGGTCGAGTACAACGGCGGCGGCAAGACCACGGTCGCCGGCATCACCGCCGGTCCGGACGGGATCTACTTCTCCGGGCTCTACCCCGACTCCGCGTCGGAGGGCCCGACCGGCCGCAGCGCCAAGATCTACCGCATCCGGTACGTGCCGCAGCAGGCCGACGCCCCGGTGGTCGCCTACACCGACCGCGACTTCAAGGGCGGCTTCCAGTCGTTCGGCGCGGGCGTGTTCGACGCGAGCAAGGGCGACCTGGCCGCGGTCGGCAACGACAAGATCAGCTCGCTGCGGGTGGCCCCCGGCTACCGGGCCGTGGTCTGCGCCGACGACAGCGCGGGCGGCCGCACCAACGCGGGCAGCCTCGGCCTGTGCCGCTACTACGGCGCGGGCCAGCACGACTACGTCGGCGCCGACCTCAACGACAAGCCGTCGCTGATCAGCGTCATGTCCGAGCCCACCCAGGGCACCGGCGCGATCGCGTACCGGGGCGCCGACGGGACCGGCCCGTCGCAGTCGCTCGGCGTGGGCGGCTACGAGGCCACCGCCGGGGAGCTCAGCCAGGTCGGCGACACCATGACCAGCTCGCTGAGCGTCGCCGAGGGCTACCGGGCCGTGGTCTGCAAGAACGACCGCAGCGGCGGCCTCAACACCGGCGAGGTCGGCCCGTGCCGCTTCTTCGGCCCCGGCCAGTTCAACGTCGGCACCGCCTTCGACAACCAGATCGCGCTGATCGCGGTCGGCGGCCCCGCCGTCACGGCGTTCAGCGACGCCGGGTTCGCGGGCCAGCGGCAGGCCTTCGGCCCCGGCGTGTACGAAGCCAAGCCCGGCCAGCTCAAGACGGTCGGCAACGACGCCATCACCTCGTTCCGGGTCGAGCCCGGCTACCACGTGGTGGCCTGCGACAACGACAGCGTCGGGCACAAGAACACCGGCGACCTCGGCCCCTGCCACACCTACGGCGAGGGCAACCACTCGCTGGCGGGCCAGCCGCTGGACAACCGCATCTCGCTGCTGGCCGTGCAGGCCGGCCCGAGCGGCGGCACCCGGGTCACCGTGTACCGCGACAAGGACTTCAAGGGCGCCTCGACCAAGCTGGGCCCCGGCGTCTTCCAGTCCGGCAACCTCGGCGCGGTCGGCAACGACCAGGTCACCTCGCTGAAGGTGGCCTCGGGCACCCGTGCGGTGGTCTGCCGCCACGACAGTGCCAAGGGCGCGGCGGCGATCAGCCCGTGCCGCTTCTACGCCCCCGGCGACCACAAGTACGTCGGCGCCGACCTCAACGACGACATCTCCCTGATCATCACCGGTTCCTGACACCGCGCCCCGGCTCCGCCCGGCGCCCCGGTTTTTAATCGACGCTGGCCTATCTAGTAGACGGATTTCCACAATCCGTGCTCTAGATAGGCCAGCGTCAATGCTATGTGGCCGTCGCCCCGCTCGGGTCGGGCCGGCTCGCCCCGGTCAGGCAGCCTCGCCCCGGTCAGGCGGCTCGGGCTGCGGCGCGGGCGCGCGAGGCTTCCCGCTTCTCCTCGAACCGGGTCGCGGCCTTGTCCAGCCCGGCCACGAACTCGGCCAGGTCCTCGCGGGCCTGCTCGCCGTCGGGGCCGAGGTTGTCGCGCTCCATCACGCGCAGCTGGCGCAGCACCGGCTGCACCACCTCGTCGTGGTGGATGCGCAGGTCGTAGATACCCGCCACGGCGATCTGGACCGACTTGCGGCCGAAGTTCTCGATCGTGTGCCCCGGCATCTGGAAGTCCTTCACCACCCGGCGCACCGCGTCCATGGCGGCGTTGGGCGCCAGCTCGAACGCGGCGCTGAGCAGGTTGCGGTAGAAGAGCATGTGCAGGTTCTCGTCCGCGGCGACCTTGGCCAGCAGCTGGTCGCAGATCGGGTCGCCGCTGACGCGCCCGGTGTTGCGGTGCGAGACCCGCGTCGCGAGCTCCTGGAACGAGACGTACGACAGCGAGCCGAGCAGGTCGGGGTGGTCGGCGGTGAAGCCGCCCTCCATGTGCGTCATCCGGGCCCGCTCCAGCGCCACCGGGTCGACCGCGCGCGTGGTCAGCAGGTAGTCGCGGATGGCGGTGCCGTGACGGCCCTCCTCGGCGGTCCAGCGGTGCACCCAGGTGCCCCACGCGCCGTCGCGGCCGTACAGCGTCGCGATCTCGTGGTGGTAGCTGGGCAGGTTGTCCTCGGTGAGCAGGTTCACGATCAGCGAGGTGCGGGCCACGTCCGACAGCTTGGACTGGCCCGGCTCCCACGCCTGTCCACCGAGCACGCCGTCGAAATCGGTGCCCTGGCTCCACGGGACGTACTCGTGTGGGAACCACTCCTTGGCGGTTGCCAGGTGTCGGTTGAGGTTGCTCTCGACTACCGGCTCCAGCTCTTTGAGCAGGGCAATCGTGTCGACGGTCTCGGTCATACGCAGTGCCTCCAGAGGTTCGAGACTACGGTACCGTAACCTACGACACCGTAGCTACTCGTCCTCGGTCTCCTCGATCGACTGAGGTTCCGGCGCGCTCCCGCCCAGGTGGGCGGGCAGCCACCAGGAGTCCTCGGGGCCGCGAGGCTTATCCGGATAATCCTGCTGCGCCCGATTTAGGAGCGCCTTCATCCGCAACCGTAGCTCGGCCGCGACGTCTTCCTGCTTGTCCCGGCGGGCCGGGTGCATCGGCTCGCCGACCAGGATCGTCACCGGGATGTTTCGCTGGAGCAGGTTCCTCGGTCGCCCCTTGGTCCAGAACCGCTGCGTGCCCCACAGCGCCATCGGGATCAGCGGCACCCCGGTCGTGGCCGCCAGCCGCGCCGCCCCGCTCTTGATGTCCTTCACCGTGAACGACTGGTCGATCGTGGCCTCGGGGAACACCCCGACCACCTCGCCCGACTTCAGCGCGGCCAGCGCCGCCTTGTACGACGACAGCCCCGCGTCCCGGTCCACCGGGATGTGGTGCATCCCCCGCATCAGCGGCCCGGCGTACCGGTTGTCGAAGATCTCCTTCTTCGCCATGAAGCGGACCAGCCGCCGCGCCGGCCAGGCGCCGAACCCGGCGAAGATGAAGTCCAGGTAGCTGATGTGGTTGCTGGCGATCACCGCGCCGCCCGAGGCGGGCACATGTTCGGCCCCCTCGACCGTGATACGCATGGACAGCAGGCGGAAGGAGGCCTTCGCGAGGGCGATCACCGGCGGGTAGATGCGGTCCGACATGGCGTAACAGTAGAGCCACCCCTGCGCGGCCGTGCGCGGGGCGCGACCCATCGAGCCCCACACCACTCCCGCCCAGCCCCCGCACGTCCCGCCCACCCCACGCGCCCCGCGTCCCGCCGTCCCCACGCGTCCCGCCGGCCCGCCCGCCCCACGCGTCCCGCCGGCCCGCCCGCCCCACGCGTCCCGCCGTCCCGCCGTCCCCACGCGTCCTGCCGGCCCCACGCGTCCTGCGCGTCCGCCCGCCCGCGCCTCGCCCAAGACCCCGCAAGTTGCCGGGCAATCGGGCGTATCTTGCGGCCTCATTCGCCCGATTGCCCGGCGACTTCGCGGATCTTGGGGTGCGTGGCGCTGGGCGCTGGGCGGCGCGGGTCAGCGGGGGAGGCCGGAGACGATGACGCTGACGGTGCGGGCGTCGGTGGCGCCGGCGTCGTGGGCGACCAGCTCGTCCACGTGCGCGTAGAAGCGCTGCCAGAGCTGGTTGAGTGAGGTCGGGGTCAGGCGCACGACGAGGTCGCCCACGCCGCTCGCCTCGATCCACTCGGTGGGCAGGGTCGTCTCGGCCGCCTCGTACGCCCGGATGTCCGCGGCCAGGGTCTCGACCTGCTGCCGCCGGATCACCGCGACCGCCTCGCGGCCCTGCGCGCTGCCCGCCATGGCCACCGGATCCCAGTCCGTCAGCCGGTGTACGGCCTGCCAGCGCCTGGCGCGCGGGTGGCCCGGCTCGCCCGTCTCGGCGATGAAGCCGAACTCGGCGAGTTTGCGCAGGTGGTAGCTGGTGGAGCCGGTGTCGGTGGCGAACCGCTGGGCCAGCTCGGTGGCGGTGGCGGGGCCATGCTCGCGCAGCGCCCCCAGCAACTGCACCCGCAGCGGATGGGCCAGTGCCCGGAACTCGTCGACGTTGGCGATCTGCTTGATCTCATCGGTCATGAGAACCACTCTAGGCTTGCAGAATTCTGTTTGCAAACCAAATTCTGCAAGACTGTGAGCGGGGATATCGGCAACGGCGGCACGTACTGCAACCGAAAAGGACAGCGGGTTTGCCGGTGCGGGCTGGTCGGGCGGTGAGCGCGGAGCGGGTGGGCGCCGGGCGGGTGGGCGCCGGGCGCGCTGCCGGGTTGGGGGCTGGAGATCGCTGTCTGCGGTCGAAAGGTGTGCTGCGGCGGCGCTATCTGACCGCTGGCGACGATCAACGCGGCGTGATCGCTGTTTCGGGGCGCTTTGGGCGGTGGTTTCGTCCCGCCGGGGTCGGGCTTGGCCTCTTCGGTGGGGCTAGGGGCGGGTGATCACGGTGGTGGGGTGGCGACACGCCGTCGAACACGGCCATAAGTTCATGATCAACGGGGAAGGGGGATGCTGTGGGGCGGCGGGGGGACGGGTAGTCGGCGGAGGATTAGTTGATGCTGACTAGTCACACATGTATAGTCGGGACTGACTAAGGATGACGGACGTGGCTGAGAAGCGGCGGAAGGTGGGAAACCCGCTGGCACTGGCGGTGCTGGCCGAGATGGTCGTCGAGGCGATGCATCCGTACGAGATGGGTCGGCGCCTGCAGGAGCACGGCAAGGACCGCAACATCAAGTACAACCGCAGCTCGCTGTACATGGTGGTGGAACAGCTGCTCAAGGCTGGTTTCATCGCCGAGCGGGAGACGGTGCGCGACACCCAGCGCCCGGAACGCACCGTCTATGCGATCACCGACGCGGGGCGGGCCGAGTTCCTCGACTGGATGCGCGAGCTCGTCGCCGAGCCGAAGCACGAGTATCCGCAGTTCGGCGTCGCGCTGTCGCTGCTGGCGGCGTTGCCGCCCGAGGAGGCGGTGCCGCTGCTCCAGCGGCGGCTGGCGGCGCTGGCCGCGCAGCTCGACGAGGTCGGCGGCATGATCAAGGCGTCGACCGACGGCGGCCTGCCGTGGATCTTCCTGGTGGAGGAGGAGTACCGGCGGGTGGTGCTCGAGGCCGAGCGCCGCCTGGTCACCGAGGTCATCCAGTCGCTTCAGGAGCCGGAGTACGTCCGGCGGTGGCACGAGGTGATGGGGAGACTGACATGACGGCTGCCAGGACCGCGCTGGTGATCGGGGGCGGCATCGCCGGCCCGGTGACCGCGCTCGCGCTGCGCCGGGCCGGGATCGAGGCGAGCGTCTTCGAGGCGTACGACGACACTGCCGACGGCGTCGGCGGCATCCTGATGGTCGCGCCCAACGGCCTGGCCGCGCTCGACGTGCTCGGCCTGGCCGACGCGGTGAACGCGGCCGGGCAGGTCATGCCGGGCATGGCGATCGTGGACGCGGGCACGGGCCGGGACATGATGGCGTTCGGCGGCGTGCCCGGCCTGCCGCCGAGCCGGGTCGTCTGGCGCGGCGACCTGCACCGCGTCCTGCGCGAGCACGCCGCCGCGCAGGGCATCCCCATCGTGTACGGCCGCCGCCTGGTCGCCGTCGACGAGTCCCCGGACGGCGTCACCGCCCACTTCGCCGACGGGTCCAGCGCCGCGGCCGACATCCTGGTCGGCGCCGACGGCATCCGCTCGACGGTGCGCGGCCTGATCGACCCGGCCGCCCCGGGCCCCCGCTACGTCGGCCTCCAGTCGTTCGCCGGGTACGGCGGGCAGGGTCCGGTCAGCGACGGGCTGATGCGGTTCGCGCAGGGCAGGCGATCGTTCATGGGGTACTGGACGCAGCCCGACGGTCGCGTCGGCTGGTTCTGCAACATGCCGTACGACCAGCCGCTGACCGTGGCGCAGGCGCGGGCGGTCCCGGCCGGGCAGTGGCTGGACCGGTTGCGCGAGCTGCACGCCGACGACCTGCCCGCCCGGGACCTGCTGCGCCACGCCGACGGCCACGAGTTCTACGTGTTCGGGCCGTCGGAGATCATGCCGGCGGTGCCCCGCTGGCACCGCGACCGGATGGTGCTGGTCGGCGACTCCGCCCACGCCCCGTCGTCCAGCTCCGGCCAGGGCGCGTCGCTGGCGGTCGAGAGCGCGCTCGAACTGGCCCGCTGCCTGCGCGACCGGCCCGATCTGCCCGCCGCCTTCGCCGCGTACGAGCGGCTGCGGCGTCCGCGCGTCCAGCGGGTGGCGGCGTTCGCGGCGCGGCAGAACAACCGCAAGGCCGCCGGGCCGGTGGGGCAGGCGGTGTTCCGCGCGATCGCGCCGCTGATGATGCGTACCGTGCTCACGCCGAAGCGGATGTTCGGCTGGCTGCACAGTCACCGGATCGACTGGGACGCCCGCGTCGCCCCGTAACCGGCTTGGCGGGGGCGGCGGCTCGCGGCGACACTGTCGGGCGTGATCCCGCAGTCCGCCGCCGACGTCATCGCCCTGCGCGCCACCGGCGCCCGGGTCCGCTACCTCTACTTCTGGGGCCACCGGCCCGAGCCCGACGGCAGCATCGGCCGCGGCTGCCTGAGCCAATGGTGGCCGGTCGGGTTCACGGCCGACGGCGAGGTCTTCGCCAGCGCCGAGCACTACATGATGTGGCGCAAGGCGACGCTGTTCGGCGACCGCGCCGCGGCGGCGAAGATCCTGTCGGCGGACCATCCGGCCCAGGCCAAGGCGTTCGGCCGCGAGGTCCGCGGCTTCGACGAGGGCGTATGGCGGCAGCACCGCTTCGACATCGTCGTGGCCGCGAGCCTGGCCAAGTTCGGCCAGCACGACGACCTGCGGTCCTATCTGGTCGGCACGGGCGATCGGGTGCTCGTCGAGGCGAGCCCGCTGGACGCGGTGTGGGGCATCGGCGTGGCCGCCGACGACGCGCGCGCCGCCGACCCGGCCGCCTGGCCCGGCCTCAACCTCCTCGGCTTCGCCCTCATACACGCCCGCACCACCCTGTCCGGCCGCTGACCCGCCCCGCCCCGCCCCGCCCCGCCCTGGCCAAGACCGGCCAAGACCGGCCAAGTTGCCGGGCAATCGGGCGAAAGAGGGCCCAAGATACGCCCGATTGCCCGGCAACTTGGCTGATCTTGGGGTGGGGTCAGCGGGTGAAGGCGGGGAGGTGGCGGGTGCGGGCGGCGGTGAGGTGGCTGTGCATGGCGTCGGCGGCCGCGTCGGCGTCGCCCCGGGCGACGGCGGTGGCGATGCGGCCGTGCTCGGCGGCGGTGTCCCCGGCCTGGGTCGTGGAGGGGAAGTACAGGCGGTGCAGGTGCAGGTGCGAGTGCAGCCGGATGATCGCGTCGCGCAGCAGGGCGCTGCCGGAGACCTCGGCGACCAGGTCGTGGAAGCGCGCGTCCAGCGCCGTGAAGGCGGCGTGGCGCCGGTAGCCGTCGCCGCTCTCGACGGCGGGCTGCGCGGCGGCCTCGGTCTGGAGCAGGGCGCGGTCGTCGGCGGTGGCGTGCCCCGCGGCCCGCGCGGCGGCGGCCGGTTCGAGCAGCAGCCGCATCTCGAACAGCTCCTCGAACTCGGCCCGGGTGAGCAGCGGCGTGGTGGTGTACCCGGACATCGCCCGCTTGCGCACCAGCCCGTCGGACTCCAACCTGGCCAGTGCCTCGCGCACCGGAGTGGGGGAGACTTCGAGGGTGCGCGCGAGGCCGTCGATGCTGACCCGGTCGCCGGGCGCGATCGCATGCTCCATGATCAGCGTTTTGAGCGACTCGTACACGTCGTCGGTGAGCGTGAGCCGCTGGGCGGGCCGGACCCGGCCGCTGACGGATGGCGTGGTCATCGCTAGCCCCCTTGACTATCACCGGCGTGAGCGAGTAAACCTTACCGACATCCATTATGCTATAGGATCTACGATCGCTGTACCGGTACGGCGGTGACGACGCGTGCGCGTCGCCGGGAAGGGTGAACCGTGAGAATAGACGCGCATCACCACCTGTGGACCGCCGACTACGCCTGGCTGGCCGAGCCGGGGCTCGAACCGCTGCGCCGCGACTACACGGCCGCGGACCTGGCCGCCCACCTCGACGCCGACGGCGTGGACGCCACGGTGCTGGTCGAGGCCGGACGGTGCGAGCTCGCCGAGACGTACGCGTTCCTCGCCCTGGCCGCCGCGACCCCGCGCATCGCCGGGGTGGTCGGCTGGGTGTCCTTCACCGACCCCGACCTGCCCGCGACCCTGTCCGCCCTGCGGGCCGCCCCCGGCGGCGAGCGCCTCGTCGGCGTACGCGACCAGGTGCAGGGCCGGCCCGATCCGGGCTTCCTCGACCGCCCCGAGGTGCGCGCCTGCCTGGCCGCCGCCGGTGCCGCCGGCCTGGCCGTCGACCTGGTGGTGCGGCTGGACCAGTTGCCCGCCTGCGCCCGCGCGGCCCGGGACCTGCCCGGCACGCGGTTCGTGCTGGACCACCTCGGCAAGCCCCGGATCAGCGCCGAGGGGCTGACCGCCTGGCGCGCGGCGGTGGCGCCGCTGGCCGCCTGCCCGAACGCGGCCGTGAAGCTGTCCGGGCTGCTCACCGAGGCGGGTCCGGAATGGACGGTGGAGCGGATCGCCCCGTTCGCGGCGGCGGCGCTGGAGCTGTTCGGCGCCGACCGGGTCATGCTGGGGTCGGACTGGCCGGTCTGCGAGCTGGCCGCCCCGTACGCCGAAACCGTCGCGGCGCTGGCCGCCAGCCTGCCGCCCCTGTCCGCCGCCGAGCACGCCGCCGTGTCGGCCGGCACCGCGATCAGCATCTACCGCCTGGAGGTCCCACGATGAAGCTCATGCGGGTCGGCGCGCCCGGCACCGAACGCCCCGTCCTGTACGCCGACGGCCGCCACTACGACCTGTCCGGGATCACCGCCGACATCGACGGGGCGTTCCTGGCCGGGGGCGGCCTCGACCGGGTGCGGGCGGCCGCCGCCGACCTGCCCGAGACCGACGTCACCGGCCTGCGGGTCGGTGCCCCGGTCGCCCGGCCGGGGGCGATCGTCTGCATCGGGCAGAACTACGCCGCGCACGCGGCCGAGTCGGGCGCCCAGCCGCCGACCACCCCGATCATGTTCTACAAGGCCCCGAACACGGTCGTGGGCCCGTACGACGACATCCTGATCCCGCGCGGCTCGACGACCACCGACTGGGAGGTGGAGCTGGCCGTCGTGATCGGCCGCCGCGCCCGCTACCTGGAGTCCCCGGCGCACGCGCTGGCCCACGTCGCCGGGTACGTGCTGTCCGACGACGTGTCCGAGCGCGACTTCCAGCTGCACCAGTCGGGCGGGCAGTGGTCCAAGGGCAAGTCATGCGAGACGTTCCAGCCGCTGGGCCCGTGGCTGGTCACCCCGGACGAGCTCGCCGACGTGCAGGGCCTCGGGCTGCGCTCGTGGGTGAACGGGCAGCCGCGCCAGGACTCGGCCACGAAGGACATGATCTTCGACGTGGCGTACCTGATCTGGCACCTGTCGCAGTACACGGTGCTGGATCCGGGCGACGTGGTGAACACCGGCACCCCGCAGGGGGTGGCGCTGTCGGGGCGGTTCCCGTACCTGGCGCCCGGCGACGTGGTCGAGGTCGAGATCGACGGCCTGGGCCGCCAGCGCACCGTCTGCGCGGCGGCATAGTGTCGGTTACCGGCCGCCGGGTTTGCGGCGGCCGGTAACGCGGTATCGGTGTAACGAAACCACCTCCGCGCGCGATGACACATGGAACGCGCCATCCGAAGGCACCCCTCCTGCGGCGGCCGCTGCCGCGGCCGTGTTCGCCGCCGGAACGGGCGCTGCTCGCACACCTGGCGGTGACAGCCGATGACAGTGAAGATCGTGCAGCGGGACGACCTCGGCGTGGCCGTCGTCGTCCTGGGCCCCGAACTCGACCTCGACAGCGCGCCGCTGCTGCGGGCCGTCCTGAGCGACCTGCTGGACCGGGGCGAGTTCCGCATCGTGGTCGACGCGGGCGCGCTGCGGTTCTGCGACTCGGTCGGGCTGTCGGCCCTGCTGCTGTCGCACCGCGCCTGCGCCGCCCACGGCGGATTCCTGCGCCTGGCCCGGGTCGGCCCGCTGCTGGGCGGCCTGCTCGCCATGGTCGGCCTGGCCGAGGTGCTGGCCTGCTACGACACGGTGCCGGCCGCGGCGGCCGGAGACGAGAGCCTGCGCTCACCCCAGGCGGCGCGGCGGGGCCTCCACTGACCCCGCCGCACCATCGGTCAGCTCGGGTCCGCTGGGATCGCGACGGGGAAACCCAGCCTCGCGCACTCGGCCTCGGCCGCCGTCACCTTGTCCGGGTCGGGCGCGTGGGAGTACTCGGCCAGTTTCACCTGGCCCAGCAGGCTTCCGAGCTGCCGGTATCGGTCAGGGTCCTGTGCCGCGGCCGCCTCTGCGGCGTACACCGCGGTGCCGATCGGCTCGGAGGTCCCGTCCTCCAGCGGCTGGTGCCGTATGAAGCTTCCGAACGCCTGGCAGGCCTGCCCGGCCAGCTCGGCCGAGTTGCCCTTGTCGTCCGGGTTGGAACATCCTGCTGCCAGCAGCGCCACCGCGCATGCCAGCGCCAGCCCCCGTGCCTTCATGTCCCTGCCTTTCGAGGAGATCAGGAGAGTCTGCGTCAGAACACGCCGCGTGAGTGTCGCAGACCCTCCTGATCTGGCGCAGGACGGTCAGCGGACCAGCCGCAGACCCGACATGCCGCCGTCGACCGCCAGCGAGGTGCCGGTGGTGGCACCGGAGCGCGGCGAGGCCAGGTACGCCACCGCCTCGGCCACCTCGGCCGCGCTGACCAGGCGCCCGGTCGGCTGCCGGGCGGCCAGCCGCCGCTTCTCCTCGGCCGGGTCGGCGGCGCCGGCCAGCAGCCGCGCCACCCACGGCGTGTCCACGGTGCCCGGGGCGACCGCGCAGACGCGCACCCCGTCAGCGACCAGGTCGGCGGCCATGGCCAGGGTCAGCGCGTGTACGGCACCCTTGGTCGCCGAGTAGACGGCCCGGTTGACCAGGCCCGCACCGGCGGCGATGGACGAGATGTTCACGATGACGCCGCTGCCGGAGTGGCGCAGGTGCGGCAGCGCGGCGCGGCTGGCGCGGGCGGTGCCGACCACGTTGACGTCCAGGCAGCGGTGCCACTCGTCGTCGCCGGCCTGCTCGACCGTGCCGACGGCGCTGATGCCCGCGCAGTTGACCAGGATGTCCAGGCCGCCGAGCGCGGCGGCGACCTGGTCCATCGCGGCTTCGAGCGGGGCGGTGACGTCGGCGAGCACCGGCAGGTGCCGGGCCGGGCTGCCGGGGTCGCGATCCAGGATCGCCACCCGGGCGCCCCGGTCGGCGAGCAGGTCGGCGCAGGCGGCGCCGATGCCGGACGCGCCGCCGGTGACGGCGGCGACCAGGCCGGTGAAGTCACTCATCTTTCCACTCCGGACCGTCGGGGAACTCGAATCGGATCAGCGACTGCTCGTGCATGCGCGCGGAGAAGCCGGGGGCGGTGGGGGCGGCGTAGCGGCCGCCGGTGATGCGGACCGGGTCGGTGAAGTGCTCGTGCAGGTGGTCCACGTACTCGATCATGCGGCCGTCCAGGGTGGCCGAGACCGAGGTGTAGTCGAAGAACGACAGGTGCTGGACCAGCTCGCACAGGCCGACGCCGCCCGCGTGCGGGCACACCGGCTTGCCGTACGCGGCGGCCAGCAGCAGGATCGCCAGGTTCTCGTTGACGCCCCCGACGCGGGCGGAGTCGATCTGGACGACGTCGACCGCGTCGGCCTGGAGCAGCTGCTTGAACATGACCCGGTTGTGCACGTGCTCGCCGGTGGCGACCCGGATCGCGCGGCCGCCGGGCGCGGCACCGGACAGGGCGGCGCGGATGGCGGCGTGGCCGAGGATCTCGTCGGGGCTGGTCGGCTCCTCGATCCAGTACGGGTCCAGGTGCGCCAGCGCCGTCATCCAGTCGATCGCCTCGGCCACGCCCCAGCGCTGGTTGGCGTCGACGGCGATGGGGAAGCCGTCGCCCAGGGCCTGCCGCGCGGCGGTGAACCGGCGCAGGTCGTCGCCCAGGTCGGCGCCGACCTTGAGCTTGACCATGCTGAACCCGTCGGCGACGGCCTGGCGGGCGCGGCTGGTGACCTTGGCGTCGTCGTACCCGAGCCAGCCGGCCGAGGTGGTGTAGGCGGGGTAGCCGGTGGCCTCGATCGCCGCGGCGCGCTCGGCGCGGCCGGGGGCGCGGTCGGTGAGCAGGTCGAGGGCGGCGGCGGGGGTGAGCGCGTCGGTGAGGTAGCGCCAGTCCACGCAGTCGACCAGCGCGGCCGGGGACATGGCGGTGAGGAACTTCCACAGCGGCAGCCCGGCGCGGCGGGCGGTCAGGTCCCAGGCGGCGTTGATGACCGCGCCCGCGGCCAGGTGCACCACGCCCTTCTCCGGGCCCAGCCAGCGCAGCTGCGAGTCGTGGGTGAGCCGGCGGCCGAACTCGCCGAGATCGAGGCTGTCCAGATCCTGGCCGATCACGTACGGTCGAAGCGCTTCGATGGCCGCCGCGCAGATGTCGTTGCCGCGCCCGATGGTGAAGGTGAACCCGTGTCCGTGGTCGTCGCCGTCGGTGACAAGCTCGACGTACGCCGCCGAGTAGTCGGGATCGGGGTTCATCGCGTCGGAGCCGTCGAGGGAACGCGAGGTGGGGAAGCGGATGTCGCGTACGCGCAGGTCGAGAACCTTCATCGGTTCCTGCCCGGCGGCGGCTGGTCGGTCATCTCGTGGCTCCTTTCGCCTACATCATGGATCCTATAGGATCGCCGGGCAAGAGCGGAACCCACGTCCAGAGAGGAGGCCGTCGCGGTGCGCATCGCCCTGTTCGTGACATGTCTCAACGACGCGCTCTTCCCACAAGCCGGGATCGCGACCGTCGCGGTGCTGGAACGGCTCGGCCACACGGTGGCCTTCCCGCCGGAGCAGACGTGCTGCGGCCAGCTGCACGCCAACACCGGCTACGCCCGGCCCGCGCGCGAGCTGGAGCGGCACACCGAGGCCGCGTTCGCCGGGCACGACGTGATCGTGTCGCCGTCCGGCTCGTGCGCCGCGCACCTGCGCGCCCACACCGCCCTGCCCGTGTACGAGCTGTCCGAACTGCTCGTCGACGTGCTCGGGGTGACCGACGTGGGCGCCCGCTTCCCGCACCGGGTCACCTACCACCCGACCTGCCACGGCCTGCGCATGCTGCGCCTGGGCGACCGCCCGCAGCGGCTGCTGCGCGCGGTGTCCGGGCTGGAGCTGATCGACCTGCCCGAGCCCGAGCAGTGCTGCGGCTTCGGCGGCACCTTCGCGCTGAAGAACGCCGGCGTCTCCGGGGCGATGCTCGCCGACAAGTGCGCCAACGCCGCCGCCACCGGCGCCGAGTACCTGGCCGCCGCCGACAACTCGTGCCTGGCCCACATCGGCGGCGGGCTGGCACGGCGTCCGGGCGCCCCGCGGCCCATCCACTACGCCGAGATCCTGGCCGGCACGGGGGCGCGGGCATGAGCCGGCACCTGCCGATCGTGGCCGTGACGCCGTTCCCGGCCGCCGCCGCCCATGAGCTCAAGGACGCGCAGCTACGGGCCAACCTGGGCCGGGCCACCCGCACCATCCGCGACAAGCGGGCGCGGGTGGTGGCCGAGGTGCCCGACTGGGAGGAGTTACGGGAGCGGGCCGCGCGTACCAAGGACGAGGTGCTGGACCGGCTGCCGGAGCTGCTCGCCGCGTTCGAGGCCGCGGCCGTGGGGGCGGGGGCGGTCGTGCACCACGCGGCCGACGCGGCGGCCGCCAACGCGATCGTGGCCGACCTGGTGCGCCAGCAGGGCGCCGAGCGGGTCGTGAAGATCAAGTCGATGGCGACCCAGGAGATCGGGCTCAACGAGGCGCTGGCCGACGCCGGGATCACCGCGATCGAGACCGACCTGGCCGAGCTGATCGTGCAGCTGGCCGACGACACCCCGTCGCACATCCTGGTCCCGGCGATCCACTACAACCGCGCCCAGATCCGCGAGATCTTCGCCGAGCGGATGCCCGGGTTCACCGCCGAGTCCGACGAGCCCGCCGTGCTCGCGGGCGCGGCGCGGGAGTACCTGCGGCGTACGTTCCTGTCGGCGCAGGTGGCGGTGTGCGGGGCGAACTTCGCCGTGGCCGAGACCGGGTCGCTGGTGATCGTCGAGTCCGAGGGCAACGGGCGGATGTGCCTGACCCTGCCGGGCACGCTCATCGCCGTCGTCGGGGTCGAGAAGCTGCTGCCCCGGATGGCCGACCTCGGCGACTTCCTGCGGCTGCTGCCGCGCTCGTCGACCGGGGAGCGGATGAACCCGTACACCTCGATCTTCACCGGGGTGACGCCGGGGGACGGGCCGCAGCGGCTGCACGTCGTGCTGCTGGACAACGGGCGGACGAAGACCGCGCAGGACCCCGTCGGGCGGGCGGCGCTGCGCTGCATCCGCTGCTCGGCCTGCCTCAACGTCTGCCCCGTGTACGAGCGCACCGGCGGCCACGCCTACGGCTCGGTCTATCCCGGACCGATCGGGGCGATCCTGTCCCCGCAGCTCACGGGCCAGGACGCGGGCGCCAACCGGTCCCTGCCGTACGCCTCGACGCTGTGCGGGGCGTGCTACGACGTCTGCCCCGTGAAGATCAACATTCCGGAGATCCTGGTGCACCTGCGCCAGACCGGGCCCAAACCCGCCGCCGAACGGGCCGTCATGTCCACGCTGAGCTGGGTCATGCGCGACCGCAGGCGCTGGCGGGCCGCCCTGCGCGCGGCCCGGACCGGGGCGGCGCCGCTGCGCGCGGTGACCCGGCGCCACGGTGGCACGCTGCGGCGGGCGCCCTGGCCGATGACGGCGTGGACGGCGCACCGCGACGCGCCGCTGCCCGCACCCGAGTCCTTCCGCGACTGGTGGAGGCGTACCCATGCTGAGTGAGCTGTTCGCCGAGCGGGCCGGGGACTACCGCGCCGGCATCCACCGCTGCACCGAACCGGAGCTGCCCGGCGTGCTGGCGGGGCTGCTGGCGGGGGCGTCGGCGGTGGTCGTACCCCCGGGGCTGCCGCAGGCGTGGACCCGCGACCTGGCGCCGCCGCGGCTGCCCGACCACGGGCTCACCCCGGCGGAGCTGGACGCCCCCGGCCTGTCGGTGCTCACCGGCTGCGCCGCCGCGATCGCCGAGACCGGCACCATCGTCCTGGACACCGGCCCCGGCCAGGGCCGCCGCCTGCTCACGCTGGTCCCCGACCACCACGTCTGCGTCGTGTACGACGACCGCGTCGTGGCCGACGTGCCCGACCTGTTCGCGGCCTTGCCCGACCCGGCCCGCCCCCTCACGATGATCTCCGGGCCCTCCGCCACCAGCGACATCGAGCTCAACCGGGTGGAGGGCGTGCACGGGCCGCGCCGGCTCGACATCGTGTGCGTCCACGCCGACGCCGGAAAGGAACCGCGTTGACCGACCCTCTCGCCGCCGTGACCCCGCTGGGCCTGGGCTCCGGGCCGCTGGGCAACCTCTACCGCGCCATCGACGAGCAGCGTGCCGACGCCACCGTCGAGCAGGCCTGGGCCGACGGCGTGCGCTACTACGACACCGCGCCGCACTACGGCGTCGGCCTGGCCGAACGCCGCCTCGGCCGGGTGCTCGCCCGGCATCCGCGCGAGACGTACGCCCTGTCCACGAAGGTCGGCCGGGTGCTGGTCGACAATCCGGACGGCGGCAGCGACCGCGAGCACGGCTTCGACACCCCCGCCACCCATCGGCGCGTCTGGGACTTCAGCGCCGACGGCGTACGCCGCAGCCTCGACGACAGCCTCACCCGGCTCGGCCTCGACCGGATCGACATCGCGCTGCTGCACGACCCCGAGGCCAGCCCCGACCCGGACGCGGCGCTGCGCGAGGGCTACCCGGCCCTGGCCGCGCTGCGGGCGCAGGGCGTGCTCGGCGCGATCGGCGTCGGCACCAACGACCTCGGCCTGCTCGAACGGTTCGCCACCGAGACCGACGCGGACGTGCTCATGGTCGCCGGGCGCTACACCCTGCTGGAGCAGCGGGCACTGGACGCCGTGCTGCCCGCCTGCGCCGCGCGCGGCATCCGGGTGCTCAACGCCAGCGTGTTCAACAGCGGGCTGCTCGCCCTGGAACACCCCGACGAGACCGCCACCTTCGAGTACGGCCGCGTCTCCGCCCCCGTGCTGGCCCGCACCCGCGCCATCGCCGCCGTCTGCGCCAGGCACGGCGTCAGCCTGCCCCAGGCGGCCCTCGCCTTCGCCGGGGCGCACCCGGCCGTCGCCTCGGTCGTCATCGGCGCCGACCACCCCGACCACGTGGCCCAGGCCGCCGCCCGCATCGCCGCCCCGACCCCCGCCGACCTCTGGGCCGAACTGGTCGCCGAAGGGCTGCTCCGCCCGGACGCCCCAGTCCCCGTGTGAGCGTGTACCCGCACTTCGACCTGAGCACCGGCGAGCAGCGGACCGATCAGTGGACCGAGCAGCCGGACGGCTTCGGCGGGATCCTGCACGCCCTCGACGTGCAATCCCGCGCGATCGACGCCCAGACCGCCGGTGGCCGCCGCGGGGGGCGGCCGTTCGCGCCCGACGACGTGTTCGCGCTCGGCCGGGAGCGGCTGCGCCGCCAGCAGGCGATCGACGACAAGCTCGGGCACGGCATGGGTACGCTGCCCGACCGGTTCTTCGACGAGCCGGTCGCCGCCGGACCGCACCGGGGCGCGGTGCTGGACCGGGCCGCGTTCGCGTCCGGACTGGCGCGGCTGCGCGTGGCCTGGACGTAGGCCGCCGCAAGAATCCGAATCGGGCTCTGACCAGCCCGGACCCTGGCTAGGGTTTCCTTATGGCCCGGACCGCAGCCCAGCTCGACAGTGCGGAGCGGTTCCCCACCGCCCTGTTCGGGTACGCGATGGACGAGGTGGACGACTTCATCGAGGACATGGGACGGCGGCTGCGGCGGCTGGCCGCCGAGGTGCAGCGGCTCACCGAGGCGGAGGCGGCGCTCGGGGTGGCCCGGATGGAGGTCTCCCGGCTGGGCGCCGAGCTGGCCCAGGCCCGGCCGCACCTCACCGTCGGCCCCCGGATCCACGAGATGCTGCGGCTGGCCGAGCGGGAGGCCCATGACATCCGGGCGGCGGCGCAGGAGGTGCTGCGCAAGGCGTACGAGCAGGCGCGCGACATCCGGGAGCAGGCCGAACGCGACGCCGAGCGGTCCCGGCGCGACTACGAGCTGGCCCTGGCCCACCGCCGCAGCCAGGACGGGGGCCCCGCCCCGGCACCCGCCTTCCCCGCCGCCCCCGCCCCGAACCACGACCAGGACCTCACCCCGACCGACCCGGACCTCACGCCGACCGGCGACCTCTCTCCCGACGTCGCCCGCACTCCGCCGACGGCCCCACCGGAACCTGCGCCCCTCCAGCAAGCCACCGGACCGCAGCCGACCGAAACGCAGCCGACCGCCGCTCCAGCAGCCACCCCGTCAGCGGCCACCCCGTCAGCGGCCACCCCGTCAGCGGCCACCCCGTCAGCGGCCACCCCGCCAGCGGCCGGACCGCCAGCGGCCGGACCGCAAAAGGCCGGAGCACGAAAGGCCGGAGCCCAAGAGGTCAGAGCCCAAGAAGTCGAGACGCAGGCGGCTGACCTTCAGCCGATCGGTCCGCAGGAGGCCGTGGCGGAGGTGGTCGGTCCGCAGGAGGCCGTGGCGGAGGTGGTCGGTCCGCAGGAGGCCGTGGCGGAGGTGGTCGGTCCGCAGGAGGCCGTGGCGGAGGTGGTCGGTCCGCAGGAGGCCGTGGCGGAGGTGGTCGGTCCGCAGGAGGCCGTGGCGGAGGTGGTCGGTCCGCAGGAGGCCGTGGCGCAGGAGATCGTGCCGCAGGCGGCTGTGCCGCAGGTGGGTGAGCCGTCTGCGGCGTCTGGGCACGAGGCGGTGGTCGGGGCGGGAGCGGCCGACGGATCGGCCGGGGCGGCGGAAACCGCCGTGCCAGACGTTGAGGGCGGTCAGGAAGATCCGGAATCGTGGACGCCTGGTGCTGCCCCAGCGACATCCAGCGTCCACGATTCCGGATCACCGTCAGGCAAGGACAGCAAGGACAGCGGCAAAGACGGCAAAGACGGCAAAGGGAACCCGCGCAAACGCGCGCGCAACGATCATGGCGGCGCGGCCCACACCGAGCGTCCCTCGAACGGCCCGCGCGGCCGCAACAGCCGCTGACCCGCGCCCGATCGAGCAGAGCCACCCGCAGCGTTCATACACTTTCAGGGAAAGTGCTCGAATCGCGTCCAAGATTCGTCCACTTTCCCCGAAACTGCACCCACCACCCCGCGCCGCGGCGGCGACGAGGACAGCGCCGGCACTGGGCGCCCGCCGCAGCGCGACGTGGTCGGCCTGGTCGGCCTGGTCGGGCTGGTCGGGCTCAGTCCGCCTCGGGGTCGATCGGGAGCACGACGCGGAACCGGGTGTCGCCGGGCTGCGAGGAGACCCGGATGTCGCCGTGGTGCTTGTTGACCACGATCCGGTACGAGATGTCGAGCCCGAGCCCCGTCCCCTCGCCGACAGGCTTGGTGGTGAAGAACGGCTCGAAGATGCGCGGCCGGATCGCCGGGTCGATGCCGGGCCCGGTGTCGCCGACCTCGACGAACAGGCAGTCGCCGTCCTCCCGCCCGGTACGGACGGTGAGGGTGCCCTGCTCGCCCATGGCCGACAGGGCGTTGTCGATGAGGTTGGTCCAGACCTGGTTCAGCTCGGCGGCGTACCCGGAGATCTTGGGCAGGCTGCGGTCGAACTCCTTGACCACCGACACCCCCTTGGGGATCTTGGCCTGCATCATGATCAGCGTCGCCTTGAGCAGGTCGTGCAGGTCGACGGTCTGGTACGGCGCCCGGTCCAGCTGCGAGTACTGCTTGGCCGCCGCGACCAGCCCGGAGATCCGGGTGACCGAGTCGTCGATCTCGCCCATCAGCAGCTCGGTGTCCAGCGTGTACGTCAGCCAGCGCACCGCCGACTCCAGGTTCTCCCCGCCCACGGTCTCGGCGACCTTGCCCAGCCACTCCGGGTCGACCCCGCCCGCGACCAGCGTCGGGGCGATGTCCCAGGCCCCGGCGATGTCGTGCTCGTCGAGCCAGTCGGCGAGGGTGTCCTCGGCGTCGGAGGTCTGCATCGGGGTGAGCTGCGGGGCGGAGGCGACCCGCTTGACCGCCTCCTCCTGGAGGTCGACGAGCTGGCGCAGCTTGGTGCCGTCCAGCCGCCCGTCGGCGATCAGGGCGAGCTTGTGCCGCATCCCGGCCACCCGCTGGCGCAGCACCGAGGTGGCGCGTACGGCCGCGGCGGCGGGATTGTTCAGCTCGTGGGTCAGGCCCGCCGACAGCGAGCCCAACGCGAGCAGCCGCTCCCGCTCGCTGACGATGGTCTGCTGGCTGCGCATGCCGAAGAAGGCACCCTCCAGCAGGTGCATCGCCATCGGGAACCACTCGCGCATCATGCTCGCGAAGGTGTCGGCGGGCAGCACCAGGAAGTCGGAGTCGACGACCGCGCGCAGCGAGTTCGGGTAGACCTGGTTGACCCGGTCACCCAGGTATGCCTGGGTGGCGCCCGCGTACACGCCGCGCTGGTCGGTGCGGTTGGTCTCCAGCTGCTCGCCGTGGACCTGCCGGCTCATCGCGACGGCACCGGAGAGCAGCACGTAGAAGCAGGTGGCCGGGTCGCCCTCGCGGTAGACCGGCCCGGCGGCGAAGTGCTCGACGGCGCCGTGCTCGGTCAGCCAGTCCAGCCGGTCGTCGCTGAGCTTCTCGAACAGGAACAGGGTGCGCAGCTGCTCCCGCGACAGCCGCTCGGGCAGCGGGGTGCCGCCGCCGCAGGCGCGCACGGGCTCGTCGGTGGTGGTCATTGCGCCTCCAGGTAGCGGTGCACCAGCGAGATGGCCATGGCGCCCTCGCCGACGGCGGAGGCGACGCGCTTGACGGAGTCCGCGCGCACGTCACCGGCGGCGAAGACGCCCGGCACGCTGCATTCCAGGTGGTACGGGTCGCGCGGCAGGTTCCACCCGGCCGGGCGGTGCCCGCCGTGGATCAGGTCCGGCCCGGTCAGCACGAAGCCGCGCGGGTCGCGCGCGATGACGCCGTCGAGCCACTCGGTGCGCGGCTCGGCGCCGATCATGATGAACAGCCACTCGGCGTCCACGGTGCGCCGCTGCCCGGTGCGGGAGTCGACCAGCGTGATCCGGTCCAGGTGCTCGCCGCCCTCGCTGCCGCACACCTCGGTGAACGGGTGCACGGTGATGTTCTCGATCGCCTCGATCTGGTCGATCAGGTACTGCGACATCGACCGCTGTAGGTTCTCGGCGCGGATCAGCAGGTGCACGCGGCTGGCGTAGCGGGAGAAGTAGACCGCGGCCTGACCGGCCGAGTTGGCGCCGCCGACCAGGTAGACGTCCTGCCCGGCGCAGTTGGCCGCCTCGGTGGCGGCCGAGCCGTAGTAGACCCCGCGCCCGGTCAGGTCGGCGCAGCCGGGCACGTCGAGCATCCGGTACGACACGCCCGTGGCCAGCACCACGCTGTGTGCCGCGATGCGGCTGCCGTCGGCGAAGTGCACCACCCGGGTCGCCCCGGCCTGCTCCAGCGCCACCACCTCGCGGGCGCTGAGCAGCTCGGCGCCGAACTTGAGCGCCTGGCGGCGGGCCCGGTCGGTGAGCTGGGCGCCGGAGACGCCGTCGGGGAAGCCGAGGTAGTTCTCGATCCGGCTGCTCTGCCCGGCCTGCCCGCCGGTGGCGCGCCGCTCCACCAGCACGGTGCGCAGGCCCTCGGAGGCGGCGTACACGGCGGCGCCGAGGCCGGCCGGGCCCGCCCCGATCACGATCACGTCGTAGAAGTCCGAGCCCGGGGTGATGGTCAGGCCCGCGCTGCCGGCCAGCTCCGCCTCACCGGGCTGCACCAGCGTCTTGCCCTCGGCGGTGATCACCAGCGGCACGTCGGCCTCGGTCACCCCGGCCGCGCTGAGCAGCCGCTGGCCCTCCGGGTCGTCGGTGGTCAGCCACCGGTACGGCACCAGGTTGCGGGCCAGGAAGTCGCGCACCTTGTACGACGGCGCCGACCAGCGGTGCCCCACCACCCGGATCTCGGCCGTCGCCGCGTCGGGCGTGGTCTGCCACGCGTCCAGCAGCGTGTCGACGATCGGGTAGAGGTGCTCCTCAGGCGGGTTCCACGGCTTGAGCAGATAGTGATCCAGGTCGACCACGTTGATGGCGCTGATCGCGGCATCGGTGTCCGCGTACGCCGTCAGCAGCACCCGCCGGGCGCGCGGGAACAGGTCCATCGCCGCTTCCAGGAACTGGATGCCGTTCATCTGCGGCATCCGGTAGTCGGCGAGCAGCACCGCCACCTGTTCGCCCCGGAGTTTGATCTCCCGGAGCGCGTCGAGGGCCTCGGCGCCGGAGGCGGCGCGCACGATGCGGTAGCGCTCGCCGTACTGGCGGCGCAGGTCGCGGGCCACTGCCCGCGAGACGGCCGCGTCGTCGTCGACGGTCAGGATCGCCGGGTTGGTCATACCACCCATATAAGCACCACCGGCGGGGCCGCCGCCCCCACAGCCGCTGGTGATCTTCGTGACCGCCCGGCCGGCCGCCCTGGCCGCGCGGCGGGTGTCATACCGTCTCAATTGGACTTGTGTCGATGGCATAAGCTGCGCCTGGAGGTACGCGGATGAACATTCTCGACGCGCGCCAGGACTACATCCCCGCTCTGCTCTTCGGGGCCGACACCGTCGACGCGGTCACCCGCCCCGGTCACGGCGAGCACGGCGTCAGCAGGTTGCGCGACCCGTTGCACCAGGAACTCGACCGGGTCCGCCACAACTGGGACTGGTGCGACAACCCCATGGACGTCGACCTGGTCGCCACCGGGGCGCTGCGCGCCGTCACCCAGTACTGCGCACTGCGGCGCGCCAGCGCCCTCATCCTGCCCGGCCAGGCCCCGCTGCTGCTGTGGCCCGCCGCCGACCTGCGCCTGGCCGCGCTCGCCGAGGCCCTGGAGTTCGCCGGGCACTGCGCCGAGCAGGCGTGGCGCCACTCGCTGGACGAGCCGCTGCGCCACTGGTGGCGCGACCGGCTCGCGACCCTGCTGGCCCCGGTCGCCGCCGGCGAGAACACCCGCGCCCTGGCCGACCGGGTGCAGCGGGCGCTGGTCCTGTGCGACCGCTACCGGGTGCTGCGGCACGAGATCTTCCGCAGCCGCCACTCGGTGCGCCCGGGGGAGGCCGACTGGCTGTCGCCGGAGCCCGACCTGGTGGTCAAGGCCCCCTTCGACGGGTACGCCCACGGCGACCGCCCCGAATTCCTGCTGCGCCTGCTGCCCGCCCCCGCCGGGGTCCGGGCCGTGGCCGACTTCGCCGTCGCCAACGGCACCATCCGCGCCCAGACCTACCGGATCACGGTGTCCGAGGTGGACATCGGTGTGCCCGCTGAGCTGATCGGGGACGCCAACTGCCTCATCGAGCTGCGATCGGCGCTGCTCGCGGCGGGGGTGGCCGTGCCACCGGGTCCGCCGATGCCCGACGGCCCGTGCCCGCACCACCGTGACCGAGGTCGCTGAGTCTGATCGACGACAGTGCGGTGTGGCGTTGACGGCATTCCATTGCCGGTTACTCACGCGTTACCTAACGTCTGGCGCCGTGGGTATGGAAAAAAACATGGCGGAATCGATATCTGTACGTGAATTGATTGGCCGGAACATGCGCTGGCTTCGGCTGGACGCGGGCATCGGCCATGAGGAGATCGCGGCGGCTGCCCGCGGTCTCGGCTTCGAGTGGACCGTCTCCTGGCTGGCGTCGGTCGAGCGCGGCACCAAGCCGCTGTCGGCCGAGCAACTGCTCGTGCTGCCGGTGGTCCTCGGCACGGCCTGCAAGCACCGCGTCGCCATCGCCGACCTGCTCGTCGGCGACGAGGCGCAGGCGCTCCTCGGCCCGGCGAAGGAGCAGGTCGCGGTCGACGCGGCCAAGCTGCGCGACTCGGCCAGCGGCGCCCCCATGCGGCGGGCGTTCGGTGCGACCAGCATGCCGGCCGAGGCCGTCGTGCAGGAGAGCCCGGTGGAGAAGGCCCGCCGCCGCCAGCGCGACATCATCACCTCCGGCTTCGGCTGGGTCGACTCGCGGCTGCTGGCCGTGGCCGAGGCCGGTGCCACTGCGGCGGAGGAGAAGCTGGCCCGCAAGCTCGGGGTGCCGGTCGTCGCCGTGGTCGCCGCCGCGGCGACCCTGTGGGGACGTTCGCTGACCGAGCAGACCGAGGCCGAGCGGGGCAACGGCGAGCCGCAGACCCACATCAAGAAGCGGCTGACCGGCGAGGTGACGGTGCGCGTCAGCGAGGCGGCGCAGTGGGCCCGCGAGACCGGCGTGACCGACGGCCTGGGCGAACCCGACCTGGACCGCTTCACCCTCAGCGTCTGACCCGCCCCGGTCCACCCCGGGCGGCCAGGCCGGACCGCCCGGGGTGGGTCAGCCGGAGTGCTGCTGGCGCATGGCGCGTACGGCCGCGCGCAGGGCCTGGGCCAGGCTGATCGCCTCCAGGGCCGTCATCGCGGAACTGTTCAGCACGAACGAGTACGAGTCCGGCCGGAAGCTCAGCACGCCCGTCGTCGGCGTGATCCGCCCGACGACCCGGCCGCCGGCCGAGAACTCGAAGTTGCGGTCCGACCAGATGCTCGTCTGCCGTACGCCGAGGGAGCGGCCGCTGCCGAGCGTGATGGTGGCCCCGTTGATGGGCCGCCACAGGCCGAACCTGATGTCGACGACGGTGCGCCCGGCCGGGGTGCGCACCGTGAGCTGGCGTCCGGTCCAGCCCTGGGTGCCGCCCTCGGCGAGCACGGTGCCGCGCGAGTCCAGGATCTCGAACCGGCTGCGCACCGTCCAGAAGTGCCACTGCACGTGCGCGATCGCGTGCCCGTGGGCGTCGAGGACCGGCGAGGTGCCGGTGGTGAGCGCCTTGTCGGGCAGGTACAGCTGTCCCGTGAACGGTGCGTCCAGGCTCATGCGGCCAGGGTAGGGCGCGCCGGCAAGCCACCGATGGAGAGCGCTCTCCTTGGCATTGGCGTCTGTAGCCGCGCCATTCCGGGGAGAGCGATTTCCGTAGGCGACTTCGGGCGTGCTCTGCCGTGGGTACAAAAGGGATCAGAGAGAACAAGACGGCAGCAGATATTGACGTCGCTGCAACGGGAGCGTAATACTCGGGGACACTTTGGAGAGCGCTCTCCAGTCCCGCGAAGGCACTGTTCCCGCATCGCCCCGTACCCCCGTTCGGAAGGCAGAACATGAGTCCCGAGCCGCTCCCCGGCCTCGCGGCGCCGCCCCGGCGCCGCAAACTCCTCCTCGCGACGTCAGCCGCCGTGCTGGCCCTCGTCGGCACCTACGCGTTCGCCGTGCCCGCGGCCCACGCCGCCGACCCCCTGATCTCCGTCGGCAAGACCGCCACCGCCTCGTCGGTGCAGGGCGCCGACCTGCCCGCGAGCAACGCCGTCGACGGCAACGCGGGCACCCGCTGGGGCAGCGCCTGGAGCGACCCCCAGTGGATCCAGATCGACCTCGGCGCCACCGCGGCGATCAGCCAGGTCGTGCTCCAGTGGGAAGGCGCGTACGCCAAGGCCTTCCAGCTCCAGGTCTCCGCCAACGGCACCGCCTGGACCGACGTCTACAGCACCGTCAACGGCACCGGCGGCACCCAGACCCTGGCCGTCTCCGGCTCCGGCCGCTACATCCGCATGTACGGCACCCAGCGCAACAGCGGCTACGGCTACTCGCTCTACGAGTTCGGCGTCTACGGCGTCATCGGCGGCACCCCGCCGAGCCCCAGCCCGAGCCCCAGCACCTCGCCCGGGACCTGCGCGCTCGCCTCGCAGGGCAAGCCCGCCGCGGCCTCCTCGACCGAGTCCGGCACCCCGGCCGCCGCGTTCGACGGCAGCTCCAGCACCCGCTGGGGCAGCCTGTTCACCGACCCGCAGTGGATCCAGGTCGACCTGGGCAGCACCAAGTCCCTGTGCCAGGTGCAGCTGGAGTGGGAGACCGCGTCGGGCAAGGCGTTCCAGCTCCAGGTGTCCGATGACGCCGCGAACTGGACGAACGTCTACTCGACCACGACCGGCACCGGCGGCACCCAGACCCTGGCCGTCTCCGGCTCCGGCCGCTACGTGCGCATGTACGGCACCCAGCGCAACACCGGCTACGGCTACTCGCTGTGGGAGTTCAAGGTGTACGCGGGCGGCGGCGTCGTCACCGACCCGGTCGAGCCGACCGACCCGATGAACCCCAACCTCGGGCCGAACACCATCGTCTACGACCCGTCGACCCCGACGGCGACCATCCAGAACCGGCTCAACCAGATCTTCACCGAGCAGGAGACCAACCAGTTCGGCGCCAGCCGGTACGCGGTGCTGTTCAAGCCGGGCACCTACACCGCCGACGTCAACCTGGGCTTCTACACGCAGGTCGCGGGCCTGGGCCTCTCGCCCGACGACGTGAACCTCAACGGCCACGTGCGGGTCGAGGCGCTGTGGATGGGCGGCAACGCCACCCAGAACTTCTGGCGTACCGCCGAGAACCTGTCGGTGACGCTGCCCGCGGGCACCACGGTCGAGCGCTGGGCGGTCGCGCAGGCCGCGGCGTACCGGCGGATGCACCTCAAGGGCGCCGGCAACCAGATCCAGCTCTGGAACGGCGGCGACGGCTGGGCCTCCGGCGGCCTGATGGCCGACAGCAAGGTCGACGGGCTGGTCTCGTCGGGCTCGCAGCAGCAGTGGTTCTCGCGCAACAGCGAGTTCGGCAGCTGGACCGGCTCGGTGTGGAACATGGTGTTCACCGGCGTCACCGGCGCCCCCGCGCCGCACTTCCCGAACCCGTCGCACACCGTCGTCACCAACTCCCCGGTCGTGCGGGAGAAGCCGTTCCTGTACATCGACGGCACCGGCACGTACCGCGTGTTCAAGCCGGGTGTGCGCCTCAACTCGCAGGGCACCAGCTGGTACAACAAGACCCCGGTCGGCACCTCGATCTCGCTGGCCGACTTCTACGTGGTGCGCCCCGGCGCCACCGCGGCCACCATCAACAACGCGCTGGCGGCGGGCAAGAACCTGCTGTTCACCCCCGGCGTGTACCACCTGAACCAGACCCTGCAGGTCAACCGGGCCGACACGGTCGTGCTGGGCCTGGGCCTGGCCACCCTGATCCCGGACAACGGCATCACCGCGATCAAGGTCGCCGACGTCGACGGCGTCCAGGTCGCGGGCCTGCTCATCGACGCCGGCACCGCCAACTCGGCGACGCTGATGGAGATGGGCGCGGCCGGGTCGACCGCCAACCACGCCGCCAACCCGAGCTCGCTGCACGACGTGTACTTCCGCATCGGCGGCGCGGGCGCCGGCAAGGCCACCACCAGCCTGGTCATCAACAGCAACAACGTGATCGGCGACCACATGTGGCTGTGGCGCGCCGACCACGGGACCGGCGTGGGCTGGACGGTCAACACCGCCGACACCGGCCTGATCGTCAACGGCAACGACGTCACCATGTACGGCCTGTTCGTCGAGCACTACCAGAAGTACGAGGTCATCTGGAACGGCAACGGCGGCCGCACGTACTTCTTCCAGAACGAGCTGCCGTACGAGGCCCCGAACCAGGCCGCCTGGATGAACGGCACCACCCGGGGCTACGCCGCGTACAAGGTCGCCGACTCGGTGACCACGCACGAGGCGTGGGGCGTGGGTTCGTACTGCGTCTTCACCCAGGACCTGTCCATCGTCGGCGAGCGCGGCTTCGAGGTCCCGGTCAAGCCCGGCGTGAAGTTCCACAACCTGGTCATCGTCTCCCTGGGCGGCCAGGGCACCATCGCCCACGTCATCAACAACACCGGCGGCCCCGCCAACACCGCAACCCCCACGGTCTACCTGAACGACTTCTCCGGCTGACCTCGTCCCCATAACCCCCCAACCCCCGGCGTGCGTCGCAGACTCCCCGAGTCGCGGCGCACGCCGGCCACCTTCCTCCCGTCGATCATGAACTTGTGGACGTGTTCGACGGTGTGTCCCCACCCTGGCGCCGTGATCGACATCGGCGCCGGGCAGGGTGGGGGGATGGATGAGCGGTTGGTTGAGCTGGTGGTGTGGGCGGAGCGGGATCTGGAGCTGCTGCGACGGGTGAACACGCCCGAGATGAAGCGGCATCTGGGCGGTCCCGAGACCGACGAGCAGGTGCTGGCCCGCCACCAGCGGTATCTGGCGCTGCCGAACGGGCAGATGTACCGGATCGCGCTGCCCGGCGGCGAGCCGGTCGGGACCATCGGCTGGTGGGTGCGCGACTGGCAGGACGAGACCGTGTACGAGTCCGGCTGGCACATCCTGCCCGACTTCCAGGGACGTGGCCTTGCCGTGGCCGCCGCCGAGGAGATCGTGGCGATCACCCGGGCCGACGGACGATTCCGCTGGCTGCACGCCTTTCCCAGCGTCGACAACCCGGCCTCCAACGCGATCTGCCGCCGCGTCGGCTTCGAGCTGGTCGGCGAGACCGACTTCGAGTTCCCCAAGGGCCGCCTGATGCGCAGCAACGACTGGCGCCTCGACCTCCGCGCCGCAGCCGCGCCGTCCAGCCCCGCGCCGTCCAGCCCCACGCCGTCTAGTTGATCAGGAAGCCGTGCCTTCGACACACCGTCGAACCGTGCCATAAGTTCATGATCGACGGGATATAGGTGGGGGTGAGTGGTTGTGGGGGAGATGGGGGCGGGTTAGGGTCGGCGCGGGAGAACTGAGGCACCGTGCGCAAGCGGCGGCGCCGGGGGCGTCTGGGCAGGACGTTCGGCGGCGGGAATCGGCTTGGCGTGTCTGGTGGCGGGATCTGAGTGCGGTCCGCGGCCCTGGAGCGGCGAACGGCAGTGCGCATCTTGACCGCTGGGCGGTAGCGCCCGGTGAGTCCGTTCCCCCAGGAGAGATCATGCGATCACCAACGCGCCGCTTCGCGTTGCTCGCCGCCACGACCGCGTCCCTGCTTGCCGCGGGCACCCTCGTCGCGGTCAGCGCGCAGGCGGCCGCCGGATGCAGCGTCGCCTACAAGGTCACCAACGAGTGGCAGGGCGGCTTCGGCGCCGACATCACCATCACCAACCTCGGCGACCCGGTCACCAGCTGGGCCCTGACCTGGGCATACCCGGCAGGCCAGACGGTGGGCCAGTTCTGGAACGCCGACGTCACCCAGTCCGGCGTGAACGTCACCGCGCGCAACGTCAGCTACAACGGCAGCCTCGGCACCGGCGGCACCGCCAACTTCGGCTTCAACGGCAGCTGGACCAGCAGCAACCCGGCCCCGGCGTCGTTCGCCCTCAACGGCACCACCTGCACGGGCGGCACCACGCCGACCTCGCCGAGCGCGTCGCCCTCCCGCAGCACCGCGCCCAGCCCCAGCACGCAGCCCAGCCCCAGCCAGTCCCCGTCGACCCCGACCGGTCCCAACGGGCGGCACCAGGCCGAGAAGCTGGACCGGGGCCTGATCAGCGTACGGTCGGGCAGCGCCAACCTGGTGTCCTGGCGGCTGCTGGCCGGTGACGCCGCCAACACCGGCTTCAACCTGTACCGGGGCAGCACCAAGGTCAATTCCTCGCCGATCACCGACTCCACCAACTACCTCGACAGCGGCGCCGCCGCCGGGGCCGCGTACACGGTGCGGGCCGTCGTCAACGGGGCCGAGCAGGCCGCCTCGGCGGGTGCGCTCCAGTTCACCAACGGCTACCTGGACGTGCCGATCCAGAACCCCGGCGGGTACGTCGCCAACGACGCCTCCGTCGGCGACCTGGACGGCGACGGCGTCTACGAGATCGTCCTGAAGTGGGACCCGACCAACTCCAAGGACAACTCGCAGGCCGGCGTCACCAGCAACGTCTACGTCGACGCGTACAAGCTCAACGGAACCCGGCTGTGGCGCATCGACCTGGGCCGCAACATCCGGGCCGGGGCCCACTACACCCAGTTCCAGGTGTACGACTACGACGGCGACGGCAAGGCCGAGGTGGCCATGAAGACCGCCGACGCGACCGTCGACGGCGGCGGCACCGTCATCGGCAGCGCGAGCGCCGACTACCGCAACTCCGACGGCTACGTCCTGTCCGGCCCCGAGTACCTGACCATGTTCAACGGGCAGACCGGCCGGGCCATGTCGACCGTCAACTACGACCCGCCGCGCGGCACGGTCTCGTCCTGGGGCGACAGCTACGGCAACCGGGTCGACCGGTTCCTGGCCGGCACGGCGTACCTGGACGGCGCCCGGCCGTCGCTGGTCATGGCGCGGGGGTACTACACCCGTACCGTCATCGCGGCCTGGGACTTCCGCAACGGCAGCCTCACCAAGCGGTGGACGTTCGACAGCAACACCTCGGGCAACTCGGCGTACGCCGGCCAGGGCGACCACCAGCTGTCCATCGCCGACGTCGACGCCGACGGGCGCGACGAGATCATCTACGGCTCGATGGCGATCGACGACAACGGTGCGAAGCTGTGGAACACCGGCAACGGGCACGGCGACGCCATGCACGTCGGCGACCTCGACCCGGCCCGTCCCGGCCTGGAGGAGTTCAAGGTCGACGAGGACGGCAGCAAGCCGTCGTCGTGGGTCGCCGACGCGCGCACCGGGCAGGTGCTGTGGACCACCACCCCCAACGGGGACAACGGCCGCGGTGTCGCCGGTGACGTCTGGGCGGGCAGCGCCGGGGCCGAGAGCTGGTCGTCGGCCGACTCGGGGCTGCGGTCGGTGCGCACCGGCGGCGTGGTCAGCAGTCGCAAGCCGGGCTCGACCAACTTCCTGTCCTGGTGGGACGCCGACCCGGTGCGGGAACTGCTCGACGGCACCCACATCGACAAGTACGGCACCGGCGGCGACACCCGGCTGCTGACCGGGGCGAACGTCCACTCCAACAACAGCACCAAGGCGACGCCGTCGCTGTCGGGCGATCTGTTCGGCGACTGGCGCGAGGAGGTCATCTGGCCGGTCACCGGCGACACGGCGCTGCGGATCTACAGCACGCCGACGCCGACGACCCGGCGCATCTACACGCTGATGCAGGACATCCAGTACCGGGAGGCGATCGCCTGGCAGAACACCGCCTACAACCAGCCGCCGCACCCGAGCTTCTTCATCGGCGACGGCATGGCCACCCCGCCCGTGCCGGACGTGTACCTCCGATGACCGTCGCCTCGTTCTGAACGAGGCACCGGCCGCCGGGGCCGCTTCCGCCGAAAGGGTCGTCAATGGCCCGGCTGATGCGTTCCCGGCGGCCCTTCAGTCGGTAAGCCTCACGCCGCGAGGTTCACGGTGTAATTGATCATCATCTTGGTCGGATAGTCGCCGGCGGCATGTGAGTAGTGGCACGGGACATCCATGAATCCGACGATGTCGTCGTGCCGGACCTTGCAGCTGTAGGACCCGGAGTAGTGCCCCTCGTGTTCGTCGTCGCCCTCGTGGAGGTCGGTATAGAACATCAGCATCTCATCCGGATTGATCGTCAGCTGCTTGGTGACGCTGTAGGTCAGGCTCTTGTTCTGCGCGATGAAATGCGCACCGCTCGGGTGCATCGCCTCGGTGCCCTGCGGTCTGTCGTACAGGACCTCCTGGGAGTGCACCTCCTCGTCGTCCACTGCTCTGACTATCCGGCCGAGGATGACGCCGAACGGCGAGATGTTGTTGTCCTGATCGCTGGTGTTGCGCATGCTCGCGAAGGTTATGTCGATCAACTTGGTCATGGACGTGCCCTCCGTGGCGGCTTCTCGTCATCCCGCGCCGGTCAGCGTCCGGCTAAGCAAGTTATACCGGTTGAAGATCGCTGATTGTGGACATTTGGCGGTGCCAGACTCGACTCCCTGACCGAAAACGGCGATCTTGCCGCGCCGGGCCAGGTGCGGGTCGCCGCGCCGTACGTGGTTGTCCGCCGCGGAAAGTCGGCCGCGCGACGTTAGGCATCGCCGCGAACGGGTATCAAGGCGGCACATCAGTCCAACACGAGCATGGGAGGCGAGCAGAATGACGGCCATGAACCCGATGTGGGATCCGTGGAGCTACCGCGAGACGCTCGACTACAAGCCTGTCGACGACGGCGGCGACCGATCGATCACGGGCTTCCACGTGGAGGCGGTCGACGGCGGTATCGGCAAGATCGATGAGGCGACCGGCGCCGTCGGTTCGCGCTACATCGTGGTCGACACCGGTCCGTGGATCTTCGGCAGCAAGGTGCTGCTCCCGGCGGGAGTCATCAAGAACATCGACTTCGCCGACGAGCGGGTCTTCGTCGACCGCACCAAGGCCGAGATCAAGGACGCGCCCGAGTACGACCCGGACCGGCGCGACGACGCCGGCTACCGGGACCGGCTCGGCGACTACTACGCGGGCGGATCGCCACGCTGATGACCGCCGGGGCGGGACGGCCTCAGGGCCGCCCCGCCCCGGCACATTCGACTACAGGTGACTCCGGGTGACCGGCCGTCGGGCCGGATTCCGGTAGGGGGTGGAACGCGGTGCGGGCCGCGTTCCGTGTGCGGGCCGGTCCGGCAGGGAGACGCCGGACCGGCCCGCACACGTCGTCACGCCGTGCAGGCGTCCACGAGGCGGGCCAGGGCCGCCCCGATCCCGGCCAGCCCCTCGGTGGGCGGGCCGCCGGGCCCGGCGGAGTACACGTCGCGGCGCAGCTCGATCATCAGGGCGGTCACCCGGGAGTCCTGCCCGTAGTGCTTGAGCGGGACGTAGCAGCCCGCGAACGGGCTGTCGAAGGCGACGTCGTAGTCCGCGAACGCCGCCCGCGCCGCCTCGACCAGCCAGGACGGCGTGTGCGTGCCGTCGGTGCCGAGGCAGACCTCGGGCCGGTGGGCGCCGCCGATCTCGTACGGCAGCCGCTGTCGCGGGTAGGAGTGCACGTCGACGACGACCGCCCGCCCCGTCGCGGTCAGCCGGGCGTCGACCAGTTCCGTCATCGCCGCCGCGTACGGCTCGAAATAGCGCCGTACCAGGAGCTTCGCGGCCGCCGGGTCGTCGGCGCGCAGCGGTGCCCCGGTGCTGGTGCGGGTGTAGACCGCCCCCATGCCCACCGCGGCCATCGCCTCGCGCTCGTCGGGGAACCGCTCGGGGTCCACGACCAGCCGCGACAGCGTGTTGGCGAACGTCCACGGGCGCAGCCGGGCGGCGTCGGCGGCGTACGCGGCGATCAGGTCGGTGTGCGCGTCGGTCATCGCCGCCAGTTCGGCGGCCAGCTCGGCGTCGTCGAGCAGCAGGCCGGCCCGTACCCGCGCCGGGATCGCCGTGGCCGCGTGCGGCACGTGCAGGATCACCGGACTCCCGGCCGTCCCGCCGATCACCCGATACCCCTCAAGATCCTCACTCATCGCCGCACCCTACCGCCCACCCCCGACCCCCGCCCCGGACCCAAACCCCAGCCGAGTTGCCGGGCAGTCGGCCGTATCTCGGCCCCGAACACGCCCGACTGCCTGGCAACTCGGCTGATCTTGGCCGATCTGGCGGGGTTGGGGTGGGCTCGGCGGGACTTGGGGCGGTGGTGGTGGGATGATGGCCGGGTGTCCGGGACCGACCTGAGTGCTGATCTCGCCGCCTGCCGTGCCGCGCACGAGCGGCTGCACCGCACGCTCGACCGCGTCGACGACCTGGTGGTGCGCCAGCCCAGCCGGCTGCCGGGGTGGACGGTCGGGCACGTGCTGACGCATCTGGCCCGCAACGCCGACAGTGTGCTGCGGCGGCTGCGCGCGGTCGAGCGCGGCGAGCTGGTCACGCAGTACGAGGGCGGCCAGGCCGGCCGCGCCGCCGAGATCGAGGCCGGTCACGCCCGGCCCGCCGCCGAGATCGTCGCCGACCTGCGTGCCGCCGACGAGGCCGTGGACGCCGCGTTCGCGGCGGCCCCGCCGCAGGTGTGGGCGCGTACGGTGCTGGCCGGGGACGTCAACGAGATCCCGGCGACCCGGCTGGTGTTCGCGCGCTGGCGCGAGGTCGAGGTGCACCACGTCGACCTGGGCCTGGGCTACGGCTATGCGGAGTGGCCCGACGCGCTGGTGGCGCGCTGGCTGCCGGAGCTGCTGGAGCAGCTGCCCGACCGTACGGACCGGCACGGGCTGATGGCCTGGATGCTGGGCCGCGCGGAAGCGCCCGAGGTGCGTTCCTGGGGCTGACCGGCGGTCGCGGAGCTGCCGTGGCTCAGCGCTGGTAGCGGTGGCCCTCGGCGTCCGGGTCCGGCCCCAGGTGGACCGTGACGCGGCACTGCGGGTCGCCGACGGCGATGCGCTCGGTCAGCTCCACGGTGGCGGTGCCGTGGTTGCGGGCGCCGATGCCGCCGAAGACGCTGGAGGTCATCCGGCACAGCGCGGGGGCCAGCCGGACCGCGTCGCCGAACGGGCAGCTCCGGTTGCCCAGCACGATCCGGTCGTCGCTGACCTCGATCACGTAGAAGTCGCCGCCGATCGCGGCCTTGAGGCGGACGTAGCACTCGGCCAGCTGGGCGGATGTCAACCGCCCCACGATCTGCCGGGCGGCGCGGAACTCGGCCTCCATCTGGCCGCCGACGGTCGCCCCCACGTGCGCGACCAGCTCCTGCGCGCGTTGCAGGCCCGCGTCGTCCTCGACGGCCCGCGACAGCTCGACCACCAGCGCGCGCAGGAACGGCTCGCGCCCGAACCCGTCCGGGCCGGACTCGCTCGCGGCGGGCAGCGGGTCGGTGACCCGGGCGGGCGGGTCGAACGACTTCTCGGCGGCCCGCGCCACGGGCAGGGTGGCGCTGACCCGCTTGCCGCCGCCGCGCTTGGCCGCCACGGCCAGGTCGGTGGCCAGCTGCGACACCAGCCACATGCCGCGGCCGCGTTCGGCGGTGACCAGCGGCGGGGTCAGGTCCGGGGTGAACAGCGGGCCGAGGTCGTGCACGGTGATCGTGGGGTGGACCCGGTGCCAGTCGACCGACACCCAGATCGGGCCGCCCGCGTGCTCGACGGCGTTCATGATGAGCTCGGAGACGGTCAGCTCGGCCTCGGGCACGGCCACCGGGTCGTCGGCGTGGCGGGCCAGGTAGGTGCCGATCTCCCGGCGCAGCAGGCTGCCGGCCTCCGGCGTCGGCGGCGACAGCAGCCAGTCCATCTCGTCCTCACAGGTGCTCGGGCGCGGGGTGGTCGTAGGTCCATGCTCCCTGCTGGGGCGGCAGAGGACAACGCGAGAGCGCGGTCGGCGGTGATCTGCGTCGTTGACGCTCGTATGGGCCCCTGCTACCGTCCAAGCCGCCCGCGACGGTCTGGTGCGGATTACCCCCGTTAGGGGTTATTTGCCGTATCCGCCGCCCCGCTCGCGCGTCGGCGACGAGGCCGGTAGCCCGTACCCCGCCAGCGAGACGAGGTAGCTCTGCCATGACGGTTGTCCACCCCACCCGCGGCTACGCTGATGTCCTGGTCGGACTCCAGTACGGAGACGAGGGCAAGGCGAAGATCATCGACCTGCTCGCGCCCGACTACGACATCGTGGCCCGGTTCAACGGCGGCGCCAACGCCGGTCACACCATCGACACCCCTCAGGGCCGCGTCGTGCTCCAGCAGGTGCCGTGCGCGATCTTCCAGCCCGGCACGCTGCTCTACATCGGCTCCGGCTGCGCGGTGAACCTGTGGAAGCTCGTGGCCGAGCTGGACCAGATCGCGGCGCACGGCGTGGACCTCACCGGCCGCCTGCACGTCAGCGACCGCGCCGCCGTGGTGCAGCCGGTGCACCTCATCGTCGACGAGCGCAACAGCGCGGGCATCGGCACCACCAAGAACGGGATGGGCCCGTGCTACGCCGACCGGGCATACCGGATGCGCGGCGGTGCCCGCACCAACCTTCAGTTGCGCGACGTGCTCGCCGACCCGGCCGGGACGGTCGCGGCGATGCGCGCCGCGGCCGAGGCCGAGCTGGCCGCGTCCGGCGGCGACACCGCGGCGGCGCACCGCGACCTGGAGGAGCGCCTGACCTCGTTCGCCGCCTGCGTGGAGCGGGTGCGGGGATACGTCCAGCCGCGCCGCACCTGGCTGGCCGAGCAGGTCGGCGCCGGGGCGCGGGTGCTGTTCGAGGGCGCGCAGTCGATGATGCTGGACGTCGTGCACGGCGACCAGCCGTACGTCACCGCCAGCCACACCGTCCCCGCGTACGCCTACGTCGGCGGGGACCTTCCGCCGCGGTTCCACCGGTACACCATCGGCGTGGCCAAGGCGGTCATGTCCCGGGTCGGCAACGGGCCGTTCCCGTCCGAGCTGGGCGCGGAGCGCTCGGCGGCGTACTTCGCGCAGGCCGTCTCCACCGGCCGGGGCCGCGCCGAGGAGCACGCCGAGTTCGACGTACAGCTGCTGCGCGCCTCGACCGACGAGCTGGAGCTGGGCATCGCCATGCGCATGCTCACCCACGAATACGGCTCCGGCACGGGCCGTCCGCGCCGCATCGGCATCCTGGACCTGGAGCAGCTGCGGGAGATGGTCGTCGCGGTCGGGGTCGACGTGGTCTACCTGAACAAGGTCGACTGCCTTTCCCTGTACGGCGAGACCATGTTCAACGGCATCCCGGTGCGCGTGCCGGCCACCGCCGAGCACGGCGCGACCCGGGTGCTGCCGTCGTTCAGCGCCGCGCAGCTCGACGCCGCCCGCCCCGACGAGCTGCCGCTGGAGCTGCTGGAGTTCCGGTCGTTCGTGGAGCGGGAGATCGGGGTGCCGGTCATCGGATTCGGGATGGGCCCGCAGCGCGATCAGATCACCCAGTTCTTCCGGCTGGGCGAATACGCGCACTGAATTCCGAACGGAATGTGCGCCGGAAAGACAGGTTTGCGGCGGCGCGGCAAGGGGCAGTCCAAAAGCAGCGGAGCAACCCCTTTCGCGCACGTTAGGAGCACTGTCATGACTGTCGCCGGAATCATCTCGGCAATCATCGTCGGCCTCGTGATCGGCGCTCTCGGCCGGCTGGTCGTGCCGGGCCGGCAGAGCATGCCGATCTGGCTGACGATCCTGGTCGGCATCGTCGCCGCCCTCATCGGCACCGCGATCGCGCAGGCCGTCGGCGTCGCCGTCACGGACGGCATCGACTGGATCGAGCTGGTCTTCCAGGTCGGTCTGGCCGCCCTGGGCGTGGCCCTGATCGCCGGTGTCCGCGGGCGCAGCTCCGTCTGACGCAGCTGCTCAGCCCGGGTCGGGATACGTTCCCTACCCGGGCTGATCCGTGTCCGGGTACTGGAACACCGCGTCGAGTCCGACGCCGAATACCCGGGCGATCTGAAATGCCATCTCCAGCGACGGCGAATAGCGGCCCTGCTCGATGGCGATCACGGTCTGCCGGGTGACCCCGACGCGGTCGGCCAGCTCCGCCTGGGTCATCTCGCCGTGGGCGAACCGCAGCGCCCGGATCGAGTTGGTCACCCGGGTCGGCTTCACCACGACTGGAAGCCCCGCCGGTACGACACGATCTTCACGACCGAGGCGAGCAGCGACGACAGCACGAACGCCAGGTAGATCCCGTTGGCGATCCAGAACTGGTCCACCCGCAGCATCGCCATGGCCAGGGCGGCGATCGCGCCCGCGAGCACGAACCACTGCCCGGTGTACTCGCCGAACCGGTGGATCTCCCGGTCGCGCTGGTCCTTGCGGTCGGCGTCGGCGGGGGAGGCGATCGCGGCGGCGATGTACAGCACGATCGCGCCGACGATCGCGGCCCCGACACACCACAGCAGCGTCCCGGCGTAGGGCACCTCGGCCAGCGGGGTCTGCCCCGCCCGGCCGAGGACGACCGCGACGTAGACCGAGTACGCCGCGACGGTGACGGCGATCATGATCCAGGCGCGCTTCTCCTCGAAGGCCATGCCCCGAAGGTAGGGCCGCGCCCGGGTCATGTCAAATATTCTTTACTTCTCCTCGATCCCGGCGAGCTTGGCCAACGCGATCCGCAGCGCGGCCTTGGGGCGCGCCCCGACCAGCGAGCCGGCCAGCTCGCCGTCGCGGAACACCAGCAGCGTCGGCAGCGACATCACCTTGTACGCCCGCATCGTCTCCGGGTTGGCGTCGGCGTCGATGGCCAGGATGGGCAGCCGGTCGCCGAACTCGTCGGCCAGCTCGGTCAGGCTCGACGAGATCCGGGCGCACGACGGGCACCACTCGGCCCAGAAGTCGAGCACCACCGGCCGGTCGGCGGCGAGCACCAGCTCGGCGAAGGTGGCATCGGTGACGGCGGTCAGCACGGGTTGCAGCATGATTCCTCCCGGTGGGCGATGGCGTAGTCGAGCTGACCGGCCAGGCGGCCGCGCACCGCGGCCAGCTCGGCCAGGCACGCGTCGACCTCCTCGAGCTTGCGGCGCAGCACGGCCACCGAGTCCGGGCAGACGTCGCCCGAGCTGTTGCCCGCGCGCAGGCACGCGACGAACGGCTTGATGTCGTCGAGCCCGAAACCCACCGCGAGCAGCGTCCGGATCTCGTGCACCACGCGCAGTTCGGCCTCGTCGTACACCCGGTAGCCGTTGGCGGTGCGCTGCGGGCACACCAGACCGTGCGCCTCGTAGTAGCGCAGGGTGCGGGCGCTCGTACCGGCGCGTTCGGCAAGCTCACCGATCAGCATGGGACCACGCTAGACATTGCCGCCGACGTCAAGGCAAGACGGCGGACACCGTGCGGTCCGTCACAGGGGCGCGCAGGCCCGCCAGGAAGCCCCGGAAGTCGGCCGCCAGCGTCAGCTCGGCGGCGAAGTCGGCGTCGAACCAGGCCACGGTCGGCTCGGCGCGCGGGCCGCGCGGGCGGTAGTCCAGGGCCGCCCAGCTGTGGCCGGTAGTGCTGCTCAGCAGCACGATCCCGGACGGCAGCCCCCAGTACGACACCAGGAAGGGGCTGTCGAACAGGGAGAGCATGCCCGCCCGCCGCCCGACGCCGAGCAGGCTCTCGAACGGCACCTCGTCGGTGCACCACGACGTCGCCCCGTTGACCGGGAACGCGCTGAACGGCCGGGCCACCCCGCCGCCGTTGCGCAGCCGCAGCAGCTCCAGCAGCGACCCCGGCAGCACCACCCCGAGCGTGGTCTGCACCTGGTTGACCAGTTCACGCGTCAGCGGCGGCTGCGCGCCGTGCGCGCTGTCGCTCCAGAACGACGCCCTGATCTCATCGAAGCGGGTCACGGCCCGGGATGTTACCGACCCCGGCCGACACGCAGGGGGCGGCCCTGAGCAGTGCCCACGGCCCGTGTTAGCACATCCGTTCGCGCCGCTGCCAGGTAGGTAACGACCGTCTCGCCCGGCGGTGCTGGCATGCTGATCAGGTGGCACAACCCGTTGGCGCTACCGCGCACTGGCAGGCCGTGTACGCCCGGACCGAATCCCGGTCCGCCAGCTGGTATCAGGACCAGCCCGCAATGTCGCTGCGGCTGCTGTCCGCCGGAGGCGTCGGCCCCGGCAGCTCCGTCGTCGATGTCGGCGGCGGCGCCTCGACCCTGGTCGACGCGCTGCTCGACCGCGGCGTCACCGACGTCACCGTCCTGGACGTGGCGCAGTCCGCCCTCGACACGGCCCGCCGCCGCCTCGGCGACCGGGCCGGGGCCGCCCACTGGATGGCCCGCGACCTGCTGACCTGGTCGCCGCTGCGCCGATACGCCGGCTGGCACGACCGGGCCGTGTTCCACTTCCTCACCGACGCCGCCGACCGCGACCGCTACCGCCGGGTCCTGGAGGCGGCGCTGGCTCCGCGCGGCCAGGTGGTGCTGGGCGTGTTCGCCGAGGACGGCCCGCAGACCTGCTCCGGCCTGCCGGTGGTCCGCTACGGCCCGCAGGAGCTGGCCGCGCAGTTCCCGGGGTTCGTGGTGCTGCAGGCCGAGCGCGAGGAGCACCACACCCCGACCGGGCACGTGCAGCCGTTCACCTGGCTGCGGCTCACCCGCGCCGACCAGCTCACCCCGACCTGGGCCCCGGCCCCGGCCCCACAGCCCGGCCGCGTCGTCTGACCCGCCGGGCATACCGGCTGACAACGGCGCCTGCCCGCCAGGGCGGCGCCGTTCCCTTTCATCGAAGGACTGCTATATTGGCGGGCATCGTTGTGTCCCGGCCACAGCCCGTCCCCGTCCCCGATGAAAGGGAAACGACGATGAGAGCAGCTCGCTTCGTGGTGGCGGCCGCCGCCTTCGCCGCGGTGTTCGCCCTGCCCGGCGTCGCCCAGGCCGCCGTCAGCCAGACGTTCCACGCCGACTCCGGCGACGCCTGCCGCTACGGCGTCACCGACGGCACGCTCAACTGGCGCTTCGGCTCCACCTCGCCGGTGCCGGTCACCGCTGTCGACGTCAGCGGCAAGCTCACCGACCACCCCCAGCCCATCGACCCGGTCACCCAGTGCCGCGACGACGGCTACTACAGCACTGCCACGTTCGTGGCGTACTCCGGCAGCGTCGAGGTGGACCGGGCCAGCAGATCGGTCGACAACGGCTCGGTCGCGCTGACGTTCACCCTGAACACCAGCACCTTCTCGACCAGCATCAACCGGGTCGTGGTCCAGGTCTGCCGCAGCCCGCTGCACACCGTCCCGCCCAGCTACTGCGGTCGGGCCGTGACCTACCTGGCCCCTCCGGCCGCCTGACCCACGGACCGGCGGGCGGCCGGGACCCCCGCCGGTCCCACCCCGCGTCCCACCGCGGTGGCCCGCTCGCGTGCAGTTTCGGGGAAAGTGCACGAATCGGGGCGTCCATTCGTGCACTTTCCCCGAAACTGCACGGACCGGCACCGCAAGACGGGGCGGGGCGTGCAACGGATGGCGAGCGGTTCTCGTTTCTGATGGGTGTGACCCCCTCTGAAGAGCTCGACTTCACCCGGTTCGTGCGGGCGCACGGCGACCGGCTGCTGCGGTTGGCGCGCCTGCTCGTGCCCGACCCGGCCGAGGCCGAGGACGTGCTGCAGACCGCGCTGCTGCGGCTGACCCGGCACTGGTCGCGCCGGCTGGACTCGCCCGAGGCGTACGTACGCGCGGTGCTGGTCAACCTGGCCAAGGACCGGGGACGCCGCACCCATCTGGTGCCGGTGCCCGTCGACGTCGAGCCCGACCGGATCGGCGCCGACCCCGACCACGCCGAAGCGGTCGCGGCCCGCGCCCAGCTGGACCAGCTGCTGGCGCAGCTGCCGCCCCGCCAGCGCGTCACCGTCGTGCTGCGCGTCGTCGACGGGCTGTCCGAGGCCGAGACCGCGGCGCTGATGCGCTGCTCGGCCGGCACCGTCAAGAGCAACCTCGCGCGCGGGCTGGACAAGGTCCGCGCCGCCCTGCTGCCCGCGCCCCACCCCGAGAAGGAGACCACCCGATGACCGACGATCCGTCTGAGCGGCTGCGGACGCTGGCCGCCGCGGCCGCCCCGTCCGTACAGGCCGACCCCGGGCTGGCCGGCCGGGTGCTGGGCCAGGCCCGGCGCGGGCGGCGGCTGCGCCGGTGGCGCAACCTGCTGCTCGGGCTGGGCGCCGGGACGGTGGCCCTGTCGACGCTGGCCGCCGCGACGCTGCTCGGCCGTACCGACTTCTTCACCGTCGTCGAGCCCAGTGGCGCGATGAAGCCCACCGTGGGCATCAGCGAGCGGGTCGTGTTCGACCGGTCGCTGAGCCCGGCCCGCGGCGACATCGTGCAGATCCACATCGCGTACGGCGGCGACGAGTACGACGCGATCTTCCGGGTGATGGGGCTGCCGGGCGACACGGTCGCCTGCCCGGCCACCGCCGCGGGCACGTGCGACGCGGTGACGGTCAACGGGGTGGCGGTGGCCGAGCCGTACCTGGACCAGGCCACGGCGCCGTTCGCCCCCGTCGCGGTCCCGGCCGGGCAGGTGTTCGTGATGGGCGACAACCGGCCCGCCGTCAACGACTCCCGCTACCACGGCCCGGTGCCGCTCGCGGCGGTCAGCGGGGTCGCAGTGCAGATCAAGAGCGAGGACGGCAGGGTACGGCTGGTGCCGGGCGCCCCGCCGCACGACGGGCCGGGGGACCAGGACAACGTCGACCCGGCCGGACCGGTCCCGCCCGCCCGCGCGGTGCCGGCGGGCTGAACGGGGGTGGGCGGGCGGCCGGAAGGCTGCCCGCCCAGGATCAGGCGGGTGGCAGCGCGTCGGCGAACACCGCGCTGATCGTCTCGCTGACCAGGACCAGGATGCGCCCGTCGGCGGAGAAGTTGCCCGCCGCCATCCCGGGTTCGGTCCACAGGACGCGGCCGGTGCCGTCGAACAGGACGGTGCCGCTGTCGTCCACGGCGTGGACGAGCGGGCCGTGCTCGGCCCATACGCAGCGGGTGCACAGGATCGCCAGGGGCGAGTCGGCGGGCAGCTCGCTGCCCGAGGGCACGAGCGACGTGCCGGTCACCCGGTCGCCGTCCAGGGTGAGCAGCGCCGCGCCCGGCACGAGGCCCGCCTCGCCGCCGAGCCCGCCCGCGACCAGCAGGCCGGTCCCGTCGGTGGCGAAGGCGAGCGCGTTCACCCCGGCCAGGCCGGTGTCGTGGCGTAGCACGGTCTCGCCGGTGGCGGCGTCGCGGATCACGATCTCGCCGCCGCCACCGGCGTGGGCCAGCCGCCCGCCGTCGCGGTTCAGCGCCACCGGACCGCACGGATCGGCGGGGGTGCTGAGGCGGACCTCGCCGGAGGCGGTGTCCACCACGCGTACGCCGTGCGCCGCCGAACCGGCCGCGACCAGCCTGCCGTCGGCGCTGAACCCGATCCGGACGCTGGCCCGGTCGACGTCGAAGAAGTCGTCGCCGTCGGCGGTCGGGCCGAGGTCGAGCTGCCACAGCGCGGTGCCCTCGGGCACGGCCCAGGCGTGCAGACGGCCCTCGACCGAGGTGACCGCCACCGTGCCGTCGGGGCTGAGCGAGGTGTCCAGGGCCTCGTCGTGGAAGTGGGCGCCGTCGAGCAGCATCCGCGACGGCAGCTGCGGCACGGCACCCCAGACGACGATGTCGCCGCCGTTGTGGTGCCATTCGGCGGCGGCGGTCACGACCAGCCAGCGCGGGTCGTCGGGGCAGGCCACCGAGGTCGCACCGTGGTAGAAGTACGCGAAGTCCGCGTCCTCGTCGGGTTCGGCCAGGGCCGGGCGTCCGCTCTGGACGTGGTCGAGGTCGCCGAGCTGCCGCCAGGCCGCCAGCGCGTGGCACGGCCGGGACTGGCCTGCGGCGTACTGCTGCCACCAGGCGTCGGGCATCGGCCGCAGCCGCGGCGGCCAGGACCGCAGCAGCGGTGCTGCGGTGGCCAGCTCGTCGGGGGATGCCTGCTCCAGCAGCGGCCAGGCCTGCTCCCAGGCCTCGGCGGAGGGCTCGCCGGCCAGCAGTGCTGCCAGCGTGATCCGGTCACCGTCCACATCGTCCCCCTTGTCCGCATGCTGCGTCGGTGCGCGGCATGGACCGTACCATCGCGACGCACGCGAGGTCGGCTGGTGATCGTGCGGTATCAGGGCAGCAGCCGCCGGTCGGCGGCCACCCGCGCCAGCAGCTCGCCGGTGAACGCCGACGGCCGCAGCGCCGGGCGGCCGGTGCCCTGCTCGGCGGTCCAGGGCTGCCCGGCGGTGGCCGCGTCACCGGTGCCGGGCCGCCAGCGGACGGTGAGGAAGCCGCCGGTCAGGAACCGGGTCGCGGTGAGGCCGCCGTCGGCGGCGGTGTCGGTGCGCACCGCGACCCCGCCGACCGTGGCGACGGCGCAGGTGGCGGGCCCGAGCTCGACGTACGCGGTGAGCCGGGTGGTCACCGCCGCCGCGCACAGGTCGCCGCCGGGGACGCCGCCGCCGTCGCCGATCAGGGCCGCCGACAGGGAACCCTCGCCGCCGTCGTCGGAGACGACGAGCCTGGTCACCGAGACGTAGCGCGGCAGCGCCCCCGCGTCGGCGGCCAGGCGCCAGGTGTCGGTGGCCCCGTCGGGGCGGACCGCGTACCCGGACGGCACTGCCCCGGTCAGCACCTGCGCGATGCGGCCGCCGTGGGCGTGGGCGGCGTCGGGTCCGGGCAGCCGCGGCAGCGGCACCGCCGAGACCGCGGCGGCGGTCGGGGTCTGCTGCGCGAGCGGCGCGGGGCCGGGGGCGGCGGGCAGCAGCGCGGCCACCGCGGCGGCGGCCAGGGCGGCGCAGGCCAGGCCGCCGCCCGCGGCCAGGCGGGTCCGGCGCCGGTCGGCGTGCCGGGCGGCGGCCAGCACCTGCGCGCTGTCGCGCAACGGGGGCGCGGGCGCGTCGAGGATGCGGTCGCAGAGGTCCTTCACGTCGGTCATCGCATCCCCCAGTTCGGCCGCAGGCTGTCGGCGTCGACCGTGCCGTCGTCCAGCAGTTCGCGCAGCTGTGCCAGGCCGCGGGCGGTCTGGCTCTTCACGGTGCCGGTCGAGCAATCCATCGCCTGCGCGACCTGCTCGACCGACATGTCGGCCCAGAAGCGCAGCACCAGTACCGCTCGGCGCCGCCGGGGCAGCCGGACCAGCGCGGCGTGCAGCGCGGACCCCTCCTCGGCGTACTCGTCGCGGACGGCGCTGTCGAGTGCGCTGCTGCCGGGCTCGGTGGCGTACTCGCGCCGCCACGGCCGCCGCCGCTCGTCGAGGAACGCGCGCAGCAGCACGCGGCGGGCGTACTGGTCGAGGGCGTCGTGGCGCTCGACCCGGTGCCAGTGCCGGTAGAGCTTCGTGAACGCGGTCTGCACCAGGTCCTCGGCCAGATGCCAGTCCCGGCACAGCAGGTACGCGGTCTTGCGCAGGTGGTCGGCGCGCTCGGCGTAGAAGGCGACGAAGTCGGCCTCGGGGGCGCGGCGGTCCCGCCATCCCAGCAAAGCGTCACCTCGTCTCATCCCGGCCTGTCGGCGTCCTGCCCGCGTTCGGGCGGACCGTGCGGCAGGAACACGGAAGCGGGCCGCCGCAGGGTTGCCCGGCCCGCTATGACGATCACCACAGCCGCTCGGGGCGTCCACCCGGGCAACCCGGGGCCGCCGGGGCTCCGTGTCTGTCCCGGTGCGAAACCCCGCGCCCGGACGGAGAGGACCTTAGACGATGAGGATTCGCAGGTGGAGCGCGGTGCTGCTGCTGGCGCTGCTGACGGGAGCCTGCTCGGACGGCGGGGCGGCGCCCGAGGTGGCCACCGCCGCGACGCCCGGCGCGAGCGCCCCCGCGGCCGCGCCGCCGAGCACGCCGTCGGACGACCCGGTGCAGCGGGAGCTGGAGTTCGTCGCGTGCATGCGCGAGGCGGGCATCACCGACATGCCCGACCCGGTGCCCGGCGACCGGTCCGGGCGCAGCGCGCTGCTGCACGCCATGGACGACCTCGGTATGGGCCTGAAGGACTCGTTCCAGGCGGCGCTGGACGGCTGCATGAAGTTCCTGCCCCCGGCCGCGGCGCAGAGCCCCCGCCCGGTCGGCGACGTCGAGAAGCTGCGGCAGTACGCCCAGTGCATGCGCGACAACGGGGCGACGGACGTGCCCGACCCGGACCCGGTGACCGGGCACCTCGACCACTGGATCCGCCAGGACGACAAGGTCGCCATGGCGGCGCTGGAGAAGTGCCGCAACCTGCTGCCCACCGATCCGTCCCCGAAGCCGAACCGGTGAGCGTCCGGTTGCGCCGGCGGGCGGTGCTGGGCGCGCTGGCGGTGGCGACCGGCGCCGGGTCCGGCTGCGACGGCGGACCCGGCCCGGCCGCGGCCGCGCCGCCGCGCACCGCCGAGGTGCTCCGGGAGGATCTGGTCGAGTTCACCGACGTGCCCGGCGAGCTGGGCTTCGGCGAGGCGCTGCCGGTGCGCTACCCGCGCCCGGCCGAGCCGGACGGCGACGGGCTGGGGCTGCTCACCTGGCTCGCGCCGGTCGGCTCGACCGTGTCGCGGGGGCGGCCGCTGCTGCGGGTCGACGACCTGCCGGTGGTGCTGCTGTACGGCCCGCTGCCCGCGTACCGGCCGCTGGCCGTGGGCAGCCGGGGCCGCGACGTCCGGCAGCTGGAGGCGAACCTGGCCGCCCTGGGGCTCACCAAGGGCGGCGCGGACGAGCGCTACACGGCCGCGACGGCGGCGGCGGTGCGGCGCTGGCAGCGTTCGCTGGGCCTGCCGGAGACCGGGGCGGTCGAGCCCCGGCAGCTCGCGTACGCGGCCGGCCCGGTGCGGGTCGACGCGCACGCGCTGCGCGTCGGCGACCCGGCCGACGGCGAGGTGCTGCGCTGCACGGGCGCCGTCCGCTCGGTCGCGCTGCGGCTGGACGACCAGCGGCGGCACCTGGCCGTGCCCGGCACACCCGTGACGGTGCGCCTGGCCGCCGGGGCCGAGGTCGCGGGCACGGTCGAGAGCCTGGGCCCGCCCGCCGCGGGCGCCACCGGGGAACCGGAGGTCACCGCGTACGTCCGCGTGCCCGACCAGGCCGCGCTGGCCGCCGCCGGGCAGGTGACCGTCCGCTTCACCGCCCAGCGCCGCCCGGGGGTGCTCACGGTGCCGGTCACGGCGCTGGTCGCGCTGTCGGAGGGCGGCTACGGCGTACAGGTCGCCGACGGCGGCAGCACCCGCTACGTCGCCGTCCGGACCGGACTGTTCGCGGGCGGGCGCGTCGAGCTCACCGGCGGCGACATCACCCCCGGCACCCGGGTGGTGATCCCTCAATGATCCGCGCGAGGAAGGGCAGCTTGTCATCGCATTCCGACGTGGAGGGTGCCCTGCTCGACCCTGAGGGCACGCACGTGCTCGAACTCGTCGGCGTGTCCCGGGCGTACCCGGGCGGGGTCATCGCCGTCGACGGCGTCAGCCTGGCCGTGGGCCGCGGCGAGTTCGTCGCCGTCGCCGGGCCGTCCGGATCGGGCAAGTCGACGCTGCTGCACCTGGTCGGGCTGCTCGACCGGCCCACGGCGGGCACGGTCCGGGTCGCCGGGCACGACACCGGCACGCTGCCCGACCGGACGCTGGCCGCGCTGCGCGCCCGCGCCATCGGCTTCGTGTTCCAGCAGTTCCACCTGGCCCCCGGCGTACGCGCGCTGGACGCCGTCGCCGACGGGCTGCTGTACGGCGGCGTGGCCCGCGCCCGGCGGCGCGAGCGGGCCGCCGAGACGCTGGACCAGGTCGGTCTCGGGCACCGGCTGCGTCACCGCCCGCATGAGCTGTCCGGCGGCGAGCGCCAGCGGGTGGCCATCGCCCGCGCGCTGGTGAAGCGGCCCGAGGTGATCCTCGCCGACGAGCCGACCGGCAACCTGGACTCGGCGGCGGCGGCGACGGTGCTGGACCTGCTGCGGCGGCTGCACGCCGACGGGACCACGGTCGTGGTCATCACCCACGACCAGGGCATCGCCGACAGCCTGCCCCGGCGGGTGCGGATGCGCGACGGCCGGGTCACGGCCGACAGCACCCGGCGGGAGGCGGCGGCATGAGGCTGCCCCGACCGGCCCGGCTGCGCACCACCGACCTGCTGCTCATCGGGGTCGGCGCGCTGCGTGCCCGGCCGTTGCGCGCCGTCCTGTCGGCGCTGGGCATCGCGATCGGCATCGCGGCGATGCTCGCCGTGCTGGGCATCTCCGCCTCGTCCCGGGCCGACCTGGACCGCACCCTGGACCGGCTCGGCACGAACCTGCTCACCGTGGCACCGGGCGAGGCGGTGCTGTCGGGCGAACCGGCGGCGCTGCCCGCCGAGGCGGTGCCGATGATCCGCCGGATCGGCCCGGTGGTCTCGGCCGACGCCGTCGGGCTGCTGCCGCAGGCGCGGGTGTACCGCAACGACCGCATCCCGGAGCAGCAGTCCGGTGCGATCGCGGTCATGGCGGCCGACCTGGGCCTGCTCGGCACGGTCGGCGGTAGCCTCGGCACCGGCACCTGGCTGAACCCGGCCACCGAGCGGTTCCCGGTGACGGTGCTCGGGGCGACGGCCGCCCGGCGGCTCGGCGTCACCGGCGCCGGGCAGCAGGTGTGGCTGGGCAGGCAGTGGTTCACCGTCGCGGGCGTGCTCGCCCCGGTGCCGCTGGCGCCCGAACTGGACTCGGCGGCGCTGGTCGGCGGCCCGGTCGCGGCACAGCGGCTCGGGTACGACGGGCACCCGACGACCGTCTACTGCCGCACCGACCCCGACCGGGTGCTCGCCGTACGCGACGTGCTCGGGGCCACCGCGAATCCGGCGGACCCGCTGTCGGCGCGGGTGTCGCGGCCCTCGGACGCCCTGGCCGCCAGGCAGGCCACCGATCGCGCCTTCACGGGGCTGCTGCTGGGGCTGGGTGCGGTGGCGCTGCTGGTCGGCGGGGTCGGCGTGGCCAACACGATGATCATCTCGGTGCTGGAGCGGCGCGGCGAGATCGGGCTGCGCCGGGCGCTCGGCGCGACCCGGCGGGCCGTGGCGGCCCAGTTCCTGGTCGAGTCGCTGCTGCTGTCGGGCCTGGGCGGGGCGGCCGGGGCGCTGCTCGGCGCGGCGATCACCGCGGCGTACGCGGCGTCGCGGGGCTGGCCGGTCGCCGTGCCCGCCTGGGCGACGGCAGGCGGCGTGGCGGTGACCGTGCTGGTCGGCGCGGTGGCCGGGCTCTACCCGGCGGTCCGCGCCGCCAGGCTGTCGCCCACCACCGCGCTGGCCGCGGGATGAGGCGATAGGGAAGCCGGGACGAGGCGATAGGCAATATCTGACTGATTTGTAGAGAATTCTACATGTACGTGAGCTTCATATTAATCTGCGAAACATGGTCCTGTTTTCCTCCACGGCGGGCCTCGCCGCGCTGGTCACCGCGTCGCTGGCCGTGCCCGTGGCGCCCGCCCCGGGCAGTGTGGGCGCCGAACCCGGCACCCGCGCCGGTGCGGTGATCCGCGCTGCGGTGCCCTGTCCGAAGACCCCCGCCCCGAAGTGGTCCATGCCCGAGCGGCCGTCCCCGCCCACCGACGACCCGGTCCACCGGGCGGTCGGCGGGGAGGAACTGGCCACCACCGGTCTGGCCGTCCCGCCGGGCGCGTCAAGGCCGCCCGCGGTGAGCGCCACCTCGTGGATCGTGGCCGACCTCGACACCGGCGCCGTCCTCGGCGCCTGCGGCCCCCACGAGTACGGCGCCCCGGCCAGCGTGCAGAAGCTCCTGCTCGCCGCCACGATGCTGCCGAAGCTCGACCCGCACGAGGTGATCACCGTCACCCCCGAGGACATGGACTTCGAACCCGGCAGCTCCGCGGTCGGCCTGGTCGAGGGCGGGAAGTACTCCGTCGAGATGCTGTGGCTGGGGCTGCTGCTGGTCTCCGGCAACGACGCCGCGAACGTGCTGGCCCGCCTCGGCGGGGGGAGCGGCGGTGCCGCGGCCGGGGTGCGGGAGATGAACGCCGAGGCGCAGCGGCTGGGCGCGTACCAGACCCACGCGGTGACCCCGTCCGGGCTCGACGGGCCGGGGCAGTACACCAGTGCGTACGACCTCGCCCTCATCGCGCGGGCGTGCTTCGCCGACCCGGCCTTCCAGCGGTACACCATCACGAGGCAGGCCAAGGTCCCCGCCCAGCGCCGGCACGTCAAGGGCTTCGAGATCGGGAACCAGAACCGGCTGCTCGACGAGTATCCGGGCGCCCTGGGCGGCAAGACCGGCTACACCGACCTGGCCCGCCACACGTACGTCGGCGCCGCCGCCCGCAACGGCCGCCGGCTCGTCGTCACGCTGCTCGGCGCCGAATACCTGCCCCTGAGCGGCTGGCAGCAGGGCGCCGCCCTGCTGGACTGGGGCTTCTCCCAGCCCGCGGACGCGGCGGTCGGGCACCTGGTCGACCCGGCCGGGGCCGCGTCCCCGGCACCGGTGGTGGCGGCCGCTCAGCAGGCCTCGACCGCCGGCTCGGGCGGGGGAACGGGAACGCCCCGGATCCTCGCCCTCGGCGCCGTGGTCGCCGCGGCGGGCCTGGCGATCTCCGCCACCGCCCGCCGCCGGCGCCGGCGCACCTGACCTTCCCGGCCGGCTGCACTTTCGGGGAAACTGCACGAACGAACGCTCGGATTCCAGCACTTTCCCCGAAAGCGCAGCCAACCCATCCGCATCCGGTAGGGAAAAGAAAGAGGGCCTGTCCGCTATGCGGACAGGCCCTCTTTGCTGGTGGGCGATACTGGGTTTGAACCAGTGACCTCTTCCGTGTCAAGGAAGCGCGCTCCCACTGCGCCAATCGCCCGTGCTCTTACGAGGTGGAGACGGGATTTGAACCCGTGTACACGGCTTTGCAGGCCGTTGCCTCGCCTCTCGGCCACTCCACCGTGGTTTTACGTCCTTGCGGCCGTGCTCCGAGCGGATGACGAGACTCGAACTCGCGACCCTCACCTTGGCAAGGTGATGCGCTACCAACTGCGCTACATCCGCTTGTCAGTTTCGCCCGCCTTCCGGCGTGCTTGCCCAACGGATGAGAACTTTAGCCGGTCGAGGTCGGTCTTGCCAAACCGGGGTGCCCCGGGCGCGTCAGGCCTGGGGTGAAGGGGCCAGCCCGGTGCAACGAGCTGCCTGGTCAAGTCGCTGCTGGACCGCCTTGAGGGCGTTCCCGGTGACCGGGACGGGCTGCCCGTTGTTCGACACGGTGCCGGGCGTGAACACGCGGCTCTTCACCTTTCCGTTCTTGATGACGACGGTGAGCAGGCCGGTGTCGGTGCTCTTGGACACCGAATACCAGAGGAAGTTGCCCAGGCCGTAGTGGACGTACGTGTCCCCGAGGAACCCGTCGGCCAGCAGGACGTGCGCGTGGGTGCCGAGCACGAGGTCGGCGCCGCTGTCGGCCATCAGCTTGGCGAAGGTCTTCTGCTCGCCGTTGGGGCAGCTCTGCCCCTCGGTGCCCCAGTGCATGAAGACGATCACGACGTCGGCCTGCGCGCGGGCCTTCTTGACGGCCGCCACGGCCAGGTTCTTGTCGAACGCCATCGCGATGCCGGGCCGGGTCGCCGTGGGCTTCCACTGCTCCTTGAGGTCGTGCACCTGCGACATGCCCACGATCGCCAGCCGCACCCCCTTCACCGTGGTCAGGTACGGCGCGTACGCCTCCTCGGTGTCGTGCCCCGCCCCGACGACCGGCTGCCCGGCCTCCTTTGCCGAGTCGAGCGTGTCCAGCAGCCCGATCTGGCCGTAGTCGAGGGTGTGGTTGTTGGCGATCGACACCAGGTCGATCCCGGCCGCCTTGATCGCCGCGTACGACTCCTTGGGCCCCCGGAAATGGAACTCCTTGGGCTGCTCGCTGCCGCGGTCGGTGATCGGCGTCTCCATGTTGACCATGGCGAAGTCCGCGGCCCGCAGCTGCTCCGCGTACGGCCCGAATGCCGTGTCCGGGTTCTTGAGCAGCGCCAGGGTGCGGCCGGTGAAGTGCACGTCGCCCGCGAAGGCCAGCGTGATCTCCTCGGCGGGCGCCGGCGCGGGCGAGGCCGTGGCGGCCGGCTCGGCCGGACCGGCGGGCGGGTGCCAGGACGCGGGCTGCCGCGCCGCGCACGCGGCCAGGGCGGAGAGCAGGGCCAGGCAGGCGAGGGGGCGGGCGGCGCGGCCCAGGCGCGGTCGGGTCACCGATCGAGGGTACGGGCATGTGAGGGCTGCTCGCATCGGCGAGTCGGTGGTGCCGGACACCCGCGGCGCGCGGAAGGGGATACCGAGTGGCGCGGGCGGCGGGGCACCCGCTAGAGTTCTGTCTCGTCAGGCAGCAAGCCGCAGGGCAAGCCACCTGACATGCGGATGTAGCGCAGTTGGTAGCGCATCACCTTGCCAAGGTGAGGGTCGCGAGTTCGAGTCTCGTCATCCGCTCCACATCAACGATCGCCGGTAGCCCTCGGGCCACCGGCGATTCGTGTTTCCGGCCACTTCGCGGCCGCCTGCGCCCGCTGCCGGCATCCGCCCCGCGCTTACATAAACGTTGGCCTATGTCGTCGAGAACGATCACCGCCCAGTCGACGAGATAGGCCAACGTCAATGCTGAAGGCAGGGCCGCGGGCGCGGGTGGGGCGGCGGGGCGGACGGGTCAGGCCTCGCCGCGCAGGTAGCGGGCGGGGACCTCGTCGGTGAGCCATACGTCGTTGGCGCTGCGGTAGAAGTGGTGGCCGTCGTCGGCCATCGCGGCTGCGGCGACCACCAGGATCACCGGGGCGCCGTGGCGGCTGCCGACCTTGTGCGCGGTCTGCGCGTCGGCGGACAGGTGCACGTGGTGGCGGCTGCCGCGGTGCACGCCGTCGGCGTAGATCGAGGCCAGGTTGCGCCGGGCCGTGCCGTGGTAGAGCAGCTCGGGGGGCTCGACGGGGGTCAGGCCCAGTTCGACCTGCACCGAGTGGCCCTGGCTGGCCCTGATCCGGTCGCCGTCGACGGCGAAGCGCTGCTTGTCGTTGTCGGCCACCACCGTGTCGAGCTGGGCGCGGGTGACCCGGTGGCCGTGCGCGGCGAGGGCGCGCAGCAGGGTGTCGATCTGCACCCAGCCGTCGGGGCTGAGGGTGATGCCGATGCTTTCGGGGGCGTGTCGCAGCACGTACGACAGCCGCTTGCTGATTTTCACCGTATCCATGTCGATGCCACGGTAGGCATGGGCCGCCACCGCTGTCGACGCGTTATCGGCCCCGGTAGGGCAGGCTGCGCGGGCCGGTGACCAGGCCGCCCGCGGCGGTGACGCGGTCGCGCAGGCCCCGGTCGGCTGTGGCGACCACCACGGCGGGCCGGTCCGGGGCCTCCTGCCGGACCAGGCCGACGATGGCGTCGTCGCCGCTGCCGGGGGCGGCGTGCACCCGTACCCCCGGGGTCTGCGCCACGTCGCGGGCCGCGCCCTCCACGACCAGCACGACCTCGATCGGGCCGGGAAGTTCCGGCACGCCGGGCAGGCCGGTGCCGGGCAGGTCGGCGATCGCGTCGCGCAGGCGGGTGGCGGCGCCGTGGCGGTCGCGCCACCAGCCGTCGGGGACCGAACCGACGACGTTGGCGGCGTCGACGATGAGCAGGGGGAGCGCTGTCATGCCGACAGTGTCCCGCGTGGCGGGCCGGGGGCGGGGTTCGACGCGGATCGGCCCGGCGGCTGGCGCGGGCCGCCTAGGCTGGCGGCCATGGAACGCATTTCTCGCCTCTGGGCCGCTGCGGTGGCCGGTCTGCTGTCCACGATGCTCGTGCCCGCCGTCGCATGGGCGGAGGAGTCCGGCGTCGCCGAGGAGTTCAAGAAGCGGCGCGGCGGCTTCGGCTTCTTCGGCGGCGGCGCGCTGTGCTGCCTGGTCGTGGTCGCCCTGATCGTGGTGGGCGTCGTCTTGGTCATGAAGCGGCGCGGCAGGTAATCGTCGGGTGCCGGTGGACGCGTGGCGGGCGCGCCCACCGGCGGAGTTCGATCAGGCCGGAACGGCGGCCTTCACCATGGTGAGGACGTGCTCCACCAGGGTGATCAGGACGTTCTTGACCGAGACGCGGTCACGGGCGTCGGTCAGCAGCACCGGGACGTGGCCGTCCAGGTCCAGCGCCTCGCGCACCTGCTCGACGGTGTAGCGCTGCTCGCTGTCGAAGCAGTTCACCGCGATGACGAACGGCGTGCCGCGCTGCTCGAAGTAGTCGATCGCCGCGAACGAGTCGGCCAGGCGCCGCGTGTCGGCCAGCACGACCGCCCCCAGCGCCCCGGTGGCCAGCTCGTCCCACAGGAACCAGAAGCGGTTCTGGCCCGGGGTGCCGAACAGGTACAGCACCAGGTGCGGGTTGATGGTGATCCGGCCGAAGTCCATCGCGACCGTGGTGGTCGTCTTGGCGGACACGCCCGTGATGTCGTCGGTGCCCATCCCGGCGGTGGTGAGCACCTCCTCGGTCCGCAGTGGACTGATCTCGCTGACCGCCCCGACCAGCGTGGTCTTGCCGGCGCCGAAACCTCCGGCGACCAGGATCTTCAACGCCTGGGGGACCGGCGCGGCGTCAGAGCGCACGGAGTCCATGGATCACCGCCTGGAGGGTGTCGACATTCGGAAGGTGGTCGGTGGACGGCGGATCGTAGCGTGAGATCAGACCGTCCTGGAGCAAATCGCACAGCAGCACGCGGACCACGCCCAGGGGCAGGTCCACACGGGAGGCGATCTCGGCCATGGCGCGAGGCTCCTGGGTGAACGCCAGGATCGACTGGTGTTCGGGGGAGGGGGTGTCCGCGGCCAGGGTCGCGGTCGCCACCACGTACGTGATGAGGTCGAAGTCGGACGTCTTCGGCCGCACCCGGCCGCCGGTGACCATGTATGGGCGGACCACCGGCCCGGCCTCGTGGTCCCACCAGGCCGGGCCCTCCTCGACTACGGGGTCGACGGGGTCAGTTGACATCGGCACCCGGCCGCGACGGCGTGGCCAGGTGCGTGCCGACGCGGGTGGCGAGCATGGCCATCTCGTACGCGAGGATGCCCAGGTCGATGTCGGGGTCGGCCAGCACGGCCAGGCAGGAGCCCTGACCCGCGGCACTGACCAGCAGGAACGCCTCTTCCATCTCCACGATGGTCTGGCGGACCGGGCCGCCCTTGAACCGCTGGCCCGTGGCACCGGCCAGGCTGGAGAAGCCCGAGGCGACCGCGGCAAGGTGCTCGGCGTCGTCCCGGGACATGCCGGTGGAGGCGCCGGTGAGCAGGCCGTCGACGGAGAGCACGACGGCGCAGCGGGCCTGCGGCACTCGGGCGAGCAGGTCGTCGAGCAGCCAGTCAGTCGCGGGTCGGGTCGTCGTCGGTACCACGTCAGGCACGTCCTTCCAGGGTGGGACTGTCTTCCAAGCCGGCGCTGTCCTGCGGCCGGCTATGGCTCACGGTGTCTTCCCCGTTGTCGGAGATCTCGGTGACGGCTTTAGCCCGCCCGCGCACGGTACCCGACTGGAACGCGGACATCATCGTCCGTACCTGATCGGCGCTGCGGGCGCGTGGGGGCGCCGATTCCGAAGCCAGGGAGAGCGTGGTGTCCTCCCCCAGGGCGGCGGGGCTGCCCGCGGTGGCGGGCTCGGCGGTGCTGCGGCGTACCCGCTTGGGCAGCAGCAGCGCGGCCTCCTCATCGGTCCTGGCGCTCGCGGTGCCGAGATCGATCGTCTGCTCGTCGAGCGGGGCGGGCACGGCGGCCTGCGCGGTCACGGCGGGCACGCGCGGCGCCACGACCACCGGCTCGGTGCGCCCGCTGTCGTCGTCCAGCACGAGCTCGGCCGGGACCAGCACGACCGCGGTGATGCCGCCGTACGAGGACGGCCGCAGCCGCACCGTGATGCCCTGGCGGGCGGCCAGCCGCGCGACCACCAGCAGGCCCAGCCGCGAGCTGTGCGACGGGTCGAACGCGGGCGGCTCGGCCAGCTTCGCGTTGGCCTCCAGCAGTTCGGCGTCGCTCATGCCCAGACCGCGGTCCTCGACGTGCAGGGCCAGCCCGTGGCTCACGACCTCGGCGAAGACCCGGACCCGGGTGTGCGGCGGGGCGAACGAGGTGGCGTTCTCCAGCAGCTCGGCGACGAGGTGGATCAGGTCGCCGACCGCCCGGCCGACCACCTTCACGTCCGGCATGCGGTCGACCGTGACCCGCTGGTAGTCCTCGATCTCGGAGGTGGCGCCGCGGACCACGTCGATGGTGGGCACCGGGTGGCGCCAGCCGCGGCCCGGGGCCGCACCGGCCAGGATGACCAGCGCCTCGGCGTGGCGGCGCATGCGGGTCGCCATGTGGTCGAGCCGGAACAGGTCCTCCAGCTCCTGCGGCTCGGCGGTGCGCCGCTCCATCCGGTCCAGCAGGGTCAGCTGGCGGTGCAGCAGCGCCTGCGACCGGCGGGCGATGTTGAGGAAGACGTCGCTGATGCCGCGGCGCAGGATCGCCTCGTCGACGGCGGCGCGCACGGCGGTGCGCTGTACGGCGCCGAAGGCGTGGCCGACCTGGCCGACCTCGTCGGTGCCGACCGCGACCAGGGGCACCTCGGTCAGCGACGGATCGTTGACGACGGCGCCGGGCTGGCGCAGGGCGGCGATGGCGCGCGGCAGGCGCTCGTGCGCCACCTCCAGCGCCGACACCCGCAGCCGCTCCAGGCGCCGGACCACCGACCGGCCGGTGCGCAGCGACAGCACCAGCGAGATGACGGCGCAGATCAGACCGAGCAGGCCCGCGGAGATGGTCTTGACGAAGGCGCCGATGCCGACCTCGTTGGCCAGCTCGGAGGTGGCCGCGGCCGCGGCGCCCTCGGCGGCGTCCATCTGGGTGATGATCGCTTGGGTGGTGCTGCGCCAGATCGCGGCGTCCAGCGGGAGCTTCCCGCCCGTGCGCGCGTTGGACAGCGACTCCTCCATCGAGTACAGGGTCGTGTACGTGTCGCTGGTGAAGATCTGCTGGAACGTCTCGCGGTGCGGCGACTGGAGCGCCGCCTGCGACTCCTCCAGCAGCTGGCGGCGGGCGCCGATCATGCGCAGCAGCGCGGTCTGCTCGGCGGTGGTGACCTTGCCGTCGGCCACGGCGCCGGTGACCACGGCGTCCTCGCGGTTCAGCATCTCGCGGCTGCGGCTGACGGCGAACAGGCCGCGCGCCGACCGGGCCAGATCGGGGTCGGCCAGGTCGGTCAGCGGGGCGAACGCGCGATACAGCGTGTCGATGAGGTCGGAGTAGTCGCGGACGATCGCGGCGTTGTCGGCGCGCTTGGCGTCGATGTCGGCACGGGTCTGCGGCAGCCCGTTCAGCGCGGACAGGAACGCGTCGACCAGGCTCAGCTCGTGCGGAGAGAGGTCCTCGCGCAGGCCGCTGTCGGCGATGCGGCGACGCAGGATCTGCTCGTCGGCATCGGTCTTGGCGCGCTGCTCGGTCAGGGCCGCCGAACCGGGCTTCTCGGCCACGGAAAGGAGGCGCTCCTTCTGCAGCGCCGTCATCACGTGTTCGCCGTAGTTGCCGAACACCTGCTCGTACTGTCGGGCGTGCAGAAGGTTGAGCGCGCCATCCGCGGTGACCGCGACCGCGAAGGCGGACAGGCCGGTGATCGCTATCAGCGGGACCACGGCCAACGTCATGATCTTGGCGCGGATACTCCAGCCACGGTTTCTCACACTGACCACGTCCAAGGTACGGCGCACCGCGGCATCGACACGGGTCTGCGCCAACCCAGCCGAGCCCCCATCGGTTTCGTGACATGCCACAGGGCGCTGTTCGACAATTGCCTTCGGGCCAAGAAACTAGCCGCCCGAGAGTGCTCCTGTCCACTGCGGTGGATGTCCACAGCAGACATGATCACTTAAGGCGACCAAGGCATTGCGCTGGGTGTATCACCTTGGCATAGACGAACCCGCCCGGCAGACTGTCGCACGGCCCGCGTTCCCCCAGGGAGATCACTATGGACACTCTCAGCCTCATCTCCGCCGTGCTGTCCGTGCTCGGCGCGGTGGTGGCCGGCGTGATGACGACCTGGTCGGCGCGCAAGGCCAGCATGCTGGAACACCGGCTGGCCGAGCAGCGCCACCAGGAGAGCAAGGCCGAGCAGGCCAAGGAGGTGCTCAGCCGCTACCGCGAGCCGCTGCTGCTGGCCGCGTTCAGCCTCCAGTCGCGCCTGCACAACGCCGTCAGCGGTGTCTACTTCATGAACTTCCTCGACCACGACGACGTCGACGAGCGCCGCTACGCGCGCGACTACACCGTCTACGTGCTGGCCGAATACCTGTGCTGGGTCGAGATCCTCCGGCGCGAGATGCGGTTCCTCGACCTGGGCGACGACGAGAGCAACCGCGCCTTCACCCGCCATCTCAGCGCCGTCACCAACGAGCTGTCCACGCTGAGGCACCCGCTGCCGCACTTCCGGCTGTTCCGCGGCCAGCAGCGGGCCATCGGCGAGCTGTGCATGGTGTCCGGGGCCAACGGCCGCAGCGACAGCATCACCTACCCGGCCTTCTGCACCAGGATCGACGGCGAGCCCGAGTTCCAGCGCTGGTTCGGGCGCCTGCGCACCGACGTCGACGAGATCGTCACCCAGCGCCGCAGCGGCTCCCCGGACGGCAACGTGCGGCTGCTGCGCACCCAGCACGCGCTGATCGACCTCATCGACTTCCTCGACCCCGACCGCACCCGCGTCCCCGACGACCGGGCCAAGCTCCGCGAGCCCGTCGCGGACCAGGGGTCCGGGACCGGAACGGCCCCCGCACAGGCCGCGCCGACCGGGGCCTGACCGTCGCTGTCGGACAGGGTGGCTATGGTGCCGCCCATGTCCGAAGCAACGATGCCGCCGTGGACGGCGGAGCAGGTGCAGGCGCTCGCGCCCGACGCCTCCTCCTTCGCCTCGGCGCGCAAGCTCGCCGCCTCCGGCGGCTGGAGCAGCACCGGCACCGGCGGCGAGCCGGCCGGACTGTGGGGTTTGTGCCAGGGCAGCGGCAGCAACCCGTACCAGATCTGCGTGGACCTGACCGAGCCCGCGTACAAGTGCTCCTGCCCGAGCCGCAAGTTCCCCTGCAAGCACGGGCTGGCGCTGCTGCTGCGCTGGTCCGGCGGCCAGGTGGCCGCCACCGAGCCGCCGGACTGGATGGCCCAGTGGACCACCGGCCGGGGCGCGCGGGCGGAGAAGAAGGCCGAACGCGCCGCCGCGCCCCGCACCGAGGCCCAGGACCGGGCCGCGCAGCGCCGCGCCGACAAGCGCGCCGAGTCCGTCGCGGGCGGCGTCGGCGAGCTTCGGGTATGGCTGGCCGACCAGATCCGCCACGGCATCGCGGGCCTGGACCAGTCCGGCTACAAGCCGTTCGAGCAGGTGGCCGCCCGCCTCGTCGACGCGCAGGCCCCCGGGCTGGCCGCGGCGGTGCGCCGCCTGGCCCCGCTGCCCAGCTCCGGGGCGGGCTGGGAGCAGCGGCTGCTGGCCGAGTTGTCGCTGCTGCACCTGCTCACCGGCGCCGCGACCGTGGACGACCTGCCCGACGAGCTCGCCGCGACGGTCCGCACCCGGGTCGGCGCCCCTGCCACCACCGAGCAGGTGCTGGCCACCGCGCCGGTCCGCGACACCTGGCAGGTCGTCGGCGTACGCGACGAGGCCGAGGACAAGCTGACCAGCCGCCGGGTGTGGCTGCGCGGCCGCGACACCGGCCGGGCCGCGCTGGTCCTGTCCTTCGCCGCCCCCGGCCAGGCCCTGCCCGTCGACCTGGTCCTGGGCACCGAGGTCGAGGCGGACCTGTGCTTCCACCCCGGCGCCGCCCCGCTGCGGGCCCTGGTGGCCGAGCGCCACGGCGCCCCGCGGCAGTGCCCGCGCCCGGGTCCGGTGCACACCGTGGCGGGGGCGCTGGACGAGCTCGCCGCCGCGCTGGCCGCCGACCCGTGGCTGTCGGCCTGGCCGCTGCTGCTGGCGGGCAGGCTCGTGCCGGGGCAGCCCTGGCACCTGGTCGACGCCGACGGCGACGCGCTGCCGCTGGACCCGGCCGCGGGCGAGCCGTGGCGCACCGCCGCCGTCGCAGGTGGCGGCCCCGTCACCCTGGCGGCCGAATGGAGCCCCGCGGGGCTGCGGCCGCTCACCGCGTACACCGAGGGGGAGGTGGTGCGGGCATGAGCGAGCGAAGCGAGCGAATCATGAGGCACTGTGCGACCGAGCCTCATGCCGGAACCACGCGAAGCGGGGTTCCGGCATGAGCGAGCAGACTTCCGCGCTGTGGCCGGAGCTGCTGTCCAGTGCCCTGGTCGGCACCGACCGGCGCGCCTGCGCCCCCGAGGCGGTCCCGCCGCTGCTGGCCGGGGCGGTCCCGGAAGGGCCGCTCGACCCCGACGGGCTGCTCACCGCGGCCGCCGTGGTGACCGTGGCCGGCCGTGCCGCGCAGCGGCCCGCCCGGATCGAGGTCCCGGCCCCGGCCCCGGCCGAGACCGCCGCGTACGCCCCGGCCGCGGCCCAGCGGCGGCTGTCCGGGCTGCTGTCGGGATCGGACGCCGAGCTGGACCGCTCGGTGCAGCGCGACCTGGTCACCGAATGGCTGACCCTGGCCGCCGGACGGGGCCTGCTGGTCGCGCCGACGCACCTGGTGCCGCTGCTGGAGCAGGCCGACTCGGCCCAGCGTGCGCTGGTGCGCGCCGTCGGGGGCGCCCGCCTCCAGTGGCTGTGCGCCGAGGGCCCCGGCCGCTGGTCCTGGGCCGTGGCCACGCCGCAGCAGGCCCCGGCCGGCGACGACTGGGACACCGGCCGCGTCGAGGCCCGCGCCGCCCACCTGGCCCGGCTGCGCGCCGCCGACCCGGCCGCCGGACGGGACCTGCTCGTGCAGGCGTGGCCGCAGGAGAAGGCCGCCGACCTGGCCGTGCTCATCGACGCCTGCGCCACCGGGCTCGGGCTCGACGACGAGCCGTGGCTGGAGAAGGCCCTCGACGACCGGCGCACCCAGGTCCGCGACGCCGCCACCCGGCTGCTGGGGCGGCTGCCGGGCTCGGCATACCGGCAGCGCATGGCCGACCGGGTGCTGGCCTGCGTGGCGGCGCCGAAGTCGCGGCGGATGGAGATCACTCCGCCCGCCGAGTGCGACGACGGCATGCGCCGTGACGGCATCATCGCCAAGGCGCCGGCCGGGACCGGCGAGCGGGCCCACTGGCTGGCCCAGCTCATCGCCGCCGCCCCGCTGGACTGCTGGGCCGCCGTCGACGCCGACCCGGCCGCCGTGCTCAACCGCAAGGCCTCCGACGACTGGGGCCCGACCGTCCGGCAGGGCCTGGCCCGCGCGGCGGTCGCCCAGCGCGACGGCGTATGGGCCAAGGCGCTGCTGTCGGCCGGGTTCTCCGACGCCGGGGAACTGCACGTACAGCTCGTGGCCGTGCTGCCGCCGGAGGAACTGGCCGAGACCGTCGCCACGCACGTGCGCCGCAACGTGGACAGCGCGGTGCGGCTGCTGCCCGCCCTGCCCGAGCCCTGGCCGACCGTCGTGTGCGAGGCCGTGCTGGCCGTCCTGCGCGACCGGGAACGCTCCAGCAGCGGCCGCTTCCAGCTCCTGCGCCGCGCCGAGACCGGCCTCGACCCCGCGTACGCGCCGCAGCTGGCCGCACTGCTCGACGACATGCCGCAGCTCTACGTCCAGCTGCTCACCCGACTGCACACCATCCTCGCCATCCGGCACGACATCCACCGGGAGTTCGCATGACCGCCACCATCGACACGCCGACCGTGCTGCGCCCGCACGCCGAGCAGTCGTACGCCCACGAGCTGGCGGCCCTGGCCGCGGCCGACGACAAGCCCCGCCCGCCCGGCTGGCGCCTGTCCCCGCAGGCCGTGGTGACGTACCTGCTCGGCGACGGCGACCAGATCTCCCCGAAGTACATCGGCCCGCGCCGCCTGATGGAGGTCGCGGTCGCGACCCTGGCCACCGACCGGGCGCTGCTGCTGCTGGGCGTGCCCGGCACCGCCAAGACCTGGGTGTCGGAGCACCTGGCCGCCGCGATCAGCGGCGACTCGACGCTGCTGATCCAGGGCACCGCGGGCACCCCCGAGGAGGCCATCCGGTACGGCTGGAACTACGCCCGCCTGCTCGCCGAGGGCCCCACCCCGGCGGCGGTCGTGCCCAGCCCGATGATGGTCGCGATGCGCACCGGGGCCATCGCCCGGGTCGAGGAGCTGACCCGTGTCCCGTCGGACGTGCAGGACACCCTGATCACCATCCTGTCCGAGAAGACGCTGCCCGTGCCGGAGCTGGGCGACGAGGTGATGGCAGTCAAGGGCTTCAACGTGATCGCCACCGCCAACGACCGCGACCGGGGCGTCAACGAGCTGTCCAGCGCGCTGCGCCGCCGCTTCAACACCGTCGTGCTGCCGGTGCCGGGCTCGGTCGACGAGGAGGTCGACATCGTGCAGCGCCGGGTCGCGTCGCTGGGCCGGTCGCTGGAGCTGCCGGAGGTGCCCGACGCGATCAACGAGATCCGCCGCGTGGTGACCGTGTTCCGGGAGCTGCGCGAGGGGCTGGCCGCCGACGGGCGTACCAAGCTGAAGAGCCCCAGCGGCACGCTGTCCACCGCCGAGGCGATCTCGGTGATGACCAGCGGCATGGCCCTGGCCTCGCACTTCGGCGACGGCGTGGTCCGCGCCGCCGACGTGGCGGCGGGCATCCGCGGCGCGGTGGTCCGCGACCCCGTCACCGACGCCGTCATCTGGCGGGAGTACCTGGAGACCGTGGCGCGCGAGCGCGACGGCTGGAAGGACTTCTACCGGGCCGCGCGGGAGGCGGAGTGACCAGCGACCGCGTGCACGTCTTCGGCATCCGCCACCACGGTCCGGGCTCGGCCCGGGCCCTGGTGCGGGCCCTGGACGAGCTGCGCCCCGACCTGATCCTGGTCGAGGGCCCGCCCGAGGCCGACGCCCTGGTGGCCCTGGCCGCCCACGAGGGCCTCCAGCCGCCGGTGGCGCTGCTGGCGTACCCGACGGGCACCGGCACCACCCCCGGCGAGGGCGCGTCGTTCTGGCCGTTCGCGGTGTTCTCGCCCGAATGGCAGGCGCTGCGCCACGCCGCCGTCCACGACGTGCCGCTGCGCTTCTGCGACCTGCCCGCCGGGCACCGCTTCGCGGCTCGCGCCGCAGCCCAGGCGCCCGCCGAACCCACCGCGGACGCGGAGTCCGAAACGGACGCCGTCGACCCCGCCGAGCTGCGCGTCGACCCGATCGCCGGGCTCGCGCACGCGGCCGGGTACGACGACGCCGAACGCTGGTGGGAGGACGTGATCGAGCACCGCCGCGACGGCAACCCGTTCGCGGCGGTCGCCGAGGCGATGACCGAGGTCCGCAAGGACAGCCCGGCCATCGCCGAAGACCTGGTCCGCGAGGCGTACATGCGGCAGACGCTCCGCGCCGCGCTGCGCGAGGGCCACCAGCGCATCGCGGTCGTCTGCGGCGCCTGGCACGTGCCGGCGCTGTCCGGCGACCTGCCGCCGGAGAAGGCCGACAAGGACCTGCTCAAGGGCCTGCCGACGGTGCCGACCGCGATCACCTGGGTGCCGTGGACGCACGGTCGGCTGGCGTCCTGGAGCGGCTACGGCGCCGGAGTCACCTCACCCGGCTGGTACCACCACCTGTTCACCACCGACGACCACCCGGTCGAGCGGTGGCTGGTCGAGGTCGCCGGGGTGCTGCGCGGCCAGGACCTGCCCGTGTCCAGCGCCCACGTGATCGAGGCGACCCGGCTGGCCGACACCCTCGCGGTGCTGCGCGGGCGGCCGCTGCCGGGCCTGGCCGAGGTCACCGAGGCGACCCGGTCGGTGCTGTGCGACGGCGACGAGACGCGGCTGGAGCTGATCCAGCGGCAGGTCGTGGTGGGGGAGCGGCTCGGTGCCGTACCCGACGAGACCCCGTCGGTGCCGCTGGCGCGCGACGTGGCCGCCCAGGCCAAGCGGCTGCGCCTGGCCACCGAGGCCCTGGTCCGCGACCTCGACCTCGACCTGCGCAAACCCAACGAGCTGGAGCGCAGCCGCCTGCTGCACCGGCTGCGGCTGCTCGGCGTCGACTGGGGCCGCCCCGCCCAGCGGGCCAAGGGCGGCAAGGGCACCTTCTGGGAGTCCTGGCAGCTGCAATGGCAGCCCGAGTACGCCGTCGACCTGATCAGCGCCAGCGCGTACGGCGTCACCGTCGAGCAGGCCGCCACTGCCAAGGTCGTCGACTCGTGCGCGGGCGCCGACCTCGCCGGGCTCACCGGCCTGCTGGAGTCGTGCCTGCTCGCCCAGCTTCCGCAGGCCCAGCCCGCGGTGCTCAGGGCGCTGGCCGACCGGGCCGCCGTCGACACCGACATCGCCCAGCTGATGGCGGCCGTGCCCGCACTGGCCCGGTCGCTGCGCTACGGCGACGTCCGCGCCACCAGCACCGACGCCCTCGCCGAGGTGCTCGCGGGCCTGGTCACCCGGATCCGGCTCGGTCTGCCCGGCGCCGTCGCGGGCCTGGACGACGACGCCGCCCGCGCCCTGCGCGTCCACCTCGACGGCACCCACGAGGCGCTGACACTGCTCGGCACCGAGCTGCCGCTGCGGCAGGAGTGGCTGGACACCCTGGCCCGGCTCGTGGACCGGCCCGACCTGCCGGGACTGCTGGCCGGGCGGCTGCTGCGACTGCTGCGCGACGCGGGCGTCCTCGACGCCGACGCGGTCGAACTGCGGCTGGCCCGCTCGCTCACCGTCGGCGTGCCCGCCCCGGCCGCGGCCGCGTACGTCGAGGGCTTCATCGCCGGTGGCGGGCTGCTGCTCGTACACGATGAGGCACTGCTGTCCCTGGTGGACCGGTGGCTGGTCGGCCTCGGCCCGGACACGTTCACGGCGGTGCTGCCGCTGCTGCGGCGTACCTTCGGCGCCTTCGCCGCCCCCGAGCGGCGGTCGGTCGGCGTACGCGTAGGCCACCTGGGCACCGGCGGCTCCGGCAGTCCCGCGTCCGGTGACGACGAGCTGGCCGCCCTGGACCCCGATCGGGTCGCCCTGGTGCTGCCCACCCTGAAACTGCTGGTCAACGCCGGAGGGAGTCGGTCATGAGCGACGAGGAGCGGCTGCGCCGCTGGCGGCTGGTGCTCGGCGGCGACGGCGACGGCACCGGGGTCCAGCTGTCCGGAACGGACTGCGGCATGGACGACGCCCTGTCCGCCCTGTATCGCGGTGAGGACGGCGGCAGCACCCGCAGTGCCGGGCTCGGCGGGTCCGCGCCCAAGGTCGCCCGCTGGCTCGGCGACATCCGGCAGTACTTCCCGTCGACCGTGGTGCAGGTCATGCAGGCCGACGCGATCGAGCGGCTCAACCTGACCCGCCTGCTGGTCGAACCGGAGATGCTGGAGGCGGTCGAACCCGATGTGCACCTGGTCGGCACGCTGCTGTCCTTGAACAAGGTGATGCCGGACAAGGCCCGCAGCACCGCCCGCATGGTGGTCGCGAAGGTCGTGGCCGAGCTGGAGCGGCGCGTGGCGAACAAGACCCGCGCCGCGGTGACCGGTGCCCTCAACCGCGCCGCGCGGATCAACCGGCCCCGCCACCGCGATATCGACTGGCAGCGCACCATCCGCGCCAATCTCAAGCACTACCAGGCCGAACACCGCACGATCGTGCCGGAGCGGCTGATCGGCTACGGGCGCCAGACCCGGTCGGTGCAGCGCGACGTGGTGCTGTGCGTGGACCAGTCCGGCTCGATGGCGGCGTCGGTCGTCTACTCGGGAGTGTTCGCGGCGGTGCTCGCGTCGATGAAGACGCTGCGCACGTCGCTGGTGGTGTTCGACACGGCGGTGGTGGACCTCACCGACCAGCTGCACGACCCGGTCGAGGTGCTGTTCGGCACCCAGCTGGGCGGCGGCACCGACATCAACCGGGCCATCGGCTACTGCCAGGGGCTGGTCACCCGTCCGCGCGACAGCATCTTCATCCTCATCAGCGACCTCTACGAGGGCGGCGTGCGCGCGGAGATGCTGCGCCGGGTCGCCGCCATGACGGCGGCGGGGGTGCAGGTCATCGTGCTGCTGGCGCTGTCGGATGAGGGACAGCCCGCGTACGACCACGGCAACGCGGCCGCGCTGGCGGCGCTGGGGGTGCCGTCGTTCGCGTGCACGCCCGACGCGTTCCCGGAGCTGATGGCGGCGGCCATCGAAAGGCGTGATCTGACGCCGATCATAGAAAAGATCAAGAGCTGACCGTTTGCGCAGCTCAGGGGACCCGGCCGCGCTGACCTGGGGAGGTTGACGGGCGCGGCCGGATCACTCTGATCACACCGCGTGGTGACGCTGCGGTCAAGTCGTCCGGTCGTACGGCACGGGCAGGCTGACCGTCGCTGGGAGTTCCCTCAATGCGTGAGGAACCAGTCCCAGAGGCGCTGGAACACCCCCGGGCCGAACGTCAGCCGCAGCGAGATCATCACGATCGCCGCCACGAACAGCAGCCCGGCCAGCCCGATGAGCAGGCGCAGCGCCAGCGGCTGCCGCTTGACCCACCCGGTCCAGCCGCTGAGCTTGCCCCGGCCGAAGACCAGCAGGTTGCGGGCCCAGGCGAACTCGATCGCCCAGATGCCCAGGCCGGCGAAGACGATCAGCCAGCCCGGACCCGGCAGCGGGATCAGCACCAGCCCGGCCAGCACCACGAGCCCGCCCAGCAGGCCGATGACGATCCGCAGCGCGTACCGCCCGGTCGGGTTCGCCCGGATGGCGAGGTAACCCAGGCGGGCCCGGTCCTTCAGGCCGGGGCGAGCGGGCGCCTCCGGTTGCCGAAAGTCCGGTTTGTCAGCCATCGCCCCAACCCTGTCCGTCTCGCGCACCGGGCTCTTGAAATCACCCGTCACCAACCCTGATGACTGGACGTTACCGGAGTGTGTCGACGCCTTGGGCGGCATCACAATTGAGCAATTCAGGGCAAAGCACGGCATCTTACTCCCTGTAGGTGCGCCGGGGCCCGCGTTTTCATCGATCTTCCCGCGATCGGGTGAGATCGTAACGATGACGGAGCGTATAAGGGAGAGTCACCTTGAGTATGGGAGGGGCGGAGCGATTGAGCTCCGCCGCAGTGCCGGGGGGAGTACGTCCATGAGTGCCATCCGTCCTACGACCGTCGAGGTCGAGACATCGCTGCGGCTGGTCGCGCCCGACGCGACCTCGTTGCCGGTGCGGGCGAGCCTTCGCTACGACCCGGTCGACCCGTACGCGGTGCATGTGCTCTTCCACGCCGAATCCGCCGGCGGCGAGGCGGTGAGCTGGTCGTTCGCGCGCGAACTCCTGGTCACCGGACTCGACGAGCCGGCCGGCATCGGTGATGTGCGGGTCTGGCCCTGGGCCACCCCGCGCGGCGACTTCGTCGCGCTCGCCCTGTCGTCGCCCGACGGCAACGCGCTCTTCGAGGTCCCCCGCAGCGTCCTCGTCCGGTTCCTGCGCCGCACGTACGTCGTCGTACCGCGCGGCCGCGAGACCGACCACCTCGACGTCGACGCCGCCGTCAACCGGCTGCTGGCCGGGCGCTGAACCAACTCGACCCCACCACCCCGGCGGTCACCGACCGTCACCAAAGACCGGACGAGGTGCTCGCGAGAGCACCTCGACCTGTTTTGTGCGGGTTCTGGTCGGCGCGACGCGCCGAGGAGGTACCGAGATGCGAGCCAGGCTGGACATGCTGTAGAGTTCCATCTCGTTGCGGGCGATTGGCGCAGCGGGAGCGCGCTTCCTTCACACGGAAGAGGTCACTGGTTCGATCCCAGTATCGCCCACCAGATCAGAGGGCACATCCTATTGATGGATGTGCCCTCTCTTGGTATCTGGGTGACTAAGTCGGCAAGTTGGGGCGCCGCATCACCGAAGACTCAGCAGCTTCGCGCAAGCCAAACCCTTGAGATTTGCCGAATTGATCTCTGAAGGATCAAGGGCCGCTGACGCGGCCCGGCGCACCGCGTCCCCCCGCGCTCTGCCTGCGGCCCGCGCGGGGGACGCGGGCGCCAGCCGCCATGTTCGCCTTGAACCCCAAGAGCCATGTCGGAACACCACCGTGGACCAGACCGCGCCTCCCGCGACGCCGCCACGCCCGAACACCACAGCAACCACAGACCTCAGGGCTCCGCCCCGAACCCCGGCCACCGCTTCAGAGATGCACCCGGCACAGCTGCGGGAAGAAGGTGGGAAGAGTGGGGGTAGGGGTGGTGATCTCCTTACGCCGTCACCACAAGGGCAGTACCACACCCGCCGGCGGGCAGCTCCGCTCCGCTCCGCCACCCGCCGGCGGCTGCGGTCTGGTCAAGACTGCCGCCGCAAGGAGATCACCACTCGCCACGAATCGTCCTGTCGGCTCTCTCTCCCGGCCAGGCGGCTAGAACTCACGTCACGACCAGCATAATCTCGCGCGTGTAAGGCGCTGAGGTGGGACCATATCGCACGTGACAGATTTTGTCCCCGCCAAGAGCGCGATGGAGAAGATTCCGAGCCCGGAAAACGATCAGTACTTGTGCCCGCACAGCGCATGCGGGGTGTTCGCGCTGATGAAAGATCTTCCTCTTTTCAGGAGAGTCGAAGAGCACAAGTTCGCGCCGATCAGGTACTTCCAGACGCAGCAGTGCATGGCCTGCAACGAGAACATCGTTTGGTATCGAACCAATACAGACGGCTGGCGCATGGTGTTCCCGCTGTCGAAGGTGGGCGTATCGCCTAGTGCTGATATGCCTGACGACGTTCGAGCTATCTACGAGGAAGCCCGCGACGTTTCCACACTTTCACCGCGAAGCGCGGCAGCGCTTTTAAGGCTCAGCCTCCAGATGCTTGTAGATGACATTGAGCCGGGTTCCGGCCAGATCAACGACAAGATTGCGAAGCTTGTGCAGAAGGGCCTCGACCCCCAGGTCCAGCAGGCCATGGATGTACTTCGTGTCGTGGGCAACAATGCCGTGCATCCAGGAGAGATCCAGATAGACAACAGCACCGACCTCGTCGGATCCCTCTTTGCACTGGTAAACGTCATCGTTGACCAGATGATTTCCCGGCCGAAGCGCATCGGGACGTTGTTTGCCGCCCTTCCACAGCGCAGCCGCGACCAGATTGCACAACGCGACGCTGTGCCCTAGGTGGGCGCCGGTGAAGCGTTCGGGACGAGGGGTCCAGTTGCCCGTCGAGAGTCAGCAGAAAGTCAGCGAACCTGATGGCTCCTGCTTACCCTGAGCACTTCCAGTCAGTTGCGGAAGCACAGCGTTCCAGGCGCGTTGACAGCGGGCGATACCGGGGGAGAGCCCAGGACCGTGTTCACACGGAAGAGTCGGCTGGTTTCGATCCCAGTATCGCCTACCCATGCGATACGGAGATTTAACCCTTCTGAAGTCCCAGCTCGATGAGCTGGGACTTCGCTCAGCGTCGGCGTCCGCTTTGAGTACATTCGGCTTGACTGTACGTTTGGCCCGGCGCGAACCGGCCGTGCTGCTTGCGTGTCGCGCTATCAGGGTGGCGCTTCCTCGGTCGGTCGTGAGCGCATCATCAGTCCTGGCCAAAACTAGTGTCGAGCGCACACCGCACCCCCTAATATGGACACGCTTGCAGAGGAGGGCACATGCCACTTGCATTTCGGGATCAGTTTGCACATTACTTAGTCCCAACCGACAACGATCTTCGAACCTCATTCACGCTGGGCACGGTAGTTGTGGATACCAACGTGCTCTTCAACGCATACCGATATACAACCGAGGCAAGTGAACAACTGCTTAGCGCTTTGGAACGCCTTGAAAAGCGAATCTTCATTCCCCATCAGGTTGGTGAGGAATTCTACCGAAACCGCATACGCGTGATGAGCGATCTCCGTAACGGCTACGCTGCGCTCGCTGCAAGCATCCGGCAGGCAGAATCGAAAGTCAGTCAGGAACTTGGCGAGCGCATCAATGAACTGTTCAAGCGCGTCTCGCTGTCGGATGAAGAGAAGTCGCGTTTGACCGAAGCATTGACCAATGCTTTTACGCCGCTATCCAGGGTCGTGTCCGACCTTCAGGACAAGCACACTCCAGTGCGATCCTTCTCCAAGGACCCAATATTAGATCGAATAGAGTCGTTGTTGAACGGCAAGATCGGCCAGCCATTCGTCGATGATCTCGCCGAGCGTCTAGCTGAGGCGGATCGAAGGATAAAGAACTCCGAGCCTCCCGGCTACCGCGACGGCAACAAGGATCAGTCGCATGGTGACTACTTTGTGTGGGCACAGACTCTTGAACACGCCAAACGAGCCGGTGCCAGTCACATCCTGCTCGTAACGGGCGACGAGAAAGAGGACTGGTTCCGCCAAGTCAACCGGAAGATCGTATCTGCACGACCGGAATTGGTAAAGGAGGCGCGTGAGTACGCAAACTGCCATCTTGTCATATTGAACGTAGGGGAGTTTTTAAAAAGCGCAAAGAGGTTCCTCGATGCAGAAGTGAGTGAGGCAACCATCCGCCAAGCTGAGGTGCCCGCATCAATTGCCGCGAACGTGGGGGACCTCGAGATCGAGAATCTAGCGGCGTTGGCGGAGCGAATGAGCTACGAAATCGGCTATCACTCGGCCGAACTAGAATCGCTTCAAGATAGCGAGCGTCGCCTCGAAATGCAGTCACGTCACGTAAGCGACGAGCGGAATGTATTTTTAAAAAGCCCATCTGGTGTTAGGGATCAAGACGGCTACTATTCGGACTTGTACGAACTTGACTCTAAGGCCCGTCAGATCAGTAGATTGCTGGAGGGGGTATCACATCGAAGGCGTCACCTCGAAAGCGCCATCCTTGAGCGCCGGGACAAGCTTACGCACATCGAGGCAGAGTTAGTTGCCTGGCGAGCCCAGCAGGCGAAGGCCAGAAGCCTTCATCAACGCGCAGGCTGATCGCCGGCACAAGTGCGGACCTCGCATGACGGCTCGATCATGAGCACAGTTTACGGCGGGTGACAGCGCAGACGGAGGCATCATGTTGTGCCCGGCGCCCGGCTGCCAGTGTTCGCTACTTGGGGCCTCAACGGCGCACCTGCCACGCAGGTACCAGACGAACTCCAGGTGTCACTGCTACGGGAGCAGATTCAGCAGCGGCCGGTGGGACCGTCTAGGGGACGGCCCGCGGACGGCGTAATCCCAGTCCTGATCTACGTGGACCATGGCCGGCTCACCCGGTGCGCGATAGTCGAGAGCGATCATGTCGTGGCCAGCCGAGCGGCACTGCGCGATGTATGCACCGGACTAGGTTGGTTAAGCCTGACCGAGCGTATGGCGTCAGGTGCTATCGAAGAGAAGGAGCGAATGTGCGCCACCTACCTACCGTGCCGCTGGCGGTCTCCGCGCTGCCGACTGTCACCAGCCGCGACGAGTACGAAGCCGCCCGCGCCAGTCTCCTTGTCAAGGAGAAGGCGCACACCCGCGCGGGCGACGCGATCGCCGCAGAACGCCGCCAGCTACCGATGATCGAGATTCCCGGGTCCGTCACCGTGGTCGGCGCGAAGGGCGAGGTTCCGTTTCTGGACGTCTTCGAGGGGCGACGGATGCTCGTCGGCTACTTCCACATGTGGCATGACGGCCAGCCGGCCGAAAGGCAGTGCATCGGCTGCACCTACTTCGCATCCCAGGTCCAGGGCCCGCTGGCGCACCTGCATGCACGCGACGTGACGTTGGCCTACTTCTGTGAGGGCACCTACGAGGAGAGCCGACCGTACGCAGACTTCATGGGCTATACCGCGCCCTGGTTTTCGGCGCGTGACGCGGGCGACGGACTGCTGGCCGGCCGGGATTTCGGCTGGCTCGGCTGCTACGTGCGCGACGATCACGGCCGCGTCTACGAGACCTACTGGACGACCGACCGCGGCACCGAGGCGGGCTTCTGGTCCTACAGCCTGCTGGACCGGACCGTGTTCGGACGTCAGGAGGCGTGGGAGGACGCTCCGGACGGCTGGCCGAAGATCTCTGCCGGGCTGCACCAGTGGCGTGCCGACGGTCGCCCGCTGGCGCAGTGGGGCGTCACTGACCAACCCGCCGGGTAGGCGGCCGCCGTCAGGGTCACCAGCTCAGATCGACGACCGCCCGATTCGGCCGTGGACCGTGATCGGACGCCCGCTCGGCGAAGGTCCTAGAACCGGAGTTCATCGAGACGTGCTCGACGTCCGGGGCGTCGGTCTGACCGGTTCGAGGGGCGGGCGCGTACGGGACCGCTAGTTGCGAGCCAGGGACCGTACGCGCCCGCTGTGCCCCGCCGGTGTCGGCGGGGAGTCTCAACCGGCCAGATACGGCCGGACCAGAGCGGGTTCGACCGCTTGCCAGTCCGCGAAATGCGCCAGCAGTTGCGCTCCGCGCAGGCGGAATTCGCATGGATGCACTCGACCGCAGCGGCGGCAGCATCCGGTGGCCTCACGGCGGTGGACCAGAAGCAGGTAAGCGCCACGTGCTGCCTGAGCCTCGGCATACCGCTCGAACTCGCGTTCTGCGATCGGGGTCCCCATCGCATGCCCTTCCTGCGCATCGTGATCTTCTGGTGGGCTCGTCGCGACGGCCTTGACCATCCCGTGCTCACTCGACATCAACTGGCTTGAGCCACATCTGGCTTAAGCCAGTTTGCATCGATGGATGCAGCCCGTCAATAGGTGGCTCAAGCCAGTTGGGGTAGCGTAGAGACGACACCCCTACGAGCAGGTTGGAAAGGCCATGACTGATCGCGGCGAGGATCGGCGGCCACCGAGCAGGCGTATCGCAGACGAGCTGCGGGACAAGATCGAAAGCGGTGTGTACGCGCCTGGTGAACAGTTGCCCTCTGAGCGTGAGCTGGCGGCGACCTACCAGACGGCGCGCAACACAGCGCGCGAAGCGCTGGCGATCCTCCAGTCCGAAGGCCTCGCGGCGGCTCGCCACGGCAAGGGCGTCTTCGTCCGCCAGCGCAGGCCGCTGGTCAGATCCGGCGCCGACCGCTACTCCAAGCGGGCGCGAGACAAGAGCGGACTGTCGCCGTTCCGGATCGAGGTAATGAAGCAGGGCCGGATCCCGAGCACCGAATGTCGGTCCGTCACGCAGGTCCCCCCGCCCGCCGATGTCGCGGAACGGCTGGACCTCGACCCGGCGACCGACCTCGTAGTCCGGCGCGAGAACTGGTACTTCGCAGACGGTGAGCCGGTTCAGATCGGGGTCACCTACATCCCGGTGCCGATCGTCCTCGGTTCGCCGCTGGCCACGGAGAAGACCCTGGGGCGCGGCAGCATCTACGCCCGCTTCGAGGATCTCGGCCGGTCCATTACCCGCAGCCGCGAGGAGATCAGCTCCCGGATGCCGACACCCGCCGAAGCGTCGGGCCTGATGATGCCACCCGGCGTGCCGGTCATCGTCGTACTGCACACCAGCTTCGACCAGGACATCAAGCCGTTCGAGGTCACCCGGTTCGTCATGCGGGCCGACCTGACCGGCCTGGACTACCACATGCCGATCGAGGACTGAGCGTGCGCAGGGCAAACGTCGCACGGCTGGCGCTGCTGGCCCTGCTATGGGGGTCGAGCTTCCTGTGGATCAAGCTCGCACTGCGAGGTTTCAGCCCCGTGCAGCTCGTCTTCCTTCGACTGCTGCTCGGGTTCGCCGTGCTGGCACCGATTGCGCTCTACCGACGACTGCCCAGGCCACAGGGGATCGCGACCTGGGGACATCTGTTCGTCGCCGCGCTAATCGCCAACGCCGTGCCGTACGTGCTGTTCGGGATCGGTGAGCAGACCGTCGCATCCAACGTCGCGGGCGTACTCAACGCAACGACGCCCCTATGGACCTTCGGCGTTGCTTACCTTGCCGCCACGGACCGGGCCGTCACACCCGCCCGCGTGATCGGCATTGTGGTCGGATTCCTCGGCACCGTGCTCATCTTCTCGCCCTGGCAGTCCGCCAGCGAGATCGCCAGCGCGGGAGGACTGGCCTGTCTCGCCGCCTCGGCCTGTTACGGGGTGAGCTACGTCTACATGGGCAAATACCTGGCAGGCCGGGGTATGCCACCGCTGATGCTCTCTGCGAGCCAACTCGGCGCCGCGACGGTGCTTCTCGCGATCGCGCTGCTAGTGTTCGGCACGCAGCCGGTGACCTGGCGCGCCGATGCGGTCATCAGCGTCGCAATCCTGGGCGCGCTGGGCACAGGAGCTGCCTACGTCCTGAACTACCGGCTGATCGCAGATGAGGGACCGACAGCCGCGTCCGCGGTCACCTACCTTTTGCCCGTCGTCGCAGTTGCGTTGGGTGCACTTGTCCTCGACGAAACGGTCACCGTGGGGATGGTGTCGGGAACCGCGCTGGTGCTGGCAGGAGTGTTCCTCATCCAGCGGAGGAAAGCCGCGGTAAGTAGCCGCTAGTCCGTGATCTCGGATGGCACGGCTGAGGGGCATGGTTGCAGGCCGCCTGATGGCTGACGACGCTCTGGGTCGTCGCGCTCTGCCGTTGTCGCGATGCAGCGCTGTTTCGGCCAAGGGCGTTTGATTGCCGAATTAATCTCTATGGGATCAAGGGCCGCTGACGCGGCCCGGCGCACCGCGTCCCCCCGCGCTCTGCCTCCGGCCCGCGCGGGGGACACGGGCGCCAGCCGACGAGACAGCCCAGGATCCCAAGAACCATCACGGAACACCGCCGTGGACCAGACCGCGCCTCCCGCGACGCCGCCACACCCGAACACCACAGCTATCTCAGACCTCAGGGCTCCGCCCCGAACCCCGACCACCGCTTCAGAGATGCACCCGGAACGGCGGCGGGAAGATGGTTGGGGAGGGGTGGTTGGGGTGGTGATCTCCTTACGCCGTCACCACAAGGGCAGTACCACAGTGCCGGCGGGCAGCTCCGCTCCGCTACGCCACCCGCCGGCACTGTGGTCTGGTCAAGACTGCCGCCGCAAGGAGATCACCACTCGCCACAGCCCGACGCGTAGCGTCCGATAGGTCACGGTGAACGCACTCACGGCCGATCCGCCAGGATGCACGGGCTGGGTACAACAGACGATGTGAATCCTCGATGGATGAAGAGCGCCGTCACAGGCAAGCCCGCCGAACTGGTGAGGTTCCCCCTGGCGTTGGCCGCCGTGATCCTCTCTGCGATCGTCGTCCTCAGCGGTACCGGCGTACTTCTCTGGCTCGGGCTGGGGTCGCCTTCCCTCGGCGTAGGTGTCCCGCCGGTCTCCACCAACCCGACCGGCCCCGCACCGACGACGACGCAGTTGACCACGCAGGACCAGCTGAACATGGTCCAGATCGCCCTCATCATCACCGGCGGACTCGGCGGCGTCGTCGCCCTGGTCGTGGCCTACCGCAAGCAGCGCATCGCCGAGGACGCACACCGCTGGGCCGATGAGGCCAACCAACGCGCCATCGAGGCCAGCAGCCGAGACGACACCAGGCTGTTCAACGAACGATTCACCGCCGCCAGCGCCCAACTCGGCCACGAATCAGCCGCCGTACGCCTCGCAGGCGTCTACGCCATCGCCGGACTCGCCGACGACTGGCAAGCAGGCCGACAGACCTGCATCAACGTCCTCTGCGCCTACCTACGCATGCCCTACCAACCCGACCCCAAAGCCGAAGAAGGCGGATGGATCAAAGGCGAACGAGAAGTACGCCTCACCATCATCACCATCATCCGCGACCACCTTCGCGCCGACCCCGACACCGACACCCTCAGCTGGCGCGGACACGAACTCGACTTCACCGGCGCCACCTTCGACAGTGGCGACTTCAGCGACGCCCACTTCACCGCCAACACCAACTTTGCCAACACCACATTCTCCGGCGGCGAGGTCGGGTTCGTCGGGGCGACGTTTTCCGGCGGCACGGTCTGGTTCGGCGGGGCAGCGTTCTCCGGCGGTTCGGTCGGGTTCGTCGGGGCGACGTTTTCCGGCGGCACGGTCTGGTTCGGCGGGGCGACGTTCTCCGGCGGCGAGGTCAGGTTCGACAGGGCGACGTTCTCCGGCGGCACGGTCTGGTTCGGCGGGGCGACGTTCTCCGGCGGCGAGGTCAGGTTCGACAGGGCGACGTTCTCCGGCGGCGAGGTCAGGTTCGACAGGGCAGCGTTCTCCGGCGGCGAGGTCAGGTTCGACGTAGCGACGTTCTCCGGCGGCACGGTGAGGTTTGACGTAGCGACGTTCTCCGGCGGCGAGGTCAGGTTCGTCGTGGCGACGTTCTCCGGCGGCACGGTCTGGTTCGACGGGGCGACATTCTCCAGCGGCGAGGTCAGGTTCGACGGGGCGACATTCTCCAGCGGCACGGTCGGGTTCGACAGGGCGACGTTCTCCGGCGGCGAGGTCGGGTTCGTTGGGGCGAAGTTTTCCGGCGGCACGGTGAGGTTCGTCGTGGCGACGTTCTCCGGTGGCACGGTCGAGTTCTTCGGGGCGAGATTCTCCGGCGGCACGGTCGGGTTCGAGGTAGCGACGTTCTCCGGTGGCACGGTCGGGTTCGACGGGGCGACGTTCTCCGGCGGTGAGGTTGGGTTCGTCGGGGCGAGATTCTCCGGCGGCACGGTCGACCTGTCTATCCTGAACAGCTATCAGGCGCCACCGCAGTTCGACCCCTGGACCACGCCGCCGATAGGACTCAAGCTTCCGCAAGACAGCGAACAGGCGGCAGAACCATCCAGCCACAGCCAACAGACGACGACACTGGAAGACGCCGACGGCAGGCCGGACGAGCAACAGCCAACACAAGACGAACTCAGCCAAGAGGACTGATCGCGTTCGGGACGAAGCGCTCCGGCGCCCGCCGAGAGTCAGCAGAAAGTCAGCGAACCTGCTGACTCCGGCTTGGGCCGAGCGCTTCCAGCCAGTGGCAGGAGCGCAGCGTCTCGTGCGCGTTGACAGCGGGCGATACCGGGGGACAGGCCAGGACCGCGTTCACACGGTAGAGGTCAGTGGTTCAATCCCAGTACCGCCCACAGGTACACACACGTCAGAAGCTCGCTAGAGATCAAACCTAGCGAGCGTCTTCGAAATTGTTGGCGGGGTCAATGCTGCACGAGCTGACGGCGTTGGGGCGGTCGCTGCTTGGCGACCGCCCCTGAACTCGCCACACCGACCCGACCCGATCCGATCCGTTCGGGTCAGTACGCGGAGGTGCAGAGGAAGATGCCCGATGTGCTCCAGGACGTGGAGGCGCACGCCTCGGTCTTGTAGCCGGCGTCGTCGAACTGCTTGCCCCACTCGTGCGGCCGGTTGCTCGGCGGCCCGATCTGGTCGGCGGTGAAGTACTCGTAGGTGACCTCGCCGGTGGAGGCGCTCACCCACTTGCGCCGCATGTGGATGTAGTAGTACTGGTTGAGGCCGCCGTAGATGCGCCCCCAGACCGTCCGGCAGGTCGGGCTGTAGCGCAGCTGCACCGTGAGGCCGTGGGATGAGGAGTAGGCCGACACGGGGGTGGTGGCGCCGCTGGCGCACACGACGCCGTTGGGAGCGGTCTCGTCGGGCCACGTGTAGTTGCACGCGGACCCGCATGCGCCCGCGGCCTGCGCCGGTGCCGCGATGAGCAGGGACGCGACGCCTGCCAGAACCGTGACGACGAGCATAAAGAGTTTCTTCATGCGGATGAGCGTCGTCGGGCGCCTGTGTAGCGGCAACGAGGTGCGGCCAGTACCTAATGTTGCTGGTGGGCCTCCTGATCGGATACCCACACCACGATCTCTCGGCGGCCAGCTGTCCGACGACGCCGACTCAGCGTTTCGGGCATCCCGGTCGACTCTGGGCGGTCTTCGAAACCGGGGCTGCGCCCGAACAGATTCCCTCCATGTCTGCCGGTACCCTCCTGCGGTGGCGGAAGGCGGCAGGACACATGTGCAGGTATTGGCTTCATTTCGACATCTCCGGGATCTATCCGCGCGGCTGGCCGCCGGTGGTGGGTGTGACTGGCCGAGACCTCGATGACTGCCTGGAGATCGTCCGATGCCGGTACGGAACACCTGTGCCGCCCATGACGAAGATCGTCGAGAATCCAGATCTGACAGACTTCCGGCCTGGCACCGTGCCCCTCGGCAGGCCGCTCGGTGTGTCCGTCTGGCGGGGCATCTGGTATCCGCCCGAGAACATCACCGGACCTGAGCCTCCAGAACGCCAGCGAAGCCACCCGCGCCCGAAGGGCACCCTGAGGGCAGGCAGTCACGTGCCGGAGGCCACGACGAACTACGCCAGCTCGCGCTGCGCCTCGGCATGACCCCTCTCGATCCGCCCGACCCGTTAACGTGACCGGGATGCGTATCGCCATCACCGGCCACACCAAACTCCCGGTCGACACCCTCACCCTCGTCGACCTGGCGCTACGCGACGAACTGGCCCAGCACGCCACCCCGGCACTCGTCGGAGTGTCCCTGCTGGCAGACGGACCCGACCAGCTTTTCGCCCACGCCGTGCTCGACCTCGGCGGACGGCTTGAGGCCATCGCCGTTCAACCCGAGCACCGCCACTTCGACCAGGAACCCTTCGCCGCCCTCCTGGCTCGAGCCGCCGCGGTGGATCACCTCCCGCTCTACCCCACACCAGCGCAGGCGTGGACCGCGGGCGCTGAGGAACTCCTTCGCGGCGCAGACCTGCTCATCGCGATCTGGGACGGCTCCGACCCCGCCGGCAATGGCGGCACCGCCGACGTCGTCGTCCGCGCCCGCGTGCTCGGCGTGCCGGTGCGAGTCCTTTGGCCATCCGGGGCGAAGCGACGATGACTGCCACGTGCGCCGGTTGGGCTTAACGGATCGACGGCTCTGCCTGAAAGTATCGACGGTCGGCAACGGAGATGTCGCCTGACCTGTGAAGGAATGGTGAAACTCGCTCGCCGCGTTTGCGGGCGGTTGTTATACACGATCGTATGTCATCAATGTGGATTCGCCGGGCGGCATGCGTCCTGGCGGTCGCGACATCGGTCGCGGTCGTTGGCATCGCCGCGCCCGCGTCAGCGCAGGCAGGCAACCCGCTCTGCCTCAGATCCATCAACTTCGCCGCCAACCACGTCGACGCCCGCAACGGCGACGCCGTGGTCGCGCTGAAGTGGACGGTCCGCAACACCGACACCGCAGCCACGGACCTCAACGGCCTGCTCAAGCTGTACATGGTCGACAGCGCCGGCAAGCGGCTCGGCCAGCTCTACGAGGTCGACTTCCGCTACAACGAGCAGTGGTACACCAAGGCCCGCTGGCTGTCGGGCACGCCGCAGGAGTCGACGTACCAGTACGACTTCGTGGTGCCGAAGTTCGGCAGGACCAAGCAGGCGCTGTGGGCGGTCGCGGAGGTCGCCCTCTCCGACGAGCTCGGTCACTCCACGACGGTCACCGGCACCGCGCTGGGCGCGGCGACGCTGAAGGCCACCACCCTGGCCGACTCGACGGCGCCGAGCTTCACCCAGTTCTACCAGGAGCCGATCAACAACGAGCGGCCGTACGTCTACGTCAAGGACCAGGTCGGCTACCTGCGCTACTACGCGTCGCTACAGGACACGCAGGCGGGCTTCTGGAAGGGCACGCTGCGGCTGACCGGTCCGGGCGGGCAGAAGCTCGACACCGCCTTCGAGTCGGCCTGGTTCGTGCGCGACCCGCGCTGCGGGCCGTACACCGGCGGCGACGTGAACTACACCAACTGCGGCATCGAGGTGAGGTTCCCGGCGGGTACGGCGTCGGGCCGGTGGACCGTCACCGGGCTCACCCTGGTCGACAACGTCGGCAACAGCACCACGCTGACCACCCCGGAGACCCCCGCCGTCACCGTCACCTCGAACGAGACGGTGCGGGCGACCGGCTTCACCGCGACGCCGAACCCGGTCAACAACTGGGCCGGGGACACGATCACCACGCTGAGCTTCACCGTCAGCGGGGCGCAGGGCGGCGTGACCGAGGTCGTCGCCGACTTCATCAACTGGGGCTGCACCCAGACGACCACCACGCCGACGGTGAGCTCGGCCGGGGTCGTGACGATCCCGGTGCGGTTCACCCACGGTACGCCGTGGTGCGACCTCAACGGCCTGGTCGTCAAGGACGGCGCCGGCCGGGTGGCCGTCTACGGCGCCGCGTACGAGGCTCCGGCCACGGGGCTGCGGATCCGGCAGCTGCCCAACACGACCCCGCCGACGGCGACCGAGGCGACCCTGACGCCGACCACGGTCGCCCGCAGCCAGGCGGGCAGCCTGTGGCCGGTGGTGAAGGTGAAGGTCGTCGCGCCGCTGGCACCGGCGAACGGCTACTCGCTCTACCTGTACGACACCGCGGGCAACACGGTCGCCCAGCAGTTCGGCGGCAACGGCGTCGACGCCGACGGGTACATGACCATCTACGGTTACCTGCCCTACGACATCGCCCCCGGCGTCTACACGTACGGCTTCGAGCTGTACGACGAGAGCCGCCTGCGGTCGGCGTACGGCCCGTTCGGGCAGCCTATGCCCAACGGCCCGCTGCAACTGACCGTCACCGACAACTGATCGTCCATCGCTGAAGGTCCCGCTGCCGCCGTCCGTCTCATCGACGGGCGGCGGCAGAGGATCGGGCGACGTGCCCATCGCGATTTCGGCGGTCCGAGCAACCGCAGGCCCGGATCGTGCGGCTGATCGGCCGATCACATCGTGCGATCGCGACTCATACATTCCGTGTGTGCACCACGGGGTGCCGTTGACGGGAGTCGCGTGATGGCAGAAGAGGGCAACACCGGCAAGCCAGACAAGGACAGCACGGACAAGCCAACGAAGGACCACACCCTCCGAACGCTGATCGTCAGCGGTGTCGTGGTCGCCTTCGCGACGGCGGTGTTTGGTTGGATCTTCAACGTGAATGGCGGTCCCACTCCGCCGCCGTCTCCCACCCCATCTCCGTCCCCGTCGCCGTCCCCGTTGCCGTCTCCATCGCCTGAGCTGTCCCCTGTCGTTGACGCGGTAGTCAACCCCTACCTGCCGGAGCACTCCCGGCTGGCCATGAACGACGCGCTGACCAGTGACAGCGGGATCTGGTCCAACGGCGACCCGAATTCGGGCACCTGCGTCTTCGACGGCAAGGGCCTGCACGCCAAGGCGACGAACTACTACCACCAGTGCCACTCCTCGACGTCGGCCTCCGACTTCACGTACGAGGTGGAGTTCGAGTTCGGCACGGCCCGGGTCGCCGGGCTGCTCTTCCGCTGCAACGGCGGCGGCACCGGCTACTACGTCGAGGTGGGGCGCAGCGGGCACATCTGGCTGAACTACGGGATCGACGGCAAGAACCACGGCCCGGAGGACCTGCTCGACGTCAACGTGCCGGAGCCGGACGTGAAGGCCGCGCACAAGCTCGCCGTCACGGCGGTCGGCGACGTGCTGACCGTGTACTTCGACGGCAAGAAGCTGAAGTCGGTCACCGACAAGACGCTGACCAGCGGAACCGTGAGCGTGCTCACCGACGGCGGCGCGGCGCCGAGCGGCGCGTCCGGCGTGGGGGAGACCGTCTTCCGCAACGCCCGCCTGTGGACACCGGCCACCTGATCCGGTCAGACCTCCGCCGCAGACGCGGTCGGCAGCCCGTCGGCGATCCCCGCCGGCGGGCTGCTTCGATTTCTGCCGGCCGAATGCGGCAGGTCAGAGGCGGGACCACGAGGTACAGGTATTTGTACCTGTTTGGCGGTGAACCGTCGGTAACGTGAATACATGACTACGGTGACGGCGAACGAGGTGCGGGTGCTCGCGAGGTCCCGGGACGTCGATCCGGTCCTGGCCGTGGTCGACGACGAGGTCGTGGTGATCCCCAGGGCCGAGGTCCGGGAGCAGGACAGGGTGCTGTGCACCAAGCAGATGCTCGTCCACGAGCTGGGCAACGAGGTGAGCGACATCGAGGCGCAGCTGTTCGCCGGCCGCCTGACGAACCTTCTCACCGACTGATCCGTACGGCTGAGACGGACTTCCGGATCGAGGTGCAACCTTTGGGTTGCACCTCCCGTCGGCCATGTGCAACCATAGGGTTGCACGATGGTAGCGATGACCCGAGGAGTACCTGATGAGTGACGACCGAATCGAGCGCGAGACCCTGATCGAGGCGTCCCTGGAGCGGGTCTGGTCGCTGGTGGCCCAGCCCGGGTTCTGGGTGGCCGACGCGGCGAGCCTGCCCGGCACCGTGGCCCGCGAGGGCGAGTCGATGGTGGCCAAGAACTCCGAGTACGGCGAGTTCCCGGTGCGGGTGGAGAAGGTCGAGGCACCGACCTACCTGGCCTACCGCTGGGCCAGCGCCTTCCCCGGCGAGGAGCTGGGCGAGGACAACAGCACGCTGGTGGAGTTCACGCTGATCCCGGAGGGCGACAAGACGCGCCTGCGCGTCGTCGAGAGCGGGTTCGCGTCGCTGGCCGCATCCGAGCAGGTGCGCGGCCAGGCGATGAAGAACAACACTGACGGCTGGCCGCAGGTCCTCGCCGACCTGCGCAAGCGCGCCGAAGAGGCGTCCGTGTGACGCAGGAGGGCCCCGACGCCGAGCCCGTGGACAGCGTCCTGGCCGCACTGGCCGACCCGACCCGGCGCCAGCTGCTCGATCTCCTCGCCGCCCGGGGCGAGGCCACCGCGACGACGCTCGCCGAAGAGCTTCCCGTCTCGCGCCAGGCGGTGGTCAAGCACCTCACCGTCCTGGAGACGGCCGGGCTGGTGTCCGGAAACAGGGTCGGCCGCGAGGTGCGATACGCGGTGCGGTCGGTGGCGCTGAACGCGACCGCGCGGTGGATGACCGCGCTCGCGTCCGCCTGGGACCGGCGGTTGGCGAACATCAAGCAGGCCGCCGAGACGCCGGAGCAGGATTCTCCCTGACCGGCGGCATCAGCCGCCATCTCCTGGGATCGGTACGAGATCCCGACAACCCGCAGAGACACGCCGTCCGGCTCAGCCGGACGGCGTGCTGCCCTGCGCCCGCAGACAGGCTCATCGAACGAAGGAATCCGCATGACCACCGATCCACAACCGTCCGCATCGTTCGGCACCCGGCAGCGGCTGATCCTGTTCGTCCTGCTCGGTGCCGGGTTCATGCTGTCGGTCGACTTCTCGATCCTGAATGTCGCGCTGCCCGACGTCGCGGCCGGCGTCGGGCTGGCGGCGGCCGACCTCCCCTGGATCGTCTCCGCGTACGCGCTGCCCGCGGTCGGCTTCACCCTGCTGTTCGGCCGGATGGCGGACCTGTTCGGCCGCCGCCGGATGTTCCTGGCCGGGATGGTCCTGCTCACCGGGGCCTCGCTGCTGGGCGGGTTCGCCACCGGCCCCGAGACGCTGCTGACCGCCCGCGTGCTGCAGGGCTTCGCCACCGCGATGGCCATCCCCGCCTCGTTGTCCCTGCTCACGAGCACGTTCGCCGAGGGCGGTGCGCGCGAGCGCGTGCTCGGTCTCAACGGCGCGCTGCTCTCGGGCGGTTTCACCGTCGGCGCGCTGGCCGGCGGCACCCTGGTCAGCCTGCTGGGCTGGCGGGCCGCGTTCTTCCTCAACGTCCCGGTGGCGGTGGCGATCCTGCTGGTGGCCCCGATCCTGATCAGGGAGAGCGTCATGCCCGACCGGGTGAGGCTGGACCTGCCGGGCGCGGTGACCGTGACCGGCGGCCTGCTGGCCGTGATCTACGCGGTCATCGAGCAGAACGTCCCGGCGGCCGTCGCCGGTGTGCTGCTGCTGGCGGCGTTCTGGATGATCGAGCTGCGCTCGCCCGCGCCGCTGGCCTCGGTGCGCATCCTCAGCCGGCCCACGGTGAAATGGGGCAACTACGCCGGACTCGTGATCTTCACGATGGAGCCCGGCATGATCTTCCTGCTGACGTTCTACCTTCAGAATGTCCTCGGCTTCTCCCCGCTGGTCACCGGTCTGGTCTTCGGAGTGCCGGGCCTGGCCTCGGTGGCCGCCGGGGTGCTGGCCGGACGGTCCATCGGGCGTTTCGGCAGCCGCAAGGTCCTCACCGTGGGCCTGGCCGTGCAGGGTCTGGCGACCCTCCCGCTGGTGTTCGCCGGTGCCGACCGGATGGCGCTCGCGGTCCTGGTCCCCGCCCTGTTCATCGGGTTCTTCGGCCATGTCAGCGCCATCGTGGCCTACACGGTGACCGGAACCTCGGGCCTGCCGAACGAGGAGCAGGGGTTGGCCACCGGCCTGACCTCGATGACCCAGCTGGTGGCCATCACCATCGGGGTCCCCGTCCTGGGCGCGATCGCCGCGACGCAGCGCGAGGGCCTGGCCGGTATCCACCTCGCGCTGAGCGTGGATGTGGTCGTGACGCTGGTCAGCGCGGCCGCCGTCTGGTTCGGGCTGCGGCCGCGCGGCCGGGCGGGGGAGCGGACCGGTGGCGGCACCGGCCGCGACGGGCTTCGGCCGGTGGTGAAGCAGGCGCAGGCTGTGGCATGACCGCGTGGTGCCGGCCGGACTCTGCGCGATCCGGCCGGCACCCGCAGCCGTGTCTCAGGCGGTGGCGGTGCGGACGAGGCCGTCGACGGCGCCCTGGAACATGCTGTTCCAGCGCCGTGCGACCAGCGGGCGCACCAGGCCGACCGCCGTACCGGTGAGCGCCTCGACGTTGCTGATGTGCGTCCCGCCGGAGGCCGTCGGGGTGAACTGCCACGAGTGGCAGCTCCTGACGCCGCCGGAGTCGCCGGCCCAGGCGGCCCGGGACCCGGGTTCGAGTTCGGCGAGGGTGGCCTGCTCGGTCTTGGTGCCGACGGGGAAGCCCAGCGCCAGGGTCTGGTCGAAGCGCGCGCCTACGGCGAAGCCGGGGGTGCCGGCCCACGCCGTCGCCGTGTGCAGCGGCGACCAGCCCGGCCATCCCGACAGGTCGCTCCACACCCGCCAGACCTGCTGCGGGCTGGCGTCTGTCACCGCTGAGGCCTGTGCGACAAGGGTCTTCCAGCCGGCCGTGGGCGCCGTGATGCGCTCCAGGCAGTACGTGACGTTGTGCTCGTGATAGGACGCGAACTCACTGTGCATGAACTGAACCATACAGTTCAGTTCATATGAACTCAACGGTTCAGTTCAACTCTGCTAGCATCCAGCCATGACCCAGCCCCCGGCCCCCCGCGTACCAGCAGGTGAGCGGGCCGAACGCAAGCGCCAGGCGATCGTGCGCGCGGCCCGCGACGCCTTCGTCCAGCACGGCTTCGACGCCGGGATCGACCTGATCGCCAACCAGGCCGGGGTTTCCAAGGTCACCGTCTACAACCACTTCGGCAGCAAGGAAGGCCTGTTCCAGGCCGTCATCGGCGACGCGCTGGAACAGGCGCTCGACGAGGCGGTCGCCGGCACCCAGGCACGCCTGGACAGCTCCGACGACCTGCGCGAGAGCCTGGTCTGGACCGCGCGCTCCTGGGTCGCCGCGATGACCCGGCCGGACATGCTCGCCCTGCGCCACCTGGTCGTCAGCGAGGTGCGCCGCTTTCCCCAGCTCGGTCAGGCCTGGCGGCAGAACGGCCCCGACCGGGCCCGGCCGGCCCTGGTGGCGACGTTCGAGCGGCTGGTGGCCCAGGGGCGGCTGCGGATGCCCGACATCGACCTCGCCGTGATCCAGCTCTACTCCCTCGTGCTCTACCCGCATCTGATCCACAGCGCTTACGGCGCGTCGCTGCCGGAGCAGGTCACCGAGGGCCTCATCACCACCGGCGTGGACATGTTCCTCCACTTCCACCGGTACGAGCCCGCCCCGAGGTGAGGGCGTCCGGGCACCCGTCCCGGCAATCCGGAACCGGTGTGTGGTACGCCGTCGCGCACGTGGTGGCCGTCACGCCGCGTAGGCATACCTAGACACCGGTACGCACCCGCCTAGGTACGTCGCGGCCAGGGAAGATACGCCGCTGCTGCGGATGGGGAAAGCCGCTCGGCAGACCAGTATTGAGGACGTCAGAGAAACACACTGTCACGGACTTAGGAGTCTGGGATGTTCGAGTTGCCCGAGCTGAACTTCGAGCTCGCGAAGCTGCACCACCGAGAGCTCGTCGACGAGGCCGCGAAGGAGCGGCTGGCGGCGAGAGTGCACCGGCACGGCCACAAGCGCCGCCGCCAAGACCGCACGACGCGATGAGCACCACCGCAACAGGCCCGGGAGCCGCCACACGGCCCCGGGCCTGTTCGTATCCGGGGTCCGGCGGGCCGCGCGGATCGGCCCCGCTCCCATTCGGACACGGCGGGCGGTCGTCGATGGACGGGGCGGTCCGGTGACCGCCGCTCGGGCCGATGAGAGCGAGCACACAGGCCCGGCGGCCGGAAAAGGGCACCGGAGCTGTCCGGACGCGCCGGTACGCTGTCGCGCGTGGGAAGCCAGCGAGGTGCCGTGAGCTCGGCGATGATCGGGCGTGACCGCGAACTGCGCCGGCTGACCCAGCTGGTGGCGGCGCGGCGCCCGGCCGTGGTCTTCGTCGGCGGCGAGCCCGGCATCGGCAAGACGAGGCTGGTCCGCGAGCTGCTGGCCACACTGCCCGACCAGGCCGTGGTGCTGCTCGGCCACGCCGAGCCCGACTCGCTGGCCCGGCCGTACGAGCTGCTGCTGGACGCGCTCGACGCGGACGGCGTGAGCGTGGACGCCGACCGGCTGTCCGCGGTGACCGACCCGCAGCGCAGCCCGGTCGAGCGGCTGCACAGCGGCCTGGCCCTGGTCGCGGACCTGGTCGGCGAGTCGCCGTCGGTGGTCGTGTTCGAGGACCTGCACTGGGCCGACTCGGAGAGCGCCGCGCTGTTCGAGCGCCTCGCCGACGCCGACGGACCGCGCGTGCTCGTCGGGACGTACCGGCCGGACGAGGTGAGCAACCGGCACCCGCTGGCGTCGCTGCTGGAGCGGATGGAACGCCGCCACGCCGTGGCGCACCTGCGGCTGGAGCGGCTGACCGAGGCGGAGACCGCGGCGCTGCTGGCGACCGTCACCGGGCGGCCGGTGTCATACCGCACCGCCGCCGCGCTGTACCACCGCACCGGCGGCAACCCGTTCTTCCTGGAGGAGCTGCTCGGCTCGTGCGCGCCGGGCGACCTGGAGTCGCTGGTGGCGCAGCCGCTGCCGTGGAGCCTGGCCGAGGTGCTGCGCCGCCAGGTGACCAGCCTCGACCCGGCGTCGCAGCGGGTGGTGGAGGCGGCCGCGGTGCTGGGCCGCCGGGCGCCGTTCGACCTGCTGGCGACGGTCACCGGGGCGGGCGAGGACGAGCTGATCGGCGTGCTGCGCGAGCTGGTGGTGCGCGGCGTGCTGGTGGAGGCGGGCGAGGACGAGTTCAGCTTCCGGCATGCGCTGGTCCGCGAGGCCATCACCGGGCAGATGCTGGGCCGCCAGCGCCGCCGCCTGCACGAGAGCGCGCTGGAGGCGCTGCTGGCGGGTGGGGACGCCGACCCGGCGCTGATCGCCCATCACGCGCAGGCCGCCGGCCGCTACGCCGACATGGTCGGTGCGGCCCGCCGGGGCGCCCAGCTCTACCTGGCCATCGGTTCGGCGTACCAGGCGCTGCAATTGGCGGAGATGGGCATGGCGGAGGAGCCGGAGGATCTGGCGCTGCTGTCGGCCGCGGCCCGCGCCGCGTGGCTGGCCGGGCTGCTGGACGACGCCGCCTGCTACGGCCAGCGCTGGCGTGATCTGGCCGACGGCCCTGCCGACCGGGCCGACGCGCTCTACCTGCTGATCCGGCTGGCGTGGGAGGCCGGGGACGAGGCGTGGATGGAGCGGGTCACCGCCGACATCGAGCAGCTCATCGCGCAGCTGCCGCCGGGTGCCGACAAGGCGCGGGCGATGACGGCCGTGGCGCAGTCGGCGATGCTGCGCGACTACGACGAAGAGGCGCTGGCCTGGGCGGACCGGGCGCTGGCGCTGGCAGCCCAGTTCGACCTGCCGCAGATCCGGCTGGCCGCGCTGGTGGAGAAGGGCATCGTGCTGACCGGGAACTCCGACCGGTCGGCGGAGGGGCGCGCGATCCTGGCGGGCCTGGTCGACGAGGCGGAGAAGCTCGGCGAGTGGGTGCTGGCGGCGCGGGCGCTGAACCGGCTGCTGCAGATGCCGCAGGCGTCCTCGCTGACCGAGCAGGCCGAGCTGCTGGAGCGGATGCGCGGCGACGCCGAGCGGGCGGGGTTCGAGGCGCTGTCGGTCGCGGCGTACTACCAGGGCCGGGCCCGGCTGGCGATGCGTGAGGGCGACCTGCAGGCCGCGATCGGGGCGCTCGACGACGGGCGCGCCCGCGACCGCGGCTACCGCCACTCGGGCCGCCGCGCCGACTTCCACGCGGTGTTCCTCGCCGGATTGTGCCTGGAGTCCGGGGCGCTGGACCGGGTCCGCCGCCTGCTGTCCGATCTGGCCGAAGTCGAGAAGCTCGACCCGATGGTGCTGCTCTGCCTCGAATTCCACCTGGCGTGCCGCGGCGGCGACGTCGACCGGGCTCAGGAACTGCTCGGCCCGGTGCTGGAAGGGCTGCGCGCTCAGGCGTGGCGCAGCGGCGAGCAGGCCCACGACCTGCTGTCAGCGGCGCTGTACGCCGGACTGCCGCGGGAGCGGCTGCGCCTGCTTGCCGGTGAGCTGCTCGACGGGCAGGTCTGGGACCACTGGCGGGCGCTGGTGGAGGCGCAGCTCGCCGAGGTCTGCGGGCAGACCGCGGCGGCGCTGGACGGCTACCGCTCGGTCGCCGGATCACCCCTGCTGGCCCCGGCCGTGCGCGGCACCGCCCACCTGGGCGTGGCCCGATGCCTGCTGGCGCTGGGCCGCGACGCCGAGGCGGCCGGCGGCGTCGAACACGCCGCCGAGCTGCTGCGCCGCTGGACCGGCTGGCGCACCGTGCAGCTCGCCCAGTTGCAGGCGCAGCTCGGACTGGCCCCCGCAGACGGCCGGACGGCGGTCACCGGTGCCGCCGCGCTCACCACCCGCGAACGCGAGGTGGCGCTGCTGGTCGCCGACGGCCTCACCAATGCGGAACTGGCCCGCCGCCTGTACATCTCGCCCAAGACCGCGGCCGTCCACGTCTCCAGCATCCTGCGCAAGCTGGGCGTCACCTCCCGGACCGAGGTCACCGCCGCACTCGCCTCCTGACACGGCGGGCCCGGTTCACAGTACTAAATGGACTCTGACGGGAATGGTCGGTGAGCTGCGGATTGCTCCGTCCACTCCGGCCCGCCCCGGATCGCCTGCGGTGGAAGTGAAAGGATCTGGGCGTACGTCCGGCGCCGTGCCGGACCACCGATGCCGAAGGAGTGGCCATGCCGGTTTCCGCCGATCTCGCCAAGCTGCTGGACAAGGAGTACCAGGACAAGAGCCTGGAGGAGCTCGTCAACGCGCCGGTCGCCGCGCTCGCCGGTGTGAGCGAGCGTGCCGCTGAGCACATCAAGGACGCCCTGGGCGTCAAGACGATCGGCGAGCTGGGCCGCAGCCCGTACTTCCGCGCTGCCCGCGCGATCGCCGACCTGGCCGACTCCAAGTAGTCGCGTCGCGGGCCGGCCGCCCGCCGTGGCGGTCGGCCCCACCCGCCCCGCAGGCCGCATTACACTGCCGGTCGAGCGGGGCCGTAGCGCAGTAGTCGTCGCGCCGCACTTCAATGCGGAGGACGCCGGTGCGAATCCGGCCGGTCCTGCTCCCTTTGTGCGGGAGGCAGTCGAGCCCATGGCCACGTCGCGTCGTCGTACCGGACCGCGTCCGCAACCCCTGCGCCCGGCCACATCGGTGATCGCGGCCTGCACGGCTGCTCGCCTGGCGGGGGACTGGGAGGGCGCCTGCCTCGCGGTCGGGCTGCGGCCGGTCGTGGACCTGGCCCTGGTCGAGGCGTCCTGGGGCGAGGCGGCGGCGCGAGAGCTGGCGGAGAGCCTGGCCCAGCTGGCACCCGATCTGATGCAGCAGTACCTGCGGTCGGACTATCGCGGTTGGAACAGCTATGCGACCGTGGTCCTGACCGGCGAGAGCGCCGCGTTTCTGAGCATCCCCCGGCGGCCGGTGCCGCTGCCCGACGGGCCGGTGCTGGCGCTGACCGGTCCGGTGTCGAAGAGTGAGGGCGTGGGCGCGTATCTCGCCGTCACCACGCCCGACCGGTTGCCGTCGTCGTGGCAGGCGCTGCCGGTGTGGTGCTGGCGGGCCGACGCGGTGGACGAGCGCCGGGAGGCGTACCTGTCAGGCCGTGAGCAGGCCCGTGGCGACCTCGAAGCGTTCGCCTCCGGCGCGCTGGACCTGGCCGACCTGCACCCGCTGGTGTTCGAGGCGCTCTATCCCGGCGAGGTCCAGCCCCGGGCCGAGTACACGTGGGACTGGCCCGCGGTGCGGGTGCGGTGCGGGAGGGGTTGGCACCGGGTGCAGGTGGCCGACGGGCGGCTGGCCCTGCTGGACCATACCGATGACGAGATCCGCCGGGAGTCGGCGCTGGCCGCGCTCGGCGGCCCGGTCCCGGGCTGCGTGACCGTGCTGCGCACCTGGCGCAGCGGCCAGGGGCGGCTGCCGGGCGAGCTGCACCGGATCCGGCAACCGCTGTTCGAGTACGCGTTCGCGGGTCATACCGACGTGGTGGTCGCGATGCTCGACGCCGGATTCGACCCGGCGGTGGCCGACGGCAACGGCCGGAACCTGCTCCACTACCTGGCGCGGCTGGACGGCGTGCGGCTGCTGCCCCGGCTGCTGGCGGCCGGGCTCGCGGTGGGCGGCCGGGACCGGCACGGCGTCACGGCACTGCATCTGGCGGCGGCCCGCCGGGCTGGGGACCTCATCGCCGCGCTGGTCGAGGCCGGTGCCGAGCCGGGCACCGCCGACGGCGACGACCTGCCCCCGGCGGTGGAGTATCCGGCGTGGCGCTACGAGAGGGCGGCGCGCGTGCGCATCCCGGCCCGCCCCTGAGTGGAAAGGGCCGGGCCGGACCACCCGGCAAGAGTGGTCCGGCCCGGGGTCAGGTCAGCCGAGCAGGACGTGGAACAGGTCCGTGTGGTCGTTGGTGCCGAGCACGCCGAGCCCGCGCGGGCCGATCGCCCATACGGGGACGACCGCGCCGGTGTGCTGCTGGCTCGCCGGGGCGGTGACCGGGGCCGCGCCCGCGCCGCCGAAGCCGGCCGTGCCGTAGGTCAGGGTCAGGGTCTGGCCGTCCTTGGTCACCACGTTGGTGGAGTAGCCGGTCGGCAGGCCGGAGCCGGAGGCGTCCTCGCTCACGATCTGGCTGGTGTGCGAGTGGTCGGCGGTCACCACGATCAGGGTGTCGGGGTGGGTGCGCTGGTAGTCCAGCGCGACGCCGATGGCGCGGTCGAAGGCGACGGTCTCGCCCAGCTGGCCGCAGGCGTTGGTGGCGTGGTCCTGCTTGTCGATGGAGGCACCCTCGACCTGGAGGAAGAAGCCCTTCTTGTTCTCCAGCAGCGAGATGGCCTTGCCGGTCAGGTCGGCCAGGCTCGGCTCGTTGGCCGGGCGCACGTCCTCGGTGCACGCGACCGGGGTGTTGCCCTTGCCCAGCGCCGCGGTCGGGCCGCTCCACTCCAGCGACATGTTGCCGCCGGCGAACAGGCCGAGCACCGGCTTCTTGCTGTCGGCGACGCCGGCGAGGCCGGCGGCGTCGGTCACGTACTGGTATCCACGCTCCTGCGCGACCTGGACGAGCGTCTTGCCCGCGTCAGGGCCGCCCGGGATGGTCTGCGCGAACCGGTTGCGGCCGCCGCCCAGCATGACATCGATCTTGTGGTCGATCTCCTGCTCGGCGATGGAGCCCAGCCCGCCGGCGGCCTTGGTCTCCAGCGCGCAGTTGGCCATGTCGGCCGGGCCCTGGCAGCCGCGCAGCGAGATGTGCGAGGCCAGGACGGCCGGGGTGGCGTCGGTGATCTCGGCGGTCGACACGTCGCCGACCTTCATGCCCCGGCGCTGGGCGAGCTCCAGCACCGTCGTCAGGTTGGCGCCCGGGACGTTCAGCGCGCTGCTGGGGCCCTGCGAGATCCGCTCGTCGATCGTCTTCTGGCCGGTCGCCCACATGGTGCCGGTCGACGCCGAGTCCGGGTCGTAGTCGGGCAGGTACGGCTCGGCCGCGTTCGGCTTCACCGACCACGTGGTGTCGAAGCCGGTGAACGGCATCCGGTCCACGTTGAGCTTGTTGGCCACGCCCTGGTAGTAGCGGGCGGCCGTGATCTCCTGCGTGCCCATGCCGTCGCCGATGAACAGGATGACGTTCTTCGGCTGGCGGTGGGACTGCTTGATGAACCCGTCGTAGTCCTTGTTCCCCGCCGAGTGAGCCGCCGCGGTCCCCGCCACGCCGAGCGCGACCGCACTGGCGGCCGCCACGCAGGCAAGGGCAACCTTGCGCTTCATGTCGTGCCCTTCTGAAGAATGGATGCAACGACGGGACGGTAGGCGCGCGACATGACCGCGCGGCGACGCGACAGCGAACGTCCGGGGCGAAGCGACCGCGTCTGACCAGGATCTATAAGCGATTGTCCGCCGCCGTCGACTAATTCCACTTTGGCGTTGCGTACTCGATTCGGGCATTCGGCGACCGGTCGGCCGATGGATCGGTGCGGTTGTGCCCGAGGCGCCCGGCCGAACAGCCGAGGCGCGTGACGCCGGGGAGGACCGTTCGGTCCTGCGGCGGGTCCGTCCAGCCAGATTCCCATCGTTGGCACGCCGTACGCGCCCTCTTCACCGGCATTCCCCACGCTGTTGTCTGATCATCGCGATGCTGGCGGCGATCCCCCTTCCCTCAGCGAGGAGCATCTTCATGCGCCTGCCACTCGCCAGCCGCCGCGTCACGGTGCTCGGGACCGCGCTGGCCGGCATCGTCGCCGCCGGTATCGCGATCGCGAACCCGGCCGCGCTCGCCGCGCCGGGCGCCCCCGGCACCCGGCCGGTGTTCTGCGACCACGACAACCGCAAGACCCCGTTCGCGCAGTACCTGTGCGCCCAGCCCGGCGACCTGCTCGACGTGCGCATCGGCGACGTGCACCCGACGCAGCCGTCCCTGGGCTACGACGAGGTGTACTACAAGCTCGGCCGGTACACCCTCGGCAAGGACGCCATCAACAAGAAGTTCGACGACTGGTGCGAGGCCGACGGCCGGATCGCCGCCGCGTCGGCGGCCCCGGACGCGCGGCTGGACGACCCGTCGTCGTTCACCTGCCAGCTGCCGGTCGGCGCCGAGACCGCCGACAGCATCGCCCCCATGAAGACGGTCGTGATCGGGCCCGGCGGTGAGCCGTTCCTCACCGACGGCCACCACACGCTCACCTCGTTCTTCGAGACGCCGGACGGCGGGGCCGATCTGCACGTACGCCTGCGGGTGCAGGCCAACCTCAGCACGCTGACCCGCCCGGCCTTCTGGGACCAGATGCAGGCGAACAAGTGGGTATACCTGCGCGACCCGCAGGGCCACCCCACTAAGATCAACAAGTTGCCGACCAGCGTCGGGCTGGCCAACTTCGCCGACGACAAGTACCGCAGCCTGCTGTACTTCGGCCGCGACATCGGCTACGCGCAGAACGGGCTGCCGTTCCAGGAGTTCTACTGGGGCAGCTGGGTCCGCGACGCCCAGCCGATCGACCTGGCCGCCTGGAACCCGGACGACCTGGCCAGCTACCTGGCCGCCGTCAAGGCGCTGACCCAGACGATGACCGCGCTGCCCAAGGATACGGTCGTCGACAGCGGCTTCACCGCCGCCCAGCTGGGCGCACTGGCCCTGTGGAACGACGGCAAGGCCGCGAACAAGGGCGAGTTCGACAAGCTGAGCAAGCCGTACAGCGAGGCCAAGCCCGGAAAGCTCGCCTACACCCTGCAGTACAAGCTGGTGCACGGCCTGCTCTGACCACGGCTGAATGAGCGGTGCGAGCCCCGGCGGGATCAACCCGCCGGGGCTCGCACCGTCGGCGCCGCGTACGCCGTCCGGGCTACGGCTGTTCGCGCTCGGAGGGCGGCGGTTCGCAGGGCGCGGGGTAATCGCCGTCGTCGGCCGTGTAGCAGGTGCTCTCCGGCGCGGACAGGTCGAGTGCCGAGCTGCGTACCCCGGTGTCGCAGGCGGCGAAGCAGTCGGCGCCCGCGTCGCCGTACCCCCGGCCGGTGGCCTGGTTGTTGGTGTCCTGCCGGTAACTGTCGTGCGGACCGCCGAAGCCCATCTCCCGCAGCAGCTCGCGGCTCTGGCCCACGACCGCCGTCGCGGTCGCGCCGCACTTCTTTGTGCCCGCGCAGCCGATCCAGCAGTGGCCGAACGCGTCCCACTTGCGACTGGCGACGGGGCGGCCGGTGTCGCGGTGGTGCTTGGCGCGGAAGCGGACCGCCTCCGTTTTCATCGGGTCCAGCAGCGGGTCGAGGCAGTGTGCGGCCCAGGCCAGGTAGGCGGCGGTGCCGACGACCAGGACCCCGCCGGCGACCAGCGGCCAGCTCACTCGCTGGACCGGCCGCGCGGCCACCGGGCCGTTCTCGGTCTCGGACGCGCAGGGGCAGCCTTCGTGGACCTCGCCGCCACATCGCTGCACCGCCAGGGTCGGCGGAGGCGAACCCGGCGGCGGGCCACCGGTCAGGCTTGAGCAGACCGCGGCGTTGCCGGCGGCGCGCTGGAGCGCGAGCAGCCGTACCTCTACGGAGCGTCTGCCGTCAGCCGCTCCGACCGCAGGCGTGCGCGTCGGCTTGACCTCACGATCGTCACCGAGCGAGCGCATGAGGGCCTCCTCGACTCAGGGTCCACTATCAGCTGACCACATGCCGCCGTCACCGCACGGTGGATTACGAAGTCCGGCCCGTCCCGGCGGGCTGCCCCGCGTGGATCGCCACAGTCCAGAGGATTTCCAAATCGGCTATTAAGCTATAACAAGGACGAATATTCCATTATCCGATTAACCTCTTGAGACATCTCGACAGGCCCGCGAGACCCGGCGGTGATCAGCGCCAACCTGTCCCGCGCCCGTCGACGCCGTCCTGTCCGGCGGCGGGCGCTGACCGCGTCGTGCCGTTCGATACCTCAGGACGGCGGCATCAGGACGCGGTCGACGAGGTAGACGACGCCGTTGCGGGTCTGGATGTTGCCGCAGATGATCACCGCGCTGTTGTTGACCTTGAAGTCACCACCGCTGCCGGTCACCGTGATCTTCTGGCCTTCCAGGGTCGGGTGCGTGCCGGCCAGCTTCTCCGGCGCGATCCTGCCGTTGACCGTGTGGTAGGTCAGCACCTTCTTGAGCTGCGCCGGATCGGCGAGCAGCCGGTTCAGGTCCGCCTGCGGCAGTTGGGCGAACGCCTCGTTGACCGGGGCGAAGACGGTGACGGCCTCGGCGTTGTCCAGCACGCTGGTCAGCTTGGCCTGATTGAGGGCGTTGAACAGGGTGGAGAGCCGTGAATTGGCCGCCGACGCGGAGCCTGTGCGTTGCTGCGCCATCGCGTCGAGGCTGCCCTCCGGAAGCGACGCGCAGGCCGGCCCGAACACGGCCGGGCCGGGCGGCGGTGGCGGCGGCGGTGGCGCCGGTCGGGGCGACGGGGTGGGGGTGCGCGTCGTCGTGACCGACGGCCCCGGAGTGGATGGCGCCACGCTCGGGCCGCTGGGCCCCGCCTTCGGGCTGACCGGGGCAAGCGGTGGCGGGCTCACCGGTGCCACGTTCGGGCCGCTGGGCCCGGTCTTCGGGCGGACCGGGGCGAGGGGCTGGGGGCTTACCGGCGCGACATCCGGGCTCGGCGGTGGCGCATCGGGGCTCGGCGGTGGCGCATCCGGGCTCGGCGGTGGCGCTTCGGCGCTCTCGGGCGCGACGTCCGTGCTGGGTAGCAGGGCATCCGGGCTGTTCGGCGCGGTGTCCGGTTCGACCGGCGCATCGGCGGGGGGTTCGCCGTCGGTGGGCTCGTTCGCGGGCTGCGCGGCCCGGGTCAGGGTCGTCTCGCCGCAGGCGGCCAGGCCGAGCGGCAACGACGTCGCCAGTACGACCGCGAGCGTGATCAGCTTCCTCTTCCCGTGCATGGCGGGCCCTCTCTCCGGTCCGATTTCTCCACCGTGATTCGACCTGAACTCGGGCGCACTTTTGCACTTATCGCGAAAATTGCTCTCGTTCCGCGTATCTCGTCGTGATCGGAGCCGTTTCGGGTAAGCTCCCGCGTCCCACATGCCCGCCGAGATCCGCCATGCCATCGATGAAGATGGTGGCGAAGGTGGCCCCTGAGTGTCGACGTCGGTCGGTCGCGACATCTGTTCGGACCGCGCGACCCGCTGCGTGGGCGCCGCATCCCACTGGTTGACATCGATACCTGATATCTAGCTTGTTAAATGTTTTTGGCACATCGCTCACAAGCTCATCACAAGCCTCATGCCCGATGATGCGCCAATGACGATGAAATCGAGGATGCTGCCCGCGCTCGTCGCCGGTGCGGTGGCGCTGGCCGCCGTCATCACCGCCACGACCGTCGGCGGCCAGCCGGGCGCGGCCGCCGCCTGCCAGCGGTCGGTCGCGATCGACCCCCAGGTCACCGTGTCCGAGGCCACCGCCACGCTGACCTTCACCGTGTACACGGCGTCCTGCGCCGCGGCGGGCTCTGTCGGCTACACGGTCACCGACGGCACCGCCCACCGGCCCGCCGACTTCGAGCTGCCGGGCGGCCTGCTGCAGTGGCCCGCGGGCGACGGCGGCCTGCGCCAGATCCAGGCGGTCATCGTGCGGGACACGGTGTCGGAGGCGCTGCTGGAGGACTTCACGGTCACCCTGGTCAACCCCAGCCCGGACGTCCGGATCGTCGCCGCCACCGGCCGGGGCCGGATCTTCGACAACGACACCCCGATCCGCGCCGCGACCGTCGACAGCCGGCTGTGCCTGATCGAGCCCCGTACCTCGCCGCCCCCGCCGCCCCCGTCGCCCTCGCCGCGGCCCGACCCGGGCACGACGGCGGTGCCGTGCACGATCGAGCCCGGCAACATCGTCAGCACCCCGCTCGCCACCAACGATCCGTCCACCCTGGACCAGGCGGTGACGTTCAAGACCTCCGACGGTGACCTGTTCGCCGGGCTCGACTACGTGGCCGTCAACCGCACGGTCGTCGTCCCGGCCGGGCAGACCAGCGTGTACGTCCCCATCCAGCTGCTACCGCACGCGCTCACGCAGAACGGGAAGTACTTCAACGTCGCCATCACCTACTACTCGGCCGGGACCGTCGTCACCGGTACGGCCCGGGTGACCGTCTGGCACTAGCCCAGCAGGGACATGTTGGCCAGGGTCCTGGCCTCCATGGCACGGTCGTCGATCTCGCGGCACAGGGCGAGCGCCCGCCCGAAGTGGTCCAGGGCGCTCGCGTGCTCGCCGCGGGAGAGGCGGATGAGGCCGATGGCGTTGGACGTCTCGGCCTCCCGCCGCTGCTCGCCGATCCGCCGCCGGATGGCCAGGGCCAGCCCGAAGTGGTGCAGGGCGCCGTCCTCGTCGCCGGCGGCCAGCCTGGTCTCGCCGAGGTTCTGCAGCACGGCGCCCTCCAGGTGGGCGTTGCCGATCTCGCGGGCCAGCCGCAGCGCCCGGTCCAGCGCGGCATGGGCCAGGTCGAAGTCGCCGAGCCGGGTGTGGATGTCGGCGATGTTGTTGAGCGCGAGCGTGATCCCGGGCAGGTGGCCGTCGGCGGTGTGCAGGTCGAGTGCCTGCGCGAAGGCGTCGCGAGCCTCCGGCAGGCGCCCGAGCTGGGCGTGGGCGTGCGCGATGTTGTTCAGCGCCATGCCCTGGCCGCGCTGGTCGCCGCCCTCGCGCATGAGTTCCAGCGCCCGGTCGAGCTGCTCGAGGGCGTCCTCGTGGCGGTGGGTGACGTTGTAGGCGACGCCGAGGCCGCTGCGCATCAGCCGCTCCGCGACCGGATCGTCCAGGCGCAGCGCCGCGCCCAGGCCCTCCCGGCAGATCTCGGCATAGGCCGGCCAGTGGCCCCGGTGGGTGTAGTAGCTCGCGAGCAGGTAGGTGAGCTGCCAGGTGATCCGGGGCTCGGCGTGGCGGGCGACCGGCAGCAGGTTGGGGCGCTCGCCGTCCAGGAAGGACAGCACGCCGGTGGCGTCGCGCAGCGGCGGCAGGCCCGGCGGCGGGTGGTGCCAGTCCAGCTTCACCCGGTCGCGCGCGGGTTCCAGCGTCTGGTTGGCCGTCTCGGCCAGGGCCAGGTACCAGGTGGACATCGCCGTGCGGGCCTGCTCGGCCTCCACGGGGGCGCAGCACTCGACCGCGTAGAGCCGGATCAGGTCGTGGAAGCGGTAGCGGCCGTCCGCCACCTCGGTGACCAGGTGCACGGCGGCCAGCTCGTCGAGCGCCTGCGGCACCGGCCGGCCGAGGACCGCGGCGGCGAGGTGCGCGGTGAACGTCGGACCCGGATGGTGGCCCAGGCGCCGGAACAGCGCCGCCGCCCCCGGGCTCAGCGCCTGGTAGGCCGAGGCGAACACGGCCCGTACGCTGCGGGAGCCGCCGGGCACGGCCAGCGCGCCGAGGCGGTCCTCGCCGGTCAGGTCGGCGACGAGTTCCGCCAGCGGCCGCAGCGGGCGCGCGGCGAGCTTGGCGGCGGCGATCCGCAGGGCCAGGGGCAGCCGCCCGCAGAGGTCCACCAGGCGGTCGGCGTCGGCGGGTTCGCGGTCGACCCGCTCGGGGCCGAGCACCCGGCGCAGCAGCAGCGCCGCGTCGGCGTGGGGGAGGGTGTCGAGGCTGATCGCCGCGACCTCGTGGTCCAGGGCCAGGGCCGTGAGCTGGTGGCGGCTGGTGACGACCAGCAGGCTGTTGCCGTCGGGGGGCACCAGCGGCGCGATCTGGTCGGCCGTCGCGGCGTTGTCGAGCAGGATCAGCATCCGCCGCTCGTGCAGGGCCGAGCGGTAGCGGCCGAGGTCGTGCGGCGCCGCGTCGGCGGTGACGCCCAGCGCCCGCAGCAGGTGGGCCAGGGCCTCCGGCGCGGGCATGGCGGTGGCCGGGTCGTGGCCGCGCAGGTCGAGGAAGAGCTGCCCGTCGGGGTACCGGTCGATGACGCGGCGGGCCCAGTGCACGGCCAGCGCGGTCTTGCCCATACCGCCGGGGCCGGAGATCACCGCGACCCGGCCCGCGCCGCCGACGAGCGCGTCCAGCGCGGCCTCCTCCGGCGCGCGCCCGGTGAAGTGCCCGGCGGCGGCGGGCAGCTGGGCGGGCCTGCTCGCGGCGGCGGGCCCGGCCAGCTCCAGCGAGGGGTCGCGGCGCAGCACCGCCACGTGCAGGCGTTGCAACTGCGGGCTCGGCTCGACGCCCAACTGCTCGGCCAGGTGCTCACGCAGCCGCTGGTACGCCCTGATCGCGTTGGTGTGCCGCCCGGACCGGTACAGGGCCAGCATGAGCAGCCCGACCAGGCGCTCCCGGCCCGGGTCCGCGGCGAGCAGGTGCTCGATCTCGTCGGCGGCGGCCGCGTGCTCGCCCAGCCGCAGGCGCGCGTCCCACAGGTCGTCGAGCGCGCTCATCCGCGCCTCCGCCAGCAGCCGCACCTCGGTCGCGGCCCAGCCCGCGGGCTCGCCGTCCTCGAACGCGGTGCCGCGCCACAGCCCGAGCCCGTCGAGCAGGTGGGTGACCGCCTCGGCGGCGGCGCCGCGGTCCAGCGCCCGGCGCCCCAGGTCGGTGTGCTCGTGGAAACGCGCGGCGTCGACCTCGGCGGGGCGCAGGTCCAGCAGGTAGCCGGAGTCGCGCGTGACCAGGACGCCGGGCAGGCCGCAGTCGTCGAGCGCCTGGCGCACTCGGGCGATGTGGGAGTACAGCGACTGCGTCGCGGTGCGGGGCGGCTCGTCCCCCCACAGCCCCTCGGCCAGCCGTCCCGGCGACACCGGGACGCCGGCCCGCAGGCCGAGCAAGCCGAGCAGGGTGCGCTGGCGTCCGCCGACCAGGGTGGCCCGGCCCCGCGGGCCGACCACCTCGATCGGGCCGAGCAGGCGCACCGCCTGGGTGTCCGGCGCGGTCGGCTGCCGCCGGTCCTCATCGGCGAGATCACGCAGCGTGGCGAGTTTGCCCTGCTCCGCGGGGGAGGCGCCGAGCAGGCGCACGAGGGTGTCGAAGCGATCCGTCGGGGGCAGCGTCTTGCCGGTGAAGTAGTGCGCGATGATCCCGGTCGACCAGCCGGTCCGGGCGGCCAGCGCGCGGTAGGTCAGCTCCGCGCCGCCGCGCCGCCGGGCATCGCGCCGCTTGAGCTGCCGCAGGGTCCGGGCCAGCTCGTGCAGGGTGCCCCCGTCGGCCATCGGACTCCTAGATAGACAAACCTGAGTGTCTAATCGTACTTGCCGTGCGGCGGTGTTCAACGGTGTTCAGGATCGGCCCGCCGGTCGGCCCGGGGCTTCGACCATTGCCGCCATGACTGACACACTCCCTCGCCGCGCCAGGTTCGGTTGGGGCGTCGCCGCCCTGATCGTCGCCGCCGCGCTGCTCCCGGCGGCGGCCGCCTCCGCCGCCGAGGAGACCAAGACCGACCAGCCGGGCGTCGCGCCCGCCGAAGCCGTACCGGGTGGCTTCCGCACCTGGGAAGACCTGAGTGACGCGCAGACCCGCCTCAACACCGCCGCCGACGACATCCTGTCGGTCTCCTCGCCCGGCTACGCCGGCCTGGTCGCCGCCCCGGAGAACGGCGAACTCCAGATCTACTGGAAGGGCGCGGTGCCCGCCGACGCGCAGGAGCGCGCCGCGCGCACCGGCGTGCCGGTGCGGTTCCTGACGGCCCGCTACAGCGAGGCCGAGCTCGCGACCGAGGTCGACCGGCTCGGCGCCGACTCGCGGGTCGCCACGGCCGCGCCCAACGTGGACGGCTCGGGCCTGGCGGTCACGGTGACCAGCGACGCCGACCGCGCCGCGATCCTGGCCCAGGCGACGCTGCCGCTGACGGTCACCGTCGACCGCAAGCCGGACCTGCTCTTCGACCGCCAGAACGACATCTCGCCGTACTGGGGCGGGGCGCGCTGGACCAACCTCAGCACGGGCGGCGGCTGCTCCACCGGGTTCAGCGTGAACTGGGCGGGCGCCCCGCGCATGCTCACCGCCGGCCACTGCGGCGCCAACGGCAACGTGGCCCGGATCGGCAACGCCACCCAGCCCAACACCACCATCACCGCCGACGTCAACGCCCGTGACACCCAGATGCTGAACCGCCCGGCCGGGCGCACCTTCGCCGGCCGCATCTACACCGGCGCCTGGAACAGCTCGTCGAGCATCCGGGTGGGCGGGTCCGCGATCGACTACGTCGGCAACTGGATCTGCACCGGCGGCTCGTTCAGCGGCGAGCACTGCAACGCCAAGGTGTACGCCGTCAACACCAGCGTGCTGGGCATGGCGCCGATGACCTACGCGGCGAAGGTGCCGGGCACCCCGGCCGCGGGCAACTGCATCGCCGCCCCCGGCGACAGCGGCGGCCCGGTGTACTCGCACGGCCTGTTCGTCGACAAGTGGCCCCACCTCGAGATCGCGGCGCTGGCCCGCGGCACGATCACGGCCGGGTACCTGGACACGCCCTGCATCTCGCTCGGCGTCTGGAAGACCGGTTCCTACCGGGTCTTCTACGCGCCGGTCCGGCGGCCGTTCTTCGGCCCGTACGTCGGGTCGCTGACCTTCTACGGCGCCACGCTCATGTGACCGCGGGCGGCGGCGCGGCCGGGAGGGCAGGTCCCCGCTCTCCCGGCCGCGCCGCCGCGATCGGCGTGCGGTGTCGGTGCGCCCACGAGGTCACGGCCTGGTGGGGCGGGAGAAGCCGGTCCAACGCAGGTCGTCGGGCAGGTGGCCCATGTCGTTGAACATCACCAGCGCGGGTGGCAGGCCGTTGCGGTATTCGATGGCGGTGAGCGCGGTGTTGGCGCTGCTGAGACCCAGCCACCGCGACGGCGGAGCGTCGAGGGCATGGCGGACCAGCCACGCGATCGGGTAGTCATGCGTGATCAGGACCTCGTGCACGTCCCCTCCCGGCACGGACGTCGCGAAACGGTCGACCAGGGCAGCGGCGAGGCGATGGCCGGAGGCGGCGAGCGCGTCGTCGTACCCGTCGAAGAAGCCTGCCCACGACGCGGGCCGCTCGGCGGGTCCGGGCACGTGGGGCACGTGGTCGACGAGCTCGGCCGCCTCGGCGACCGGGATGTCCGTGAGGTGGCGGGCGACCTCGTACGCGCTGGCGGTGGCGCGGGGCAGCGGCGAGTGCCACACGGCGTCGACGGGCAGCGGGGCCAGACGCCGTCCGAGCAGCTGCGCCTGCTGCCGGCCGACCTCGGTGAGCTGCCCGAAGGCGTCCGCCGCGCCGTGACGTGCCAGATAGAGGTGTCGGGTTCCCATGGGCTGCTCCCAGGTCAGGGGTGGTCGGCGGGTGTCACGGTGCCGCCCGTGCCGTCGACGGTGATCAGGGCACCGTCGCGCAGGCGGGTGGTCGCGTCCGGGACGGCGAGCACGGCGGGGATGCCGTGCTCGCGGGCGACGATCGCGGCGTGGGAGAGCACGCCGCCGAGTTCGGTGACGACCCCTGCGGCCAGGCGCAGCAGCGGGGTCCAGGCGGGGTCGGTGCAGGGGCAGACCAGGATGTCGCCGGGGCGTACGCGGCCGAAGTCGCCGGGGCCGCGCACGATCCGGGCGGTGCCGGTGGCGGTCCCGCGGCTGCCCGGCGTTCCCGCGAGCGCGGCCGCCGGAAGCCCGGCCGCCGCGACCGCGGGGCCGGACGGCGGCGGTGCGGCGGTGACCGGGCGGGCCTGCAGCATCCAGAGGACGCCGTCGGCCCCGATCGCCCACTCGATGTCCTGCGCCCCGCCGAGCACCGCGGCGACCTGCTGCCCGAGCCGGGCGAGCCGTCGTGCGGCCGCGTCGTCGAGTGCGGGCAGGTCGCGCTGCCACGCGGGCACGTCCCCGGTGACGAGCGCGGTGCCGCGCCGGTCCAGGCGGGTCTGCTTGCCGGCGACGGTACGGGCGACCGTCCCGTCCCCGGCCACGCGGTAGGCGTCCGGGGTGACCGTGCCCCCGACGACGCTCGGGCCCAGGCCCCAGGCCGCCTCGATCGCGGTCGTGCCGCCGGGACGGTCCGGGGTGAACATGACCCCGGCGACCTCGGCGTCGACGTGGCGCTGGACGAGGACGGCCATCACGTCCTCGGCCCCGGTCTTCCGGGCGTCGCGGTAGGCGGCGGCACGGGGCGAGTGCAGCGAGGCCCGGCAGGCGCGCACCGCGTCGGCGACGGCGGCGGGGCCGTACACGGCCAGGAAGCTCTCGTACTGCCCGGCCGCCGAGCCCTGCGCGGTGTCCTCCGCCGCCGCGGACGACCGCACCGCGACCGGGGTGTCGCCGAGCGCGTCGAGCTCCGGGCCCAGCGCGTCGAGCAGCCCGGTGTCGGCGTCGAACGGGACGACGAAGCCCGGCGGCACCGGCAGCCCGGCGCGCAGCAACGCGCCCAGGGCGCCCGCCTTGCCGCCGCAGGTCGCCGGGACCGCATCGGCGAGGGGCACGAGCATGATGCGACCTCTCAACGAAAAGTTGACAACCTTTTGTTGATAATCCATGCTCGGGGCATGCCGCGCAACCCCGACGAGCCCGCCTCGTCCGCACACGCCGACCAGGCCCAGGCGCGCCGCGAACAGGACGCGCGCGAGCGGCTGCACGACCTCGGCGCGGCCGGGCTCGAACCCCGCCCGTGGCGGCCCGCGCCCGTCCCGCCGTCGGCCGTGGACCTCGCCCACTTCGCCCTGTGGCGATCGGCCGACCTGGACCCCGCCGACCTGCTCGGCGCGCTCTCGCTGCTGCCCGCCGCGCGGGCCGAGATCGAAGGGCTGGAGGCCGGGCTCCTGTTCACCGCGCGCAGCGCGGGCCTGACCTGGGCCCAGATCGCCGCCGCGCTCGGCTTCAACTCTCCGCAGGCATGCCAGCAGCACTTCCACCGACTCACCTCGCGACAGGGAGCCGACTGATGACCCGCGACTCTGCGACCGACCTGCTGGCCCTGCACGCGGTGCGTATCACCGGGTTCGCCGACACGCCCGTGCTCGCCCGGCGCTACGGGCTGGATCCCGCCGCGACCGCGGCCGTGCTGCGCGACGCCGAGCAGCGCGGCTGGGTCGTCCACACCGCCTTCGCCGACCTGCGGGGCTGGTCGCTGACCGACGCCGGCCGGGCCGAGAACGAGCGGCAGCTCGCGGCCGAGCTCGCCGGCGCCGGCGCGGCGGACGAGGTGCGCGCCGTCTACCGCGAGTTCCTGCCCGCCAACGGGCGCCTGCAACGGGCCTGCACCGACTGGCAGCTGCGGCCCACCGCCGGGGACCGCCTCGCGGCCAACGACCACACCGACCCCGACTGGGACGCCGCCGTCCTGGACGAGCTCGCCGGGGTCCACCGGGCCCTGGCCCCGCTCGCCGTCCGGCTGGGCGCCCTGCTCGCCCGGTTCCGGGGCTACGACAGCCGGTTCGCCGCCGCGCTGCGCCGGGCCTGGTCGGGGGAGAGCGGCTGGGTGGACCGCACCGACGTCGACTCCTGCCATCGCGTGTGGTTCGAGCTGCACGAGGATCTGATCGCCACGCTCGGCATCGACCGCCGCACGGAGTTCTGACCTCCGCGCTGTCACCTGTCGTGTTCGCATGGGCACTCTGAGAGAAGAATCGCCCGCGACATCTGTCTAATTTGGAGGCATCCCGCTCCTGCGGAAGGGTGTCCCATGAAATACGAGCAGATCGTCAGCCTGATCAACACCGATCCCGTGGCGCAGACCCTGCTGGAGGCGCCGGTCTTCATGCGCCTGTCGTACGTCGGGCTGGACGGCCACCCCCGTGCCGTCCCGGTCTCGTACGCCTGGAATGGCAGAGCCTTCGTCTTCGCGTCCCCGACCGCGGCGTACAAGGTCAGGGCGATCGCGGCGCATCCCCAGGTGGCCTTCACCGTCGACACGATGTCGCCGGAGCCGCGCGCCAAGGTGATCGCCCAGCTCGGGCCGCCCGTGGCCGACTACACGCCGCTCATCATGCTGGTGCGCGGCACCGCCACGATGGAGCTGCGGCAGGGCCTGCCCTGGGAGCACGTCGAGGCGTCCCGCCGGATGGTGGGCGAGGCCAGCATGAAGGAGTGGGAGCACCACAAGCGCGAGCACACGTCCGACATGACCGTGGTCACGATCAAGCCGACCCATGTCACCCTGTGCGACTTCATCACGCGCTTCCCGCCCCCGGTCGGGGTCAACATCGCCACCCACGGCGGGTGACCGCCCGCGACGGCGCGCGGTGCCCCGGCGTCGGCCGGTAGGGAGGCGGCCGAGCGCCGGGGCACCCGTCAGGGCTGCCGCCGGGTCACGGCGTCCATCTGACGCCGGGGTTCACGTGGCCGGTCCAGTCGAAGACGGCCATGTTGTCCCACTGATCGCCGGTGCCGTTGATGTTGGCCGGATCCCAGCCGTTGCCGGAGATCGCGTACCAGGTGGGCTCCCAGTAGAAGACGCCGATCGCCCCGGCGTTGCGGGCGGTGTTCTGCACGTGGGTGAACTCGGTGGCCTGCCCGCTCCAGGTCGCCGGGTAGCCCGAGCAGGGCTCGGCGCCGGAGACCGAGTTGGCCTGGCTGTCGGCGTTGGCCGAGGTGAACGGGTACGCCGTCTCGGCGAGCACGACCGGCTTGCCGTAGCGGGACTTCACGTCGGCGATGACGTTGTACAGGTTGGTCAGGCTGCCGTGCCACATGCAGTAGTACGACAGGCCGGTGATGTCCCAGGTGACGCCCTTGGCCTTGATGCCGTCGTAGAACCAGCGGGCGTTGGCCATGCTGTCGGCGTCGGCGGTGTGGATGATGACCTGGGTGCCGCTGTTGCAGGCCTTGACGGCGTTGTAGCCGGACTTGAGCAGCAGGCTCAGGTTGGTGAAGTCGTTGTTGACGACCTTGCCGTCGTTCCACAGCATGCCGACGTTGATCTCGTTGCCGATCTGGATGCTGTCGGGGGTGGTGCCCTGGGCCTTCAGGCTGTTGCAGACGTCGTAGGTGTAGTTGTAGACGTCGGTCTGGAGCTGGCTGATGCCGTGACCGGCCCACGCGGCGGGCTTGTACTGCTTGCCCGGGTCGGCCCAGGTGTCGGAGTAGTGGAAGTCGACCATCAGCTTCAGGCCCTTGGCCTTGACGGTCTTGGCGTACGCCAGGACCTTGGCCTTGTTGTTGTAGCCGCTGGCGGGGTTGTTCCAGACCCGCAGGCGGGCGTAGTTGACGCCGAGGCCCTTGAGGATGTCCAGCGGGTCCTTGGCGGTCCCGGCGGCGTCGTAGTACTTCGCCCCCAGGTCCAGGCTGCGCTGCACCGAGGACACGTCGGCGCCGAGCATGGACAGCGTGTTCGCGGCGGCGGCGGGAGCCGCAGGGGAGAGCAGGGTCGCGGGCAGGAGCGCGGTCACGAGGAGCAGCGCGGCCCGGGCTCCGGGGCGGCGGTGGGGCGCCATCATCTCAACCTCCTTGAATCGAGACGTACTGCGGGGACGGTCCCGGGTGCGACCGGGCCGGAGTCGTCTGTGAACGTTCACAACCGATCGCAGACGCAGGCCCCGTGGGCTGGTGGTGTTTTATGGAGGAGCGATGTGCCCAAGGGGTCTGTGAACGTTCACAGTAGATAGACCGCGCACGGAAGTAAAGACCGTGTTTCGGCTGTGAGTTCCGGCTCAGGCCGCCGACGTGCGGTCCTGCCTGGTCCGCCCGGATCGGCCACCTCGGGGGTCGCCGATCCGGGCGGTGCGGCGGCGGTTCAGGACCCGCTGACGGCGAACGTGTAGGCGCCGGTGCGCTCGGGGATGACCGACCCGGCACCGCCCTCGACCACCAGCCGGTACGTCCCCGCGGCGGTCGCGGTGAACGGGTGCGACAAGCCGCAGCCGCCGTTGCCGATCCAGCCGTGGAAGACCTCGGTGCCGTCGGGGGCGTACGCGGTGGCGTCGAGGTCCATCCGGCAGCCCTTCGCGCCGTCCGGGGTGATGGTCTTGACGTCGAACACGAGCTGCTGCCCGGCGGTCGCGGTGAACCGCCACTCGTCGGCGGCGAAAACCGCCTCGATCTTCCCGGCGGACGCGGCGCCCAGCTTGAGCGGGCGGACGTCGGGAGCGGGCACACCGAGCACCGCCAGGGCGTACGACCCGGTGCGGGAGCGGATGACCGGCCCGGCCCCGCCCTTGACCACCAGCCGGTACGTGCCGGCGGCGGTGGCGGTGAACGGGTGCGCGTAGCAGCCGCCGTTGCCGATCCAGGCGTGGAACACCTGGCTGCCGTCGGGGGCGTACACGTCGGCGTCGAGGTCGAGGCGGCACTTCTCGCTCGCGCCGTCGGCGGTGATCGAGGCGATGTCCAGGGCGAACCGCTGCCCGGCGGCGGCGGTGAACCACCATTCGTCGGCGGCGAACGTCGACTCGATCTTCCCGTTCACCCTGGCGCCCAGGTTTAGCGGCGTGACCTGCGGCGCGGGCACGTCCACGATCCGGAAGTCGACCGTGCCGGTCTGCGTCTTGATCACCTCGCCGCGCCCGCCGAGCAGCACCAGCCGGTAGGTGCCGTCGGTGGGCAGGGTGACCGGCCCGAACGCCTGGTCGCAGCCGCCGTTGCCGATCCAGCGGTGCCACAGCTCCGCGTAGTCCGGGCCGAGCAGGTAGGCGTCCACGTCGAACCGGCATGCGCCGTCGCGGGTGTCGCCGGGCGTGATGGCGCCGACCTCGACGGCCAGCCGCTGCCCGGCATGCCCGGTGACCGTGTACGCCGCCCCGGCCAGCTTGTGCGCCAGCGTGGCGGTCTGCTGCTGTCCGAGCTCTACGGCGACGGTCTTGATCGCCTGGTGCGCGGCGGCGTCGGCGGCGAACGCCGGGTCCTTGGTGGTGCCGACGTCGAGGATGCACCCGGCCAGCACGTCCTCGCGCAGCACGCCCGCGTCGCGGCAGATCTTCTCCGCGTCGGCACGCTCCTGCGCGGTGAGCGTGTCCGCGCCGGTCAGCTCGTGCGGGTAGGACTTGTCGGTGAACTTCTGCGTGCTCTCCCCGGGCAGGTAGTCGAACAGCGAGGCCTGCTGGGTGATGCGCCAGGTGTCGCCGTACCGGTCGTAGAGCGCCTCGCGGGTGTCCGGCTGCACGACCTCGGTGCCGCCCCGGGGGCGCAGGTCGTCGGCCGGGTCGCCGTCGAAGTCGCCGAGCAGCCCCTCCATGCGCGCGGCGCGGGCGGGCGACGGGGCGATCTCGGTGCTCATGAAGTATGTGCCGCGCGTGACGGTGACGACCGTGCCGTCGGCGAGGGTCACCGTCATCCCGTCGGCCGTCACGGTGGCGGAGGCGCTGCCGAGTGACACCGTGCCCGGTCCGGCCGGTGCGCCGTCGACCAGCACGCCCCGGGTCGTGTCGTAGATCGCGATCCGGTGGCCGTCGGCGCGGATCGCCACGGCGACGGTGATCGCGACGTTCGGCCCGAAGACGCCGACCGGAGGCTGGTGGCGGCCCTGGACCTCGAAGTCGTCCACGGTGGACCGGGTGAGCACGAACTCGCCGACGGCCTGGAAGTCGTAGGAGTACCCGTCGAAGGTCAGCAGGTGCGGGTCGCCCAGCGAGTGCGCGGGCCGTCCCGCGACCTGCTGCGCCGTGGGCTGCTCCCCGGCCGGGGCCGACGCCGCGGCTGTGGCCGCCGGGGGAGGTGCGGTGACCGCCGCGGGCTTGCGGATGAACACCCACCACAGCACGCCACCGATGAGCAGCAGCACCAGGCCGGCGATGAGGAACGGACCCAGCACGAACCCGCCGGCGGCGGCTTCGCTGACCACGACGACCTCGCCGGCGACGACGGTCTCACCCGCGACGACAGTCTCACCCGCGACGACGGTCTCGGCGGCAGCCGTTTCGGCGGCGGCTGTCTCAGCGGCGGCCGTCTCGGCAGCGCCCGCCTCGGTGGTGGCGGCCTGCCCGTTGAGCCCGGGGTTGTCTATGTTGACCTTGGCGCGCCCGTAGTTTTCGAGCCCCTTCTGCTCCACCTCGAACGCGGGCCCCTCCGGCGTCGTCGGCGGCTTGACGGTCTCCGGTATCTCCTTCGGGATCTCCTTGGGCACCTCGGGCTGGTAAGGCGGTCGCTGCGGGTTGTTGTTCGGATTGCTGTTGAACGACCCTGTCGGATCGATGCTGCCGCTCATGACCGCACCCCTGCCACCCGCCGCATGAAACGCCTCCCCACCGGAGCACATCCTCGGACGGCGTGAAGCTACCGCGCACCGGTGGCCGCGACGATCCCAGCAATCTGGGATCGGGCCGATGCGGGGCCAGGTCGGGCTGATCGGGCGGGCGCCGCCCGCGACCCGGACCGCGGCGCCGGTCCGAACAGGCCACCGCCTCCCGCGACGGCGCGCCGGCCGGCGGTCACGGGGGTTCCGGCGTCGCCGCCGTGCCTCGCGCAGCGCCGGACGCTGCAACAATCCTGCAAACGCTCATCCATTGACTTCGCTGCGTCAGGGACGCACCGTGTAACGGGAATGCGCTTTCCAAGCGTCGGCGGGGCGGGCGACCCGCCGCACGGACCGTGTGGGCGCCGACCGTCCGACCATGCCCGGATCGGATGCCGCCGGCTCAGTAGGGAACCCCGCGGATCGGTTCGACCTGGACGCGGCCACTGCGGATCCGCAGGACCGGCCGTGTCGCCATACCCCATCCGGGAACCCGGGGCGACGAGCCCGACCGGCCGCAGGCCGGCGGCTCGGCGACCCTCCGGGGCGACCCCGGACACCCGCACCCGAAGACGAAGGCGAGAAGAAGATGAGACGAGCAGTCACCTGGCGCATCTGCGCCGCCCTGGCCACGACGACCGCCGCGGCCGGGATCGGGGTGGCGCTGTCGGTGCCCCAGGCCTCGGCGGCCACCGGCGGCGTCACCGGGTACGCCACCCAGAACGGCGGGACCACCGGCGGCGCTGGCGGCCAGACGGTGCGGGCCACCACCGGCACCGCGATCCACACCGCCCTGTGCAACCGGGCCAGCAGCAGCACCCCGATCATCATCCAGGTCGAGGGCACCATCAACCACGGCAACACCACGAAGGTCTCCGGCGCGAGCTGCAACACCGCCGCCGACAAGATCGAGCTCAAGGAGATCAGCAACGTCACGATCATCGGGGTCGGCGGCGGGGCGGTCTTCGACCAGCTCGGCATCCACATCCGGGACTCCAGCAACATCATCATCCAGAACGTGACGGTCAAGAACGTCAAGAAGTCGGGCTCGCCCACCTCCAACGGCGGTGACGCCATCGGCATGGAGAGCACCGTCCGCAACGTCTGGGTCGACCACGTCAGCCTGGAGGCGTCCGGCGGCGAGGCCGAGGGCTTCGACGGCCTGTTCGACATGAAGGACAGCACCCAGTACGTGACCCTGTCCTACAGCACGCTGCGCAACTCCGGCCGCGGCGGCCTGATCGGGTCCAGCGAGACCGACCTGGGCAACAGCTTCATCACGTTCCACCACAACCTGTACGAGAACCTCGACTCCCGCACCCCGCTGCTGCGCGGCGGCACCGCGCACATCTACAACAACTACTACGTCAGCCTCAACGAGTCCGGCATCAACTCCAGGGCCGGGGCCAAGGCGAAGGTCGACAACAACTACTTCAAGAACTCCAAGGACGTGCTGGGCACGTTCTACACCGACGCGCGCGGATACTGGCAGGTCAGCGGCAACATCTTCGACAACGTGACCTGGTCGGCCACCGGCACCGAAAACTACCCGGCCGGTCCGAACCCGACCTCCAACACCACGGTCAGCATCCCGTACGCGTACACCCTCGACGCGGCCAGCTGCGTGCCCAACGTCGTCAGCGTGACCGCGGGCGCCAACAAGGGCCTGCAGGTGTCCAACGGCAGCTGCGTCCCGGTGTCGCCGACCGCCGGGCCGTCGGCCAGCCCGTCCCGCTCCGCCGTGCCGTCGGCCAGCCCGTCGCGGTCGCCGAGCCCGTCGCCCAGCCAGCCGAGCGGGACCAACCTCAGCCTCGCGTCCAACGCCGGCGCCGACGGCTCCAGCAAGGCGGCCGACACCAGCTACGGCAACGTCCGGGACGGCAGCCTGAGCACCTACTGGTCGCCGTCCGGCGCGACGGGTGACATCTCGATCAAGTGGGGCTCGGCCGTCACCGTGTCCCGGGTCGTCATCCGGGAGCCGTCCGGCACCTCGGGCAGCATCGGCTCCTGGCAGCTGATCAACTACAGCACCGGTGCCGTGCTGGCCTCCGGCAGCGGGGCGGGCACCATCGCCTTCTCCGCGACGTCGCTGACCAAGATCACGTTCAGGATCACCGGTTCGGGCGGCGCGCCGAAGGTCGCCGAGTTCGAGACGTACGCCTAGCGGCGGATTCGCGCCGCCCGCTCCGTCACGGGGCGGGCGGCGCGGCGTGTTCGGCCAGCATCCGGCCCTGGCGGGCGTACCGCTCCCGCCGGGCCAGCTGCTCGGCCCGCCGCTCGCGCCACCTGCGGACCGGTCCGGCGGCCCGGATGATCACCCCAACCGACCAGCCCGCCAGGCCGAGCAGCCCCAGCAGCAGCAACGCGGCGTCCGCCAGCCACGCGCCGCCGCCCGCGACGTAGACCCCGGCGGAGTTGCCGGTGTACAGGGCACGGACCGTGTCGTCCTCGCGCACCTCGCCGTCGGGGGCGTCGATGACGTGCACCCGGCGCAGGGCTGTCCGGCCGTCGTCGGAGATCCAGTCGCCGAGCCGGGTGCACTCGCCCCGGACGCATTCACGCGGGCCGTAGGTGTAGATCCCGGGAGTGCCGGTGCCGAGGTGCGCCCGCCAGGCCGGGCCGATCTCCGCAGCCTTGTCGACCAGCAGTCCCAGGGACAGCACCGGCAGCGCCAGACCCCAGAAGAGCCACTTCGCAGCGGCCCTGTTCATGGCGAACCTGTTCGGCGATGGTTCCATCGCGGCTTCTCCCCGTCCCCGGACCGTCCCGACCGGACGTCCGCCCTCAGCCTGCTCCCAGCCGCCGGAGCACGCAACGGCCGGTTGGCCGACCGGGCAGCGGGCCGGCCCGGGTGGACGGCGATCGATATCTTCGGGGCATGGCAGCCCCTGTCCCGCAGCCGTCCGCCGAGCCGCCCGCCCTGGCCGCGCTGCTCGTCCAGCCACCGCGCCGGCTCGCCGCCGCCGGGGCGTACGCGACGATGCTCGACCTCGTGGCGCGCGGTGTCCTCGTCCACGACCAGGCGGCTGGGACGATCCGGGCGCCCTCACCGAGGCCGGTCGGCCTGGCCGCGTTCGAACAGCAGGTCGTGGACGCCGTCACCGACCGCACCGGCGGGTCCGAGCCGACCCCGCTGGGCGCGATCGACCTCGGCTCGCAGAAGCAGGCCGAGCAGTGGCACGAGCGGTTCGCCGGCTTCGTCGGCGCCGCGGGCCAGGCCCGCGGGCTGGCCCGGCCGCGCGTCAGCGCAGGTGCGCGCACTCTGCTGTGGACGGTGTTCACGTTCACGTGGATCGGTGCGGCGGTCGCGATGTGGCTGACCGGCTACGGCCCCTACATCTTCCTGGTGGTCCTCGGCGCGGGCGTGGCCGCCGTCCCGTTGCGGACGATGGGGCGGCTGGTGCCGCACGGCCGGGGCGTCGGGCTCGCTGCCGTGTACGCACGCCTGCGCCGCGAGCGGATCGACCCTGCCGACCCCCGCCTGCCGTACGCCGTCGCCGCCGGGGCGAAGGTGCCGGGCCTGGCCGCGTCGCCGTTCGCGGAAGGTGCGGGCGACTTCGCGTGGTCGCGGCGCGACGGCACCTGGCGCCGCATCCCCGTCGTGCACCCGCGCGGTCTGTCCGCGGGCTTGGCCCCGAAGGGCGCGCTGTTCGCGCTGCCGGGCGGGCTGGTGTTCTTCGGCGCGTGGCTGATCGTGCTGTCCATGCTGTCGGCCGACCTGACCCTGCCCGAGCTGGCGCTGCTGTGGCCGCCGCTGGCGCTGGCCGCGGGCTGGCTCCTCTGGGCGCTCGGCGTGTTCGTGATCGGCCGGATCGCCTACCGGGGGGCGTACGACCTCACCCATCCGGTGCGGATCGTGACCGGGCCGGTGGTCCGGCTGGAGGAGGGGTCCGGCGACGAGGCGGGGCCGCCGGCGGTGGCCGTCGACGAGGGCGCCGGCGCGGCGGTCCGCTACGAGGTCGGCGCCGAGCTGCACGGACGGCTGCGCAAGGACATGTGGCTGCGGCTGGAGGTGACCCCGAGGCTCGGGCACGTACGCCGGGCGGAGATCTTCGAAGGCTAGCCCGGCGGGGCCCGTACGGTGCGGTCACCGGACGGGCCCCAGGCCGGGGTCAGCGGGTCCGCGCGGCTGCGGCAAGGAGGGCGGTGGCGATCAGGGCGGCGGCCGTGCCGAGGGCGGGCAGCACGGCGGTGCCCCACCGGTCGACGGCCGCGCCGCCCGTGGCCGCCCCGGCGGCGATGCCGAGGTTGAGGACGGTGACCGCGATCGCCCCGGCAGCGGTCTCCCGACCCGGGACGGCCACCCGCATCAGCCGGGTCTGGAACACCGGCGGGAACAGCCCGATCAGCGCGCCCCAGGCGGCCAGCACCGCCACCGCGACCGCCGTGCCGGCGCCGAGCAGGGCCAGCGCGGCCAGGACGGCGGCGAACACCCCGGCCGACCAGGCCAGGGCGTGACGCGGGAACCGGTCGGACAGCGGCCCCGCCGCGAAGGTGCCGGCCAGGCCGCCGAGGCCGAACAGGAACAGCAGCGCCGCGCGTACGCCCGCGGGGTAGCCCGCGCCCGCCAGCAGCGGCGAGATGTAGGTGTACACCAGGAAGTGGCCGACCAACAGCACTCCCGTGCCGGCGGTGACCGCGAGCACCGCCCGTCCGCCGCGCCCGCCCGGACTCGGCGCGGCGGCCGGGGCGCTCGGCAGGCGCAGGGCCCGCACGGCCACCGCGGCGCCCACCAGCACGACCGCGATCAGCGCGAACGCGGCCCGCCAGCCGACGGCGGCGCCGATCACGACCCCGAGCGGGATGCCGACGATGCCCGCCAGGGTCGGCCCGGCCGACACGACGGAGATGGCCCGGCCGGTCAGCCGGGGCGGGGCGATGGCGGCGGCGGTCGGCATGAGCAGCGACCAGAACAGGCCGTGCGCGGCGGCGGCGACCATCCGCCCGGCCAGGGCCGCGCCGTAGCCGGGGGCGGCGGCGGTGGCGGCGACGGCCAGCGCGAACACCAGCAGGGTCAGCGGGATCAGGCGTGCGGGCGGCACCCGGCGGGTGAGCCGGGCCAGCGGCAGGCTGGCGACGGCGACGGTCAGCGCCCAGGCGGCGACGAGCAGCCCGGCGGCGGACTCGCCGACGCCGAGCCCACCGCCGATCTCGACCAGCAGGCTGGCGGGCAGCAGTTCGGCGGTGACGGAGGCGAAGGCGGCGCCGGACAGGAGCAGCAGGGGCCGCCAGGGCAGGCGGGCAGTGGTCTCGGGGGCGGCGGTGATCGTTTGCGCGCTCATGGATCCGACCGTAAAGTCTCACATAAGTGTGAGGGTCAAGGGTGATGTGACGTGCGTATCGGCGAGCTGTCGAAGCGGGCCCAGGTGCCGGTCCGGATGCTGCGGTACTACGAGGAGCGCGGCCTGATCCGGCCGACCCGCACGGCCAACGGCTACCGCGCGTACGCCGAGGGCGACGTGGCCCGCGCCTCGACGATCACCAGCCTGATCCGATCGGGACTGACCACGAAGCTGATCGTCTCGATGCTGCACGACGACGCCCGCCCCCAGGCCCCGGGGGAGTACGGCGACGACCTGGTCGGGCTGCTGACCGCCGAGCGGGCCAAGCTCGACGCGAAGATCGCCTGCATGACGATGAGCCGCGACGCGATCGACACCCACCTGGCCCGGCTCGCGACAGCCGCGGCCTGACGGCCTCAGTGCCGGGGCCGGTAGCGGCGGAACGGCGACGCCACCTGCTCCATGTGGTGCCGTGAGCCGACGGGCACCGACGCGGCGACCGTGAGCAGCAGCAGTGCCCCGGTGGCGAGCCCGAGCCCGCGTACGCCGTCCAGATCTCCCGCTTCCACCGGATCGAGTTCGGCGTCCCGGTCGGCCACGACGTCGACGCGGTCGCCGGTGCGGTAGACGTCCTGATACTCGGTGAGTGCCCCGGGCAGGGTCCGCCCGTCGGGGCCGCGCAGCTGGTACTGGTACATCCGCTGCTTGCCGCCGATGACGTGCACGCCGGAGACCGTGGCCGTCACGGGGTCGCCGCGCAGGTCCAGCACTGCCAGCGGCGCCCAGAAGAAGGCCAGGACGGCGGCCGTGATGCTCAGCACCGCGCACAGCCCCAGGTCGAGGCGTCCCTCGGGGAACAGCTGGCTGGCCACCAGGACGAACGCGACGGCGACGAGAAGGGTGATGTTCTCGGCCGCGCGGGTGCGGACGAGGGCCGAGACGATTGCGGCGGTGGCGGTCGGCACCGTGAGCACCGCGGCCAGCACGAACCCCTGGCGCAGGGCGCGGCGGTCCGGTCCGGAAGATCGTGGCACGCGGCCAGTATGCGCGGCCGCCGCCAGCGGCGATCTGCTCGCCCGGCGTGGTGGTGCCCGTGGTGGCACCGCAGACGCGGTGGCGCGGCCCGAGACGGGCCGCGCCACCGGTCGACCTGGCGAGGCGGCGGAGGTCAGGCGTAGGCGAACAGGGGCGGGAACACCAGGACGACCACCGCGGCCCAGGCCGCGTACACGACCAAGTAGCGGGTCTGCCACCGCTCCAGCACGGTGAAGGGCCGGCGGCCGCGGATGAAGCCGAGGAACAGCCAGGCCGACCAGCCCAGGTTGGCCAGCAGCACGAGGTTCTCGCCCAGCGCCGCGGTCTTGTTGGCGGTGAACCCGAACTCGGTGATGCGCCCGGTGATCGCCACCAGCACCAGGACGTCGATGGCGAGTGCGCTGACGACCAGGGCGAGCTGGAGCTTGTCGAACAGGCCGGGCGGGTTGGCCGCGTCGCGGGCGGAGATGGAGTACAGCAGCAGCCCGAGCACCACCACCAGCAGCACGTCGAACAGGATCAGCACGTCGCGGTCGGCGTCGATGCCGTTGCCGGCCACGATGAACGCGCCCAGCAGCGTCAGCAGGGTCGCCGTGAACAGCGGGGTGAACACCCGGGTCAGCACGGGTGCCATGTTCTCGACGACGCTCTGCTTGGCCTCGACCAGCCACGCGGCCACCACGACGGCGGCCATGGCGCCGCAGGGCAGCAGCCATTCGCTGATGAACGTCTCCGGGTTGAGGCCGATGGCGTTGAACGTGCCCGCGATGATGCCGGTCAGCACGCCGCCGCCGAGCGCCAGCAGCACGAAGTAGATGAACCACTCGCCGGTGAACCGGATGAAGTCCATCCGCCGCTGCTCTGAGCGCCACTGGCCTGCGGCGTAGGCGACGCCGACCACGAGCCACAGGGCGATCGGCAGGTGGATCGTGGTCAGCACGAGGGTGTGCGAGTCGGCGGCCAGGGGGTACGCGTTGGCGCCGACCACGCCGACGGCGAACAGCAGGGCCAGCAGGCCGGTGACCATGGGTTGCAGGCGCCGCCGCCAGGCGAAGTACGCCGCGAGCGGTGCGAGGGCGAACAGGCTCATGTTGCGCATGAAGAAGACGCTGTCGTCGTCGAAGTCCAGCCCGAACAGGGCGGGGATCTTGATCGCGAGGGCCGCGGCGGCCGCGCAGACGATCATGACGAGCAGATCGTGCCGGTTGCGCGTCGTCGCGCCGCCGTCGTCGCCGGTCAGCACCAGTTGCTTCCACAGGCGCCCGGAGTGCTCGCGGGCGAACTCGCGGGACACCTCGTCGAGGCTGCCCATCCGCTTGACCGCGATGAGGAATGCCTCGTCGGGGTGCAGCCCGGCCGCCGTCAGGTCGGCGATCCGGCCGCGCAGGTGGTCCTCCAGCTCCTCGGCGTCGGTGGAGTGCAGCTCGCGCCGCCGCCGCACGTACGCGCGCCATTCGGCGATCTGGCTCTCCAGATCCTTGTCGCTGTCGACGCTCATCAGGCCACCCCCCACTGCGGTGTGATCGGGCGCAGCACCGGCCCGGCGGTCCAGACGCCGCGCAGGGCGTCGACGACCGCCGCCCACTGCCGGCGCTGCTCGGCCAGCTCGGCCAGGCCCTGGTCGGTGATGCGGTAGTACTTGCGCCGCCGCCCGCCGGGCGGGCTGTCCCACGTCGACTCGACGTGGCCCAGCCGCTCCAGCCGGTGCAGCAGCGGGTAGAGCAGCCCGTCGGTCCATTCCAAATGGCCCCCGGACAGCTCGTTGACCTGCTTGAGGATCGCGTAGCCGTAGCTCTGGCCCTCAGCCAGGATGCCTAGCACGAGGGGAGTCGCCGAGGCCGCGACGAGATCTTTCGTGATGTGCACGAGAGGACACCGCCTAACCCTAGAACTGGAATGCATAGTAGTTCTAGGTATCGGCTGTGCGCAACGCCCCGTCCGGCAGCGGAGCCGAAGCGGCGATCATGGTGTGCGACCCTGGTCGGATGCAGCAGGACCCCCTCGCGTACGCCCAGGAGCTGGCCGCCGCCGGCGACCACGCCGGTGCCCTGCGGCTGGCCCGCGAACTGGAGCAGCAGTACGCGCAGGAGGGCCCCGCCGGTGCGGTCATGCTCGTCTGGGTGCGCCTGTGCGCGGCCCGGTGGCTGGCCGTGCAGGAGCAGCCGGACCGGCACGCCGCCCTGGCCGTGCTCGACGGCGCCGAGCAGGTGTGGCGTGCCCGCGCCGTCCAGGACTCCCAGCTGGCGCAGGTGCTCGGCGCCGAGCTGATGTCGCTGCGCGCCTTCGTGCTGCGACTGCTCGGCCGCCCGGCCGACAGCCTCGCCGCCGGGGAGCAGGCCCTCGACTTCTTCGCCGACCTCGCCCAGACCGCGCCGGAGGTGCTGTCCGCGGTGGGCCACGTGCCGATCCTGCTCAACCGGGGTGCGGCCCTGGCCGACCTCGGCCGCACCGAGGAATCGCTCGCCCCGCTGGGCGAGGCCCTCGACGTGCTGCGCGCTGCCGGGGCCGGGCACCGCGAGGTCGAGGTCGAACTGCTGGTGCTGCGCGGCACGTCGCTGACCCTGCGCGGCCGCTTCGCCGAGGCCGAGGCCGCCGAGGCGGAGGCGATCGCCCTGGCCCGCATCGAGACCGGCCGGGCCGCCCGGCACCTGCTGGCCACCGCGCTGAGCAACTACGCCACCACGCTCATCCGGATGCGCCGCCTCGACGAGGCCCTGGCCGCGGTCGGCGAGGCCATGGCCGTGCTGCGCGACGTCGACGGGGAACCGGTGACCGCGTCGCAGCGGCGCCGCTGGTGGCTGCCGCTGTCGACCGAGGCCGAGGCGCTGCTCGCGCTGGGCCGCCGGGAGGACGCCGCGCGGTCGGCCCGCCGGGCCGAGCCGATCCTGCGGGAGTACGCCGAGCAGGTGCCGCTGCTGGTGGCGGGCTCCCTGGCCACGGTGTGCCTGCTCATCGGCGAAGCCGAGGACGACCCCGGCTACGCCGCCGAGGCCCTGGCCCGCCTCACCGAGCTCAACGACCGCTACCCCGGCCGGTACGAGTACTGGTGGCGCCGCGCGGGCGAGCTGGTCGCCCGCCTCGGCGGCTAGATGACTGATTCCTAATGGTCGTACGCGGTCAGTGATCGTTTCTCGGGTGCGTCGGTCAGCCAGTTGTGCCAGATCACGGCTGCGAGGGCGGCCAGGCGTTGTGCGATGCGGGCGTGCACCCCTGCGGGTGTGCGCCCGCCGTGCTGTTCGAGGCTGAGCTGACCTTTCAGGGTGTCGAAGATCGATTCGATGCGTTGACGGACCGGGGCCAGGTTGCCGTGGCGTCGGGCTTCGTCGCGGCGGTCGGGGCGTATGAACACGATTTTCAGGTCGCGTGTCTGTTGCTCGAACGCGCGGCCGGCGAAGCCCTTGTCACCGATGAGCACGACTCCGGCGGGTAGGAGGCCGTGGTCGCGGGCGTGTTCGAGCAGTTCGGCGGCGACTTCTCGTTCGCCCAGGCTCGGGGTGGCCAGGCACCAGGTGACCGGTGTGCCGTCCAAGGCGGTGACGAGGTAGAGCTTCAGGCCCCAGATCCAGCGGGAGTGCGATCTGCAGTAGCCGTACCCGGCCCATCCGGCCAGGGCCGAGCCGATCGCGGTCTGGCGGGACATCCCGCACGGGATCACGGTGGCGTCGATGAGGCGGATGCCGTCGTGGCCGGCCGGGGTCTGGGCGGCCAGGCGTGTGATGACGGTGGTGATCAGCGGCGCGGCCGCGGTGACGCGTTTGTGGTAGCCGGCCTGTTTGGGCAGGTACGGGAACATGCGGCCGAGCCTGCCGTAGCAGAACCGCAGCCAGTGGTGCTGCGACGGGAACCCGAGCAGGACCTGCGCCACGGCCAGGCAGACCAGCTCGGCGTCGGTCAGCTTCTTCGGGCGTCCGGGACGGCGCCGGGACGCGGTGATGACATGGTCATCGACGAACACGTACAGTGCCGTCAGAAGGGTATCGAGGTCTGTCTTCACACACTGACATCGATACCCTTCCCCATACCCGCGTCAAGACCACGGACCAAACCAACCCTGATTAGGAATCAATCATCTAGAGGGCCGCGGCCTTGCGCAGGAGCACCGAGCGCTCCTGCACGTTCGCGCACAGCCGGGCGGCCAGCTCCAGCTCGGCGCGCGCCTCGCGGATCCGGCCCAGCCGCGACAGCAGCTCGCCGCGCACGGTCGGCAGCAGGTGCGACCCGGACAGGCGCCCGGAGACGGCCAGGTCGTCGACGATGGACAGGGCCTGGTCCGGCCCGTACGCCATGGCGACGGCCACGGCCCGGTTCAGCTCGACGACCGGTGACGGCGCGACCCGGCCCAGCGCCTCGTACAGCAGCACGATGCGTTCCCAGTCGGTGTCGGCCACCGCCGGGGCCGTGGCATGGCACGCGGCGATGGCGGCCTGGAGCCCGTACGGCCCGAGTCCCCGCCCCGCCGCCGCGGCCCGGTCGAGCGCGGCCAGCCCGCGCCGGATCGCCGAGCGGTCCCACCGCCGCCGGTCCTGGTCCTCCAGCAGCACCGGCTCGCCGTCGGCGCCGGTACGGGCCGGGAAGCGCGCGGCGGTCAGCTCGAACAGGGCCAGCAGCCCCGACAGCTCCGGCTCGTCGGGCAGCAGCGCGGCCAGCGTCCGGGCCAGCCGGATCGCCTCGTACGCCAGGTCGGTGCGCAGCAGCTGGTCGCCGCTGGTCGCCGTCGAGCCCTCGGTGAAGATCACATACAGCACGCTCAGCACCCCGCCGAGCCGCTCGCGCCGCTGCTGGACCGGCGGCACCTCGAACGGCACCGCCGCCGCGGCGATCGTCTTCTTCGCCCGGGTGATCCGGGCCTGGACCGTAGGCACCGGCACCAGGAACGCCCGCGCGATCTCCTCGCTGCCCAGGCCGCCGACCACGCGCAGGGTCAGCGCCACCCGGGCCTCGGGGGCCAGCACGGGGTGGCAGGACACGAACATCAGCGCGAGCACGTCGTCGTCGATGCGGTCGGGGTCCCACAGCAGGTCGTCGCCGTGCTGCGGCAGCGCGCCCGCGGTCGCCTCACCCTCGGCGAGCTCGCCCGCGAGCAGGGCGTACCGCTGGTCGCGGGCCGCGCGGCGGCGGAAGCCGTCGATGGCCCGCCGGCGCGCGGTGGCCAGCAGCCAGCCGACCGGGTTGTCGGGCGCACCGTCGCGCGACCAGGTCACCAGCGCCTCGGCCAGCGCCTCCTGCGCGACGTCCTCCGCCAGCGCGAAGTCCCCGGTGTAGCGGGCCAGCGCGCCGACGATGCGCGCCGACTCGATACGCCAGACGGCCTCGACGGCCCGCCGCGCCGCCTCGGCGACAGGCGGGCCGTCGACCAGCTCGGACATCAGAGCTGACCGGTCCGCTCGCGCCAGGCCCGCTCCTTGATGATCCACTCGTTGTCCTGCGGGAACTCGTCGATGGTCGGCACCCGGCGGATCTCGCACTTGGAGCCCGGGAAGCCCGGCATCCGCTTGGCCCACTCGACGGCCTCCTCCTTCGAGGCCACCTCCAGCAGGTAGAAGCCGCCGAACAGCTCCTTGGTCTCGCCGTACGGGCCGTCGGTGACCACCGGGGTCTCGCCGCTGTAGTCGATCACCACACCCTGGGACGGGTCGTCCAGGCCCTCGGCCGCGACCAGCACCCCGGCCCGGATCAGCTCGTCGTTGAAGCGGCCCACCGTCTCCAGCATCTGCTCGAACGGCGTCTCCATCATCTTCGCCATCGACTCGTCCGAGCCCCGCATGATCAGCATGTACTTGGCCATCGTTCGTCTCCTAGTTCGATCTTCGGGGTGGCAACCCCACCCTCTCACCCCCAGGTCGAACGGCCCGGCGCCGGATCGACAGCCGGGCCGGAAAATCTCAGCGAGTTTTTTCGCGCCCCTGAGCAGCACCGCGAAGGCGGGGCTGGACCGGCTCGATGCTCATGTATTTGAATGGACGCCAAACTAAGTGCCGGATTCGCGCCCAGCGGACAGTCCGGCCTGTCGATGGGAAGGGTCCTCGTGATACCCGTCAGCGTCTTGCTCCACCGATACACCAGTCTCTTCATGGGGGCGGTGCTGATGCTCGTCGCCATCATCATGGCCAGCGGGGACGTCATGTGCCGAGGCGAGGCCATCCACCCGGGCGAGGTGTGCGGCAGCTGGCCGGACGTCACCACGTACGAGCAGGAGCTGGCGGACACCCGCGCGGCCGTCTTCGGCATGCTCGTGCCCGGCGCGCTGCTGTTTTTCGGAGCCGTGGCCCGGATCGTGGTGCTGCAGCGGCGACGCCGCAATCCGCTGGGCTGACACCGGGCGGTGCCGTGGCGAGGGCGACCGCCTTCGCCACGGCACCTGCTGTCAGGGCAGCGGCGGAACCTCGGCCGCGACCGGCTCCTCCCGGCCCGTGCGCAGCACCAGCCGGTCCAGCACGAAGATCTGCACGGCGGCAATGGCCGCCGCGACCAGCAGCAGGACCGGCAGCGGGTACGCCCACCCGGTGGGCGCGCCGTCGGGACCGGCGAACCGGTTGACGACCTGCACCAGCAGCACCTGGACCGGCATGTCGTCCGGCTCCAGCGAGACGATCAGCGGCCACCACAGGTCCTGGGCGGCGGTGACCCAGACCAGCAGCCCGGCCGCCGCGACGACCGGCAGCGCCCGGGTCCAGCGCACCCCGGCGAACAGCAGCGCGCTGCCGAACAGCACCGGGATGCTCAGGCTCGCGGGCGGGATCAGGGTCAGGAACAGGGTGCCGTCCTCGCCCCGGTGCGCGAAGGCGTCCGGGGTCAGCACGGGCAGGCCGGTGAACAGCCACGGCGCGAACGGCAGCAGCAGCAGGCCGCTGAGCCGCCCGAGCGGTCGCAGCGCGCCGATGCCGTATCCGGCCAGCGCCGCCGCCACCACCCCGAGCCCGGTCGACAGCAGCGGCGGCACCCAGGTGGAGACCAGGTGCGGCAGCACGCCCGAGCCCATCGCCCGGGTCGGGAAATCGAACGAGTGCAGCAGCAGCGGCACCAGGCCGGCCAGCGCGACCAGCACCGCCACCACCGTGGCCAGCACGCTCACCACGCGCCAGGCTGCCTGTCCGGCCGCCTGGCCGTCCACCGGCTGCTCGGGCTCGGCCGCCTCGACCCGGGCCCGCGCCATGATCAGCCAGACCGCGACGCCGAGGCCGAGCACCGCCAGCAGCAGCCACAGCAGCACCGCACCGGCGCTGGCCTGCCCGAGCCGGGCGAAGCGGAACGCGGTGTCGAAGATGAGCATCGACGGGGTCCGGCTGCCGCGCGGGCTGTCCCTGGACACCAGCAGCAGCGGGAACGCGAACGACTGCACCGCGTACGCCAGCGACGTCGCCGCGACGACCCCGGTCACCAGCAGCGTGCCCGGCCAGGTGTCGGACAGCCGGGTCGAGTGGCGGAACACCAGCAGGTATCCCGTCGCGCCCAGGCCCACGACCAGCCCGACGAAGGCGGCGAACTGGGCCAGCCCGGCGTTCACCGGCGCACCCTTGAACGCCAGCAGCCAGGAGACGGCCGCGACCGCGCTGCCCACCGCCGCCATCGGCAGCGCGAACGCCGCCCGCAGCGTCCACCGCGCGGGGCGTCCGGCCCGCGCGGCGAGCCAGGCCAGCACCCCGCCGACCAGCGCGGCGAAGGTCAGCGCGACGGCCAGCACCAGCGGCCCGACCAGCGACTCGCCGAAGCGCCCGCCGATGTCGGAGTAGTTCTCCAGCCCGACCGACTCACTCGGCTTGGACAGCAGCGAGGCGTCGGTGAAGCTGGCCAGCACCGTACGCACCGTCGGCACGAGGTAGCCGGTGAGCAGCAGGACGATCGCGGGAATGAGCGCTAGCAGTCCGAACAGGAGGTTCCCGCTTCGGCGGGCAGGTATCGGGTTCTCTGTCACGCAACAGCATCCTAGCCGCGCCGATCTATGTGGACACCCGCCGCAAACCCCGCCGGGCGCCTGAGGGCCACCCCCAAGATCCGCCAAGTTGCCGGGCAATCGGGCGAAAGCGGGGGTGTCATACGCCCGATTGCCCGGCAACTTGGCCGATCTTGGGGTGGGTGGAGTGGTCGGGGCTTGGGCGGAGGGTGGTCGGGCCGGATATGGTCGCCGGACGGGGCAGTGGCGGCACGGTGACCTGGATCACGGGAACTCGGGGCCGCCGCGGGACAGAGAAACGGTCATGGAGTCGAGTCTGCGCGCCCGGATACGAGCCGGCGATGCCAGCGCGTTTTCCGAGCTGTACGACCAGTACGCGCGGTCGGTCTACAACCACGCGTTCCGGCTCACCGCCGACTGGTCGGTCGCGGAGGACGTCATGGCCGCCACGTACCTGCAAGCCTGGCGCTCGCGGGCCCGGATCGACGACGAGGGCGGCTCGCTGCGGCCGTGGCTGCTCGGCATCGCCACCAACGAGGCGCGCAACCACACCCGCAGCAACCGCCGCTACCGCGCGGCCGCGTCCGCGCTGGCCGCGGCCGAACTCACCGAGCCCGACCACGCCGAGGCGGTCGCCGGACGGCTCGACGACCGCGACCGGATCACCGCCGCGATCGGCGCGCTGGCGCAGCTGCGCCGCCAGGAGCGCGAGGTGGTGACGCTGTGCCTGTGGGAGGGGCTGGACTACGAGTCGGCCGCGCGGGCGCTGGGCGTGCCGGTCGGCACGGTGCGCTCGCGGCTGTCGCGGGCCCGTGCCCGGCTGCGCGGGCTCGTCGACGCGGCGCAGGCCGCCCGGAACCCGGCCCGCCCGGTCGGACAGACAACTCAGGTACGTGACACCGCCGGGCTCGCACAGGAGGTCAACCGATGAAGGTGCACCCGCCGCTGGACCCGTCCGAGCGCGCCGAGCTGGCCGAACTCGCCGAACTGCTGCCCGACCCCGGCTCCCGCGACCTGCCGCCCGGCCGCCGCGAGCTGCACCGGCAGCGGCTGCTGGCCGCGATCACGGCCCCGCCGCGCCGGGCACCCCGGCTCGGCCTGCTGCGTCCGGCCCTGGCCCTGGCGTCGGTGGCCGTCGTCGCCGGAACGGTGGCGGCGGTGGTCGCGAACACGGGCTCCGGCCCGGTCGTGGCGGTGCCGACGCCCGCGGTCTCCGCGCCGGCATCGGCCACGCCCGGCGGCCAGATCGCCAAGATCCGTGCGTACGGCACCGTCCGCCAGCTCACCGCCGCCGCCGACCTGGTGGTGCGCGGCGAGGTGACCCGGGCCGACGGCACCGGCCCGGACCGGGTCGCCGCCTTCCGCGTCGCCGAGGTGCTGCGCCGCGCCCCCGGCCTGCCCGACACCGCCGAGCTCACCCTGCGCGTGCCGGAGCTGGCGGGCATGTCGCGGCTGGAGCCCGGCCAGCACGCCGTGCTCTACCTGGCCGCCGACGGGGCGGGCGGGTACACCCCGCTCAGCGGGGATTTCGGGGTGTTCGACGTGGTCGGTGACGCGGCCGTGGCGCGCTCGCAGACGATGGCGGTCACCGGCCTGCGCGACGAGGACGCCACCGCGCGGCAGCGCCACTTCACCGCCCCGCTCGACGACCTGCGCGCCGTGGCCCGGGAGGTGGGCTAGAAAAAACTGCTGCGAACGGGAACTCGTCGCGGGCGGCGCACAGATAGAGGGGGAAGGCAGCGCCGCACCGGGCCGGACGGTCCGGGTGGCGCCAGACGCAAGGAGCATTCCCATGGCACACACCCCCCGCCGCACCCTGGCCCTGGCCGCCGCGGCCGTCCTCGCGACGGCCGCCCTGGCGGCCTGCGGCGCCGACCCGGTGACCCCGGCGGCGGCGCCCGCGACCAGCAGCGCCGCCGCGACCGCAGCGCCGTCCGAGGCCGTCCCGCCGGTGCGGGGCAAGCTGCGCGGATACACCACGGTCAAGGAGCTCACGGCGGCGGCGGACCTGGTGGTCCGCGGCCAGATCACGGCGGCCGGGCTGCGCGTCGACGAGGTGCTGCGCGCCGCGAACGGCGCCACCGCCAAGGTCGGCGACGTCCTCAAGCTGACCGGCCTGAACGGGCAGACCGTCGACATGCAGCACATGTCGAAGCTGGAGCCGGGCCAGGCCGTCGTGCTGTACCTGGCCCAGGTCGAGGCGGGGTCGTACAGCACCCTCAGCGGCGACTTCGGCGTCTTCGACGTCACCGGCGCCGGCGACCAGTCGGCCGTCACCACCCGGTCGCAGGCGATGGCCGTGACCGGCCTGCTCGTCGAGGACCCGGCCGCCTCGGGCAAGGGCTTCGGCACCACCCTGGGCCAGCTGCGCGCCGTCGCCGCGCAGGCCTGACCGGGACCGCGCTGGCGGCGTGCCCCCACGCCGCCAGCGCACCGTCACAGGTCCAGCACCTCGACGGTCGCCGACAGCACGTCGCCCACGTCGAGCCGCTCGGCCTTGCGAACGGCTCGCTTGACGGGCAGCACGTAACAGCCGCGCCCGCTGTCCGGGAAGATCGAGGTCTGCCACGTGGTGGCACCGACGGTCACCCGCACCCGCAGGGAGCCGAACCCCCGGCGCGGCCCGTCGGACAGTTCGCGGATCTCGGTGGACCCGTCCTGCGGCAGGCTGACGAAGGTCCAGCTCTCGTCGCGTCGGGCGTCCCACAGCCACAGCTCGGCGTCGAAGGTGAGGATCACCGCGCCAGCATCACACGCCGCACCGACACCGCCGGGCCACCAGGCCCGGGGCACCGGCGCTCCGCGCCCGGTAGCCGGGGTGATCGCTGTCGGCGGTCAAGACCTGTCTGTGCAGGCCACACCGTGACCGCAAACGCCGATCATGCAGGCCCGCACGGTCCCCGAAACAGTGATCACGGCGGGTCGGGACGACTCGGCACCTCGCCGGGTAGAGTCTGGTCTGTCTAGACAGAGTGCTGGAGGTGGTCGTGCGCTGGCAGGTGCAGGAGGCGAAGCAGCGGTTCAGCGAGGTGCTGCGCGCCGCCGAAGGGGAACCGCAGATCGTGACCAAGCACGGTCAGGAGATCGCGGTCGTCCTCGACATCGACGAGTACCGGCGGCTGCGCGGCGAGCCGGTCGGGTTCATGAGCTATCTGCGCGCCGACGCGGTCGCGGGCGACGAGTTCACCGTCGAGCGCAGCCGCGAGCTGCCGCGCGAGATCGACCTGGGCGAGTGACGGCGTTCCTGCTCGACACCAACGTGGTGTCGGAGCTGCGCCGGCGTACCCCGGATGAGAACGTGCTGGCCTGGCACCAGGCGCACCAGCACGCCGACGTCTACATCAGCGTCCTGGTCGTCGGCGAGATCCGGCAGGGCGTCGAGCGGCTGCGGCCGCGCAAGCCGGGGCAGGCCGAGGTGCTGGAGCAGTGGCTGGACGGGCTGGTCGCGATGTACCAGGACCGGATCCTGCCGGTCACCGTCGAGGTGGCGCAGCAGTGGGGGCGGCTCAACGTGCCGCCGTACATCCCGCCGATCGTCGACGGGCTGATGGCCGCGACCGCGCTGGTGCACCGGATGACCCTGGTGACCCGCAACGTCGTCGACTTCGTCCGCACCGGCGTCCCCATCGTCAACCCGTTCGACCCCGCCCAGAGCTGAGCAGCCGGGCGAATTAAGAAAGGCACCTTCTACCGCGTCAAGCGATAAGAAGGTGCCTTTCCTTCGCTCAGAGCGTGGTGGTGAGGGGGCGGGTGGCGTACGACGGGCCCGCGGTGACGTGGTGCGGCCCGGGGACGGGGGCCCAGCCGCCGTCCCAGTGCTGGAAGGTGCGCTCGGGCAGCGGGATGCGGGCGGTGGCGGTCCGGCCGGGGTCGGCGGTGACCGTGGCGAAGCCCGCGAGGCGGCCGTCGGCGTAGACCTGCACGGTCTCGCGGCCGGGGCGGGCGCCGGTGTTGCGTACGGTCACGACAGCCTCGGCGCCGTCGACGGCCAGCTGCTCGTACGCCCAGGTGGTGTAGCCGAGCCCGTGCCCGAACCACCAGCGCGGCGCGACCGGCGCCCCGTCCCAGGCCCGGTATCCGATCCGGACGTCCTCGGCGTACTCCAGCACCCCGTCGGCGGGCGTGGTGCCCAGCACCGGGCAGTCCTGCTCGCGGACCGGCCAGGTGGTGGGCAGACGGCCGCCCGGCTCGGCGGCGCCGGTGAGCACGTCGGCCAGCGCGTGCCCGGCCTCCTGCCCGGGGAACCAGGTGAGCAGCACGGCGGCGACGTCGTCGGCCCACGGCAGCTCGACCGGCGATCCGGCGTTGACCACGACGATCGTGTTCGGGTTGGCGGCGGCGACCCGGGCGACGAGCTCGTCCTGCCGTCCGGGCAGGGCCAGGCAGGTGCGGTCGAAGCCCTCCGACTCGACCTCCTCGGTGGTGCCCACGACGACGACCGCGACGTCGGCCGCGGCCGCGGCGCGCACCGCCTGCTCCAGCAGCGCGTCCTCGGAGGCGGTCGGCTCGCCGAAGGAGAGCGTGAGCGAGACCACGGCGAACCCTTCCGGCAGCATGACCTGCTGGCGCAGGGTCACGTCCACGGGCACGCCCGCGGCCAGCTCGATCGGGCACCGCTGCTCCGGCGGGGCGAGGAAGATCGCGGCCGGGTCGCTGGACTCGGGCAGCAGCGCGCCGTCGAAGACGGTCTGCTCGCCCGCGGTCAGCGTGAACCGCCCGACGCCGCGTACGCCCAGCTCGTGGGTTCCCGTCACGGCCGGGGTGAGGCGGCCGGTGATCTCGGCGGTGGCGAGGTTGTCGCGGTCCACCCCGGCGGGCAGCTCCATCCACAGGCCGCGCCCGCTGCCCAGCGGGGTGGTGTGCAGGACGGCGCCGTCGCGGTCGCGGAACGTCGCGGTCAGCCCGGCCCACTGCGGACCGGTCGCGGGGGGCAGCTTGGTGCGCGGGTCGGCGCCGAGGGCGTACTCGACCTTCAGCCCGGCGGCGGTGAGCCCGTCCAGCGGAGACACCACGTGCGGCGGGAAGACGAAGGCGCTGCCGCCGCCGAGGATGCGCGCGTCGCGGGCCAGCGCGCCGATCAGCGCGATCGTGCCGGTCGCGGCCGGGTCGAGCGGCAGCACCCCGCGCGGGTTGGCGGCCAGCACGAACGAGCGGGCCGCGAGCTCGCGGGCCAGCGCGTCGCCGTCGATCGCCGCGGGCCGGTCGGCCGCGGGCACCGCCGGGGGTACGCCGTCCAGCGCCCCGACCCGCGCCGCCAGGCGCAGCACGCGCCGTACCTGGTCGTCGACGAGCTCGGGGTCGACGGCGCCGGCGCGCACCGCGTCGGCCAGGCGCCGCCCCCACGGGCTGCCCACGGCGGGCATGGCCACGTCGAGTCCGCCGGTGACGGTGGCGACGGTGTCGCGGGCGGCCATCCAGTCGGAGATGATGAAGCCGTCGAAGCCCCACTCGCCCTTGAGCACGTCGCGCTGCAAGGGCGCGTGCTCGGTCATGGTCGTGCCGTTGACCTTGTTGTACGCCGCCATCACGCCCCACGCGCCCGCCGCGACGATCGCCTCGAACGGGGCGAGGTACACCTCACGCAGCGTCTTCTCGCTGACCCGGTTGTCGACGGTGAACCGGTCGGTCTCGGCGTCGTTGGCCACGAAGTGCTTCACCGTGGTGCCCACGCTGTGCTCCTGCACGCCGCGCACGTAGCCCGCGCCGATGGCCCCGGTCAGCAGCGGGTCCTCCGAGTACGCCTCGAAGTGGCGGCCGCCCAGCGGGCTGCGGTGCAGATTGACCGTGGGGGCGAGCAGCACGTGCACGCCCTTGCGCCGGGCCTCCTGGCCGAGCAGGTTGCCCGCGCGGCGGGCCAGCTCCGGGTCCCAGGTGGCGGCCAGCGCGGTGGGGCTGGGCAGCGCGATCGACGGGTCGGCGGCGCTCCACTGGGTGCCGCGTACGCCGATGGGGCCGTCGCTCATCACGATCGAGGCCAGCCCGATCGCGGGCACGGCCGGAAGCGACCACATGTCCTGCCCGGACAGGATGCTGACTTTGGTGTCGAGGTCGAGCGCGGCCAGGGCGGACTCGACCGCGGCCTCATGCTCGGTACGCAGCGCTGACATGCCGCCATCCTGCACTACCTACCGAGTGCTCGGTAGGCACCGTTACCATCCCGTGATTCTACGGGCCGATATGCTCCGGTCCATGACACACCCGCGGCGCAGGCTCCCACCGGAGCGGCGGCGGTCGGAGATCCTCGCCGCCGCCCTGGAGGTCTTCGCCGAGCGCGGCTACCGGGGCGCCTCGCTGGCCGCCGTCGCCGAGCGGGTCGGCCTGACCCAGCAGGGCCTGCTGCACTACTTCCCGAGCAAGGACGCGCTGCTGGCCGAGGTGCTGCGGCTGCGCGACGACCTCGACCGGCACGCCTACCCCGACGACTGCGGCCTGGACGCCCTGGAGAAGGTCGTCGCGCACAACACCGCGCGGCCCGGCCTGGTGCAGTCGTTCACGGTGCTCGCCGCCGACAGCGTCACCGACGAGCACCCCGCCAAGCCGTTCTTCACCGAGCGCTACCGGGCCGTGCGCGCGGTCATGGCCGAGGCCGTCCGCCGCGACCTCGGCGACGACCTGCCCGCCGGGCTGACCCACGAGCAGGCCGGGGCGCTGCTGGTGGCGGTCATGGACGGGTTGCAGCTGCAATGGCTGCTCGACCCCGACGAGGTGCGGATGACCGACGCGTTCCGGGCCTTCGTCGCCCTGCTGCGCCGCTGATCCGGACGGTGGAGGTCAGGCGCGGGTGAGGTCCCCGGGGCGCCAGACGCCGTCGAACGCCGCCTGCTCCGGCCCGTAGATCCGCAGGTAGGTGAACCAGCCTCGCCCCGGCACCGTCTGGATCCAGTGCGTGTCCGAGTTCTCGGCCGGCGGGGTCGGCCCGAAGTGGAGCGTCACCGGGTCGGTGCCGGTCACCCCGCGCAGCTCGACCAGCGACCGCAGTGCCGCCCGGCCCTGCGCGGCCTGCACCTGCGAGCGCGTCTGCGCGTCGTACGCGGTGACCGACCAGAACAGGTTCGCGGGCACCGGTTGCGGCACCACGAGGGTGTAGTTCGCCCCGCCGTCCAGGTAGGCCCCGGTGGCGTCCCGGGCGGCCAGCCAGTAGAGCGAGCCGCCGCCGACCTGCCGCCGGAACATGGCGGGGGAGGCGACGATCGCCTGGGCGAACCACCGGTCGCGCGCCTCCAGGTCCAGCCCGACCGGGGTCTGGAAGTCGGGGTCGTCGGGCACCAGGCCCGCCCACTCCCAGCGCCGGTCCGGCCAGGCCATCCGGTCGCGCCGGGCGCTGGCGAACGCGGAGACCAGCAACTGGTCGCGGCCGATGCGGGCGGCCCGGGACAGGATCGAGGTCATCCGCTGGTCGGGCGTGAACGGCTGGCCCTTGATGATGCCGAGCGTGGTGAGCAGGCCGTACATGCCGCGGTAGGCGTCGATGACGGGCTCGGTCTCCACCACGCGGTGCAGGACCTGCCAGAACTCGAAGTCGTCCTCCCAGCGCAGGCAGGTGAAGTCCATGTCGCGGTCGGTGGTGTCGACGATCTCCAGCGGCCGGTCCGGGTGGCCGAGCGGGTACACCTTGATCCGGCGCAGCGCGTCCAGGGCCCGGCCCAGGTTGCCGTCCAGCGGCAGCGCGCGCACGGCCAGCAGCACCTTGTACGTGGCGGCCCGCCCGACGTGGTGCCCGTCGGGCACCGCGCCGGTGTAGCCGGGGGGCAGGATCACGTGCCGCCCGCCCTTGCCCGCATCCGGCCCGGGGATGCCCAGGTCGGCGATCCAGGCCTGGTGGTGGTCGTCGACGAGTCCGATGTAGGGGCCGGCCGGCAGCTCGACCACCATCGGGCCGCCGGTCAGGTCGAGCGCGGCCGCGCCGTACGGGGTGTCGGAGTTCAGGGTGAAGCCGACCTGCCGGGGCGAGGTGGCCATGACGGCCATGGTGCGCCCGTCCTCCAGGCCGAGCTCGCGGCTGCCGTTGAAGATCCCCTCGGCCGAGACGGTCGGATACCAGAACCGGTACGCCGTCACCGCCCGCGCCAGGTCGGCGTCGTCCCGGATCTGCGCCACCGCGGCGTCGGCCGGATACCCGTGCTCGAACCGGTACGCCTGCGCCGCATCCGCTGCGCGAGGCAGTGTGCTGGTCATCGCTGCTCCTCCGGCTCGGGCCCGACGGGTGCCCGCCGCGCCGGCCCCGGCGCACGGCACCTCTCCGCCGAGGTTAGGTGCGAACGGCGACATTCGTGCAGTTTCGGGGAAAGTGCAGGAATACCCGCCAAGATTCCAGCACTTTCCCCGAAACTGCACGCCGATCTTGGCGGGGTGGGGGAGGGGGAGGGCGGTGTTTTCGAACGTGTGTTCGAAAACACCCTAGGAAAGTGTGGGCTGGTGGGGTGGGGAAGTGCATCGACGTGGTGCTATCGGCGTATCGGGTATCTCCGGAAATGAGTGAATGTCTGATCGACTTCCCTCACTAGAGTCACTCCCCTTGACCAAAATGGAGGGGCAGATGTGCGGGATTGCGGGACTGGTCGCCTGGTGGCAGGGCCAGGCCCGGAACAGGCAGGTCATCGATGCGATGACCGCGACACAGCACCACCGCGGCCCGGACGACGCGGGCGTATGGGTAGACGATCACGTCGCCTTCGGACACAACCGGCTGGCCATCATCGACCGCTCCGGCGGCGCCCAGCCCATGCTGGTGCGGCGCCCCGGCAGCGGCGAGGTCGCGATCACGTTCAGCGGCGAGGTCTACAACCACTTCCAGCTGCGCGAGCAGCTCACCGCCGCCGGGCACCGGTTCACCGGCCGCAGCGACACCGAGGTCGTGCTGCGGGCGTACCTGCACTGGGGTGAGGACTTCGTGCACCACCTGCGCGGGATCTTCGCGTTCGGGCTGTGGGACTGCGACCTGGAGCTGCTGCTGCTCGTGCGCGACCGGCTCGGCGTCAAGCCGCTCTACTTCGCGCGCACCCCCACCGACGTGGTGTTCGGCTCGGAGCTCAAGGCGCTGCTGGCCCACCCCGACATCACCGCCGAGGTCGACACCGAAGGGCTCGGCGAGCTGCTGGGCCTGGTGCCGATGACCTCGCCGGGGCACGCGGTGCTGCGCGGCATCGAGGAGGTGCCGCCCGCGACCGTGCTGCGCTACGACCGCGACGGGCTGACCCGGCGCCACTACTGGCAGCTGGAGAGCCACCCGCACCTCGACGACCGCGAGACCACCGTCCGCCGCGTACGCGACCTGCTGGAACGGGCCGTGATCGAGCAGGCGGCCGCCGACGTGCCGGTGGGCGCGCTGCTGTCGGGCGGGCTGGACAGCTCGGCCGTGGTGGCGCTGGCCGCCGGGACGACCACCCAGCCGCTGCTCACCTTCGACGTCGACCACGGCAGCGCCGCCGCGCACGCCGCCAGCGCGTTCCACCGCAGCCACGACCACCCGTACGCGCTGGCGGTGGCCCGGCACGCCGCCACCGAGCACCGCACCGTCGAGGTCGGCACCGGTGACCTGCTGCGGGCGCACGACGCGACCCTGTGCTCGATGGACCTGCCCAGCCTGACCACCATCAACGCGTCGCTGTCGCACCTGTTCGCGCGGATCAGCCCGCACCGGCGGGTGGTGCTGTCCGGCGAGGGCGCCGACGAGCTGTTCGCGGGCTACCGCTGGCACGACGCGGCGGCCGCCCCGCGCGGCACGTTCCCGTGGTCGTCGACGTACCAGCCGCTGGTGGGGGTGCTGCGGCGGGAGACGCTGCGGCAGGTGCGGCCGGTCCGGTACGCCCGGCAGCGCTGCCTGGCCGCGCTGGAGCAGATGCCGTCGCTGGACGGCGAGACCGGGCCCAGCCGCCGGCTGCGCGAGGTCCGCTGGCTGACCATCGTCTTCTACCTGGCGTTCCTGCTGCGCCGGGCCGACCGGCTGGCGATGGCGCACGGGGTCGAGGTGCGGGTGCCGTTCCTGGACCACCGGCTGGTGCAGTACACCTGGAACATCGGCGCCGGCCTGCACCGGGCCCGGGGCCTGGAGAAGGGGCTGCTGCGCGAGGCGGTCGACGGGCTGCTGCCCGAGCAGGTCACCTGGCGGCCCAAGTCGGGCTATCCGGCGAGCCTGACCGCGCCGTACCAGGACGCGCTGTGGGAGCGGGCCCGCGAGCTGCTGGCCGAGCCGGGTGCGCCGGTGTTCCGGCTGGTGTCGGCGCGGCGGCTGAAGGCGCTGCTGGACGTCAACCACGGGCACCTGGACGACTGGACGGCGACCCAGCACGTGGCGTACGTGCTGGAGCTCGACGCCTGGCTGCGCCGCTACTCGGTCAGCATCCGCTGAGGTCCGGGGCGGCGAGCCGCCGCCCCGGACCCGCTCCGTCCTACGTGCATTCGGGCAGGTTGTAGCCGGTCTCCGGATAGTCGGACGGCTGCCCGCCGCCGATCGGCGGGGGTGCCTCGTCGTTGCGCTCGCTGATCCACGCGTGCGAGACGAACCCGGTGACGCCGTCGAAGGTGACGCGGTCCCACTGGTCCGTCGTGGTCGGGCCGTAGTCGCTGACCGGGCTGCTGACCGTTTCGCCCTTGGTGTAGCACTGGAGGTAGACGGTGCTGCCGTACGGGATCGCGCCCTTGCGCGTGGCCGTGGTCGCGGCGGCGTCGCGGATCACCAGCGTCGGCCGGCCCAGGGTCTCGGCCTGCTGGAGGTCCTTGTCGAAGTCGTCGGTGAACGCGTCGTGCAGGCCCGCGCAGAGGATGTTGCTGGAGGCGACCCAGAGCACGGTGAAGTCCTGGCCGCCCGAGGTCTTCCGCGCGTAGTCGAAGCACGGCCGGATCTCGGGTTTGGGCCGCTCCTCGCCGCCGCCGCAGCCGGGGCAGATGTAGTTGCGGATCAGCTTGCCCAGGTAGCAGCCGGACACGTCGAGGAAGGCGTCGGCGTCACCGCGGATGACGAGCACCGCGCCGACCGACCACTTGATCTTCGTACCCTGGTAGACGCCGACGGCCAGGCGGTCGGTCTGGTAGCCGCACTGGATCACGTCCTTGAGGTCGTTGAGCCGGTTCACCGTCGTGGTCAGCTTGGACCGGAACGCGTCGAACCGCCTGACCTGCTTGCGCTCGGCCTCGGGGACGAGGTCCAGCACGGTGGAGACCAGGTCGAGGAACTCCAGGCACGGGTTGACCGTGACGTGGTGCTTCTCCTCCCAGACCTCGAAGCCGTCCTTCGGCAGCAGGGCCTGGGTGCGGCTCTGATCGACCGAGCAGCCCTCGGCCTCCGGCTTGGCACCGGGTCCGGCGGGCGGGTCGTCGGTGATCGGGTCGCAGCCGGTGCCCGCCGCCAGCAGCAGCGCGGCGGCCAGCGCGGCCAGCGTCCGCCGGAGCCCGATCCTGGTGTGGCGCATGCGTTCGACCTCCGTCGCCTGTGGCCCGTCACCGTGGCGGTGCGGCGTCACCAGCGTGCGGTCGGACCGTGACGCGGGTCAATGCATATACGTCGGTCGAGGTCAGTGCGGGGTCGGCGCGGGCGCCGGGCCGCCGAACGCGGCCAGGAAGCGGTCGCGGAAGGCGTCCATGCGCCAGACCGGTGCGTCCGGGCCGGGGCGCAGGCCGGGCTGCCAGCCCCAGGACGCGACGCGGTCGAGCACGGCCGGGTCGTGGGCCAGGATCGTGACCGGCACGTCGCGGTTGGCGTCCGCGCCGGTCACCGACGGCGCGGGCTGGTGGTCGCCCAGGAACACCATGACCAGGTCGTTGCCGCCGTAGTGCTCGACGTACGAGATCAGGGTCTCCAGCGAGTAGGCGACGGCGGTGCGGTAGGCGGTGCGGACCCGGTCGTGGTCCTGCTCGGTGAGGGCGTCGGCGCGCGGCTCGGCCGGGTACGCCGAGCTGTCCCCGGCCCGGTCCCACCCGAGCATGGGCGGCACCGGCTGCCAGGGGGAGTGGCTGGAGATCAGTGCGATCGCCGCCATCACGGGGGTATGGCCGTCGCCGCGCTCGCGCCGCTGGAACTCCGACAGCGTGTACTGGTCGGGAATGACCCCGAAGCTGTACGTCGGCCCCTGGTAGCCCAGGTCCGGCCCGATGTAGGTCTGGTGGTAGCCGTAGACGGCGCCCTCGGGCCACGGCTGGGTGGTGGCGGGCATGACCGACGCGGTGTGCCATCCGGCCAGCTTGGCCGCGCTGCTCAGCGTCATCCGGTGGCTGTAGAGGAACGCCTGGTAGCGGGGTGCGCTGTCGATCCACAGGCCGGACAGCAGGGTCGACTGGGCCAGCCAGCTGCCGCCCCCGGCGGTGGACGAGGTGAGCCAGCCGCTGCGGGCGGTGTACCCGGCGGCGCGCAGCCGCTCGTATCCGGTGGTCAGCACCGGTTCGACCTGCGCGGCCAGCTCGGGGTCGGACAGCGCGATCCGGCCGTAGCTCTCGACGAAGGTGACCAGGACGTCCTTGCCGCGCAGCCCGGTGAGCAGCTGCGACCCGGGCACCTGCGCGTAGGCGTCGGCCGCGAGCTGGCCGAGGAACGCGTCGTGGTCGCGGGCCCCGGCGCGCAGCTGCGCGACCCGATCGTAGGTGTCGTGCGCGGCCACCGGCAGTCCGGGCACGAGCTGGGCGCCCGTCAGCGCGCAGGCGGCCCAGACCACCGTGAGCAGGGCCAGCGTGCGGGCACCGGCGGTGCGGTGTGCGACGGCCACCCGGGTGATGCGGCGAAACGACACGCTGGTCAGCAGGATCAGGCCGACCGCCAGCGCGACCGCGCCCGCCACGACGGCGTCGGCGAGCCCGTCCCCGGCCGACCGGCGCACGTATTCCACCGCCGCGTCCAGGAACGACCCGTCCTGCACCGGGTTGAACGGCCGGTCCAGGAACTGGGAGAACCCGAGGCTGACCACCTTCAGCACGGCGAGCACCCCGAGCAGCGCCCCGAGGACGGGCACCGCGATCCGCCGGGCCCGCTGCGGCAGGGCCAGCACCAGGCCGATCGCGACCAGCCCGTCGACGGGTACGCGTACGAACCCGGCCGGGCTGAGCTGCGAGATCCGCTCCGGCGCGAGCAGCACCGCCAGCAGCACCACCAGCGCGAGTCCGGTGAGCACCCGTCCCGCGACCGCCCGTGCCGTCGTGCGTCGGGTGGCGGGCGCGGTGAGCTCGTCGTCGGGCGGCACGTCGGTTCCTCCTGAACGGGGCGGTGCTGGCTGGTTCATCGCCGCGCGGCCTCCAGCGCCGTCGCGGGGTGGGGAAGGGGCCCTTCCACCTCGGATTCCGATGGGAGGGTGCCCTTCCTTCGCTCAGGGAGGAGCGTGAGGACGCCGGGGAGGGTGGCGGCGAGGGTGAGCACGCCGTACGTGGCGGCGGTGGCGACGCCCTGGGCGGCGGTCAGCCCGGCGGCGGCGAACGCCCAGGCGGCGACGCCTTCGCGCGGCCCCCAGCCGGCCACGTTCAGCGGCAGGGCCATGGCCAGCAGGGCGAGCTGGGTCAGCGGCACGAGCAGGGATGCCGGGGCGGTGGCGCCCGCGGTGCGGGCGGCGAGCAGGAACAGCACCAGGTGTGCGGGGACGATGAGGGCGGAGGCGGCGGCGATGCCGAGCCACCGGCGCCCGCGCAGCGCGGCGCGGACGTCGGCGCCGGTGGCGCGCAGCGTACGGGCCCAGCGGGCGGTGCGGCCCCGCAGCAGCACCCGGCCCGCCACCGCCAGGACCAGCCCGGCGGCGAGCACGGCCCCGGCGATCAGGGGCATCCGGGCGCGCACCGGCGAGGGCAGCACCAGCAGCAGCAGCGTGGACGCGGCGACCTGCACGGCCAGCCCGATGGCGCGTTCCAGCACCACGGCGCGTGCGGCCAGGCGCAGGTCGCTGATGTCGAGCCCGTGCCGCACAGCCCGGTGCACGTCGCCGACGACCCCGCCGGGCACGGTCGTGTTGATCAGCAGCGAGCGGTAGTAGGCGGCGACGGCGCGGCGCAGCGGCAGCCGTACGCCGAGCCCGGCCGCGACCAGGGACCAGCGCCAGGCGCTGCCGACGGTGGCCAGCGCGCCGAGGCCGAGCGCGGCGGCCAGCACCACCGGGTCGACGCGGCGTACGCCGTCGAGGAACGGGCCGGTGCCGACCTGCCACACCAGCAGGCCGAGCAGGAGCAGCCCGCCGAGCAGCCGGGCCCAGGCCCACCCGTCGCGCATGTTCGGCCGCACGTCATTCCTTCCGTGGCTCGTCTGTGGAGTTATACACAGTCCGGCCGCCGGGGAGCGCGGGTTCGGCCGGCAGTGACGCCAGCACGCCGGAGATCGCGGCGGTGGTGCGGTCCCAGCCGGTCAGCGTGGCGCGGCGGCCCAGCGCGGCGCGGCGGAGCGTGGTGCGCAGGCCGGGGTCGGTGAGCCAGCGGCGCAGCGCGGCGGCGAGCGCGGCCGGATCGCCGGGCGGGACGAGCAGGCCGGGCCGGGTGCCGTCCGGGGCCCGGCCCAGCGCCTCGGGCAGCCCCTGCACGTCGGTGGCCAGCACGGGGACGCCCCGGGCCAGCGCCTCGGTGATCACCATGCCGTACGACTCGCCGCGCGAGGCCAGCACCAGCAGGTCGGCGGCGGCGTACGCGGCGTCGAGGTCCGGGCCGGTGCGCGGGCCGGTCAGGTGCAGCCGGCCGGCGAGCGGGGCCGCGTCGGCGCGCAGCCGGGCGGTGAACGCGGGGTCGCGGTCGAGCGGGCCGACGCAGGTGCAGTCCCAGTCCAGGCCGGTCAGCGTGGTCAGTGCCGCGACCAGGGTGTCGTGTCCCTTGTGGGCGGCGACGGCGGCCACGCACAGCAGCCGGGTGCCCACAGGGGTGCCGGGGGCGACGGCGGCGGGGTCGGCGCCGGGCGGTGCGGCGTGGACGGTGGCGGGCGGTAGTCCGTACCGGCTGATCAGCCGCTCGCGGCACCACCGGCTGGTGGTGACGACGGCGCGGGCGGCCGTCAGGACCGCGTGCTCCGCCCCGGCCAGCGCCGCGTCGGCGTCGCCGAACACCATGTGCGCCAGCACGACCGTCCGCAGCCGCGCCGCATGGGCGGTCAGCGGCTCCGGCACGCCGACCGCGACCAGGCCGTCGACCAGCACGGTCGCGCCGTCGGGCAGCGCGGCGAGCAGCGTCGTGAGCCGCCGGACGGCATTCGGGCCGGGGTGCGGCCACGCCCCGGGCAGGCCGTGCTCACGCACCGTCCAGCCCGCGCCCGCCAGCCCGGCGCAGATCCGCCGGTCGTAGCGGTTGCCGCCGCTGGGCGCCGCCGGGTCGTCGATGTCGCCGGGCAGGACGACGTGGACCGTGCCCAGGTCGCCGGGCGCGGGGACGGGCAGGGTGCCGGGACGGCCCGGCGGCCCGCCGCCGAGCCCGGCCGCGGTCACAACGGCCGCTCGTAGCTCGCCCAGGCCACGTGCGACTCGTGCAGGGTGACCGCGATCCCGGACAGCCCGAGCGCGCCGGGCCCGAACGCCCCGGCGCGCACCCGCTCGGCCAGGCGGTCGGCGACGACCTGGGCCATCACCTCGGTGGTGGTGTTGCGGCCGGCCAGCGCCGGGTCGTCGTCGAGGTTGCGCAGGTGGAACGCGGCCAGCACGGCGTTCAGCTCGCGCGCGGCGGCGGCGATGTCCACCACGATCCCGTCGCCGTCCAGTTCGGCCCGCCGGAACGTGGCGTCGACCAGGAACGTCGCCCCGTGCAGGGCCTGGGCCGGGCCGAAGGCCTCGCCCCGGAAGCTGTGCGCGACCATCATGTGGTCGCGGACCGTGACGCTGAACAAGGGGTTCACTCTCCGTCGTAGGTGATGACGTGGCACAGGGCCGGGCGGGTGCCGTCGGCGAGCCCGGCCATGACGTCCGGCAGCCGCCCGAACGGGGACTCGCCGGTGACCAGGGTGTCGAACACGGGGTCGCGCAGCAGGTCGAGGGCGAGCGCGAGCCGGTCGGTGAAGGTGCGGGTGGCGGCGCGGGCCGGGGACACCGTGCCGACCTGGCTGGCGCGGATGGTCAGGCGGCCGGAGTGGAACACCCCGCCCAGGCGCAGGCCGATCTCGCGGTCGCCGTACCAGCTGAGCTCGACGACGGTGCCCTGCGGCGCGAGCAGGTCGAGGCTGCGCTGGAGGCCGGCGGCGCTGGCGCTGGCGTGGAAGACCAGGTCGCGGCCGGTGTCGGCGAGCTGCGGCGGGGCGTACGCGGCACCGAGCGCCGCCGCGGTCGCGGCGCGGGCCGGGTCGGGGTCGACCAGCTGCACCGACACCCCGGGGATGCGGGCGGCGACGGCGGCGACGCAGCAGCCGACCATGCCCGCGCCGACGACGCTGATCCGGTCGCCGACCAGCGGCGCGGCGTCCCACAGCGCGTTGACGGCGGTCTCGACCGTGCCCGCGAGCACGGCCCGGCGGGCGGGCACGCCGTCGGGCACCGGCACCACGGCGGCGGCGGGCACCACGTAGCGGGTCTGGTGCGGGTACAGGCAGAACACGTCGCGGCCCAGCAGCTCGGCCGGTCCGTGTTCGACGGTGCCGACGTTGAGGTAGCCGTACTTGACCGGCGCCGGGAAGTCGCCGTCCTGGAACGGCGCCCGCATGGTCGCGTACTGGCTCGGCGGGACGTGCCCGGTGAGGACGAGGGTCTCGGTGCCGCGGCTGATCCCGGTGTAGCGGGTGCGTACGAGCACGTCGGCGGGGCCGGGCTCGGGCAGCGCCACATCGCGGATCTCGCCCGCGTCAGGCGCGGTGATCCAGTACGCGCGCGCGTAGGATGCCATCGGCCTCCTTTCGCACGGGTCGAGGTCGAACCCTATACGGAGGTGCGGTGCCGCCGCAGGTGATCCCGGGTCCACTGGCGGGTCTGCTCGGCCAGGTGGTGCTGCTGGCCGTGCTGGAGGCCGGGGTCGGGCTGGGCGCGCTGGGCTGGGGCTTCGGGCTGGCGTACGCGCTGGCGCTGTGCGTGCTGCTCACCCGGGCGATGCACGGCAGCGGGACGGTCGCCTTCGGACCGGCCGATCTGGTCACCCTGACCCGGGCGGTGCTCGTCGGCGGGGTCACCGCGCTGACCGCGGAGTCGTACGCCCGCCCGCTCGACGTCGCGCCGCTGGTGGCGGTGACGGTGGTGGCCCTGGTGCTCGACGCCGTCGACGGCCTGGTGGCCCGGGGCACCGGCACCGCCACGGAGTTCGGCGCCCGCTTCGACATGGAGACCGACGCCTGGCTGATCGCGGTGCTCAGCGTGTACGCGGCCCCCGGCTACGGCGCCTGGGTGCTGTGCATCGGCGCGATGCGGTACGCGTACGTCGCCGCGAGCTGGGTGCTGCCGTGGCTGCGCGGGCAGCTGTTCCCGCGGTACTGGCGCAAGGTCGTCGCCGCGGTGCAGGGGATCGTGCTGGCGGTGGCGGCCGCCGACGTGCTGCCCCGCGCGCTGGTGCTGCTCGCGCTGCTCGGGGCGCTCGCCCTGCTCACCGAGTCGTTCGGCCGCGACGTGGTCTGGCTGTGGCTGCGCCGCCCCGCCCGCGCCGCCGTCCCGGCGTCGGAGTTCGAGCAGTTTCGGGGAAACAGCACGAAAGCGCGCCGAGATTCCAGCACTTTCCCCGAAACTGCACCTTCCACCGGGGGCGGGGCTCAGCGTAGGCGGGCGTAGACGTCGCCGCTGCGGTTCCGCGGGCGGTAGCGGTCGAGCAGGGTGAGCAGGTCGTCGGCGTCGAGCCAGCGGTCCGAGGCCAGGTGCATGGTCTCGACGGGGGCGTAGTTGTACTCGTATCCGCTCGCCTGGGCGCCGAGGCGTTCGATCAGGTCGAGGGCGGCGGGCATGGCGTCGTGGGCCATGGGCAGGTATTCGAAGGACAGGGCGCGTAGCGGGCGGCTGAGCCCGCGCAGCACGTCGACCTCGTAACCCTCCACATCGATCTTGCAGAACGCGGGCTCGCCGTGCCGCGCGATCAGTTCGTCCAGGGTGGTCACCGGGACCTCGACGGTGCGGTCCCAGCGGACCCCGGCGAAGCTGCGGTCGGCGGTGACCGTGTCGATCCAGTCGCGGGACAGAGTGGACACCGTCGGGCTGGCCGAGGACAGGGCGAGCGCGGCGTGCCCGGCGTGCGCGCCGACCGCGACGGGCAGCACGGTGACGCCGGGGTCGCGGCCGAAGAACAGGCGCAGCACGCGCAGGCAGTCCGGCTGCGGTTCGATCGCGAGCACCCGGGCGCCCAGGCGCCGCCAGGGCCGGACCCGGCTGCCGACGTGGGCGCCGATGTCGAAGGCGAGGTCGCCGGGGCGCAGGAACTGCGCGTAGAAGCGGCGCATGCGCCGGTGGCGGCCCGGGATGCCGTGGTACATGGCGAGCGAGCGGGTGAGACCCCAGGCGCGGGCGAGCATGGCCGACTCTAACGCGAGTTGCGTCCACTGAGCAGCGACGGCTGGCCGTTCGGCGCAATCGATGTAACGGAAATGTTGACGCGCCGGTAGCACATCGGTAACGTTGGCTCCAACACAGTGCAAGATTTCGACAAAGACATGCATGTTTTTGTCGTCCACATGTGCAAGTACTCGGGACAGCTCCTGCCCGGACGGCACATGCTGCTCCAACCGCCCGGTTCCGCTCGCCGTCGCGGCTCACCGGCTTCGTGCCGGTCCTGCCCCCGCGTTGGTGGTCTTCCGCCATACGCGGAAACGTCCCCCCAGCGACAAGGACCGTGATGAGACGAATCAATCCGATCAGGGCGGTGGCGGCTGCGGCCGTGACCGTGCTGGTCGCCTCCGGGGTGTGGGCCGGTGTGGCTCAGGCCGCCGGCGGCCCCAACCTCTCCCTCGGCAAGAGCGCCGGCGCCAGTTCCAGCAACGGCGCGTACACCCCCGGCAACCTCAACGACGGCAACCAGGCGTCCTACTGGGAGAGCAGCGGCTCGCTGCCGCAGTGGGCGCAGATCGACCTCGGTGCCGCGACCAGCGTCGACCAGGTGGTGCTGAAGCTGCCCACGAGCTGGGGCACCCGCACCCAGACCCTCGCGGTCCAGGGCAGCACCAACGGCTCGACCTTCACCGACCTGAAGGCCTCGGCGGGCTACCAGTTCACCGCGGGCACCAACGCGGTGACGATCAACTTCACCGCCGCGAGCGTGCGCTACGTACGCGTCAGCATCAGCGCCAACACCGGCTGGACGGCCGCGCAGCTGTCCGAGCTGGAGGTGTACGGCGTCGCCGGCGGCTCCACCAACCTGGCCCAGGGCCGCCCCACCACCGAGAGCGGCCACGCCGACGTCTACGGCTCGGGCAACGTCGTGGACGGCAACCAGGCCACCTACTGGGAGAGCGTCAACAACGCCTGGCCGCAGTGGGTGACCGTCAACCTCGGCGCCGCCACCTCGGTCAACAAGGTCGTGCTGAAGCTGCCCGCCGGCTGGGGGACCCGCACCCAGACGCTGTCCGTCCAGGGCAGCACCAACGGGTCCAGCTTCACCGACCTCAAGGCCTCGGCCGCGTACACGTTCGACCCGGCTGTGGCGAACAACGCGGTGACGATCAACTTCACCCAGGCCAGCACCCAGTACGTGCGGGTCAGCTTCACCGCCAACACCGCGTGGCCTGCGGGCCAGCTGTCGGAGCTGGAGGTGTACGGCCCCGGCGCGGGCACCGACACCACCGCCCCGAGCGTGCCCGGCACGCTGAGCTACACCACCTCCGGCACGACGATCACCCTGAACTGGGGCGCGTCGACCGACAACAGCGGTGGCAGCGGCATGGCCGGCTACGAGATCTACCGCAACGGCGCCCTGGCCACCACGGTCGGCCTGGTCACCACGTGGGCCGACACCCAGCCGACCTCGGCGACGGTGTCGTACTACGTCAAGGCGCGCGACGTCGCCGGGAACACCTCGGCCGCGGGTAACACGGTCACCCGTACCGGGACCAGCACCGACACCACCGCGCCGAGCGTGCCCGGCACGCTCAGCCTGTCCGCCTCGGGCACCACGCTCACCCTGAACTGGGGCGCGTCGACCGACAACAGCGGCGGCAGCGGCATGAGCGGGTACGAGATCTACCGCAACGGCGCCCTGGTCACCACGGTCGGCCTGGTCACCACGTGGAGCGAGACCCAGCCGCTGACGGCGAACGTCTCCTACTACGTGAAGGCGCGCGACGTCGCGGGCAACGTGTCGGCCGCGGGCAACACCGTCACCCGCAACGGCGACACCACCGCCCCGTCGGTCCCGACCAACCTGGCCGTCAGCACCTCGGGCAGCACCATCACGCTGACCTGGACCGCCTCGACCGACTCCGGCTCGGGCCTGGCCGGGTACGACGTGTTCCGCGAGGGCAACTACGTCACCGGCATCGGCACGGTCACCTCGTGGCAGGACACCCAGGCCGTGACGACCACGGTGTCCTACTACCTGCGGGCGCGCGACGTCGCGGGCAACGTGTCGGCCAACAGCGGCACGGTGACCCGTACCGGCACCGGGAACCCGGGCTGCACCAACGTGGCCGCGGGCAAGACCGCGACCGCCAACGGCTCGACGTTCACCTTCCTGCCGGCCAACGCGGTCGACGGCAACCTCGCCACCTACTGGGAGGGCGCGGGCCTGCCCGCGACGCTGACCGTGGCGCTGGACGCCAACCACAGCGTCACCCAGGTCAACGTGAAGCTGAACCCGGACGCGTCCTGGGGCACCCGTACCCAGAACATCGAGGTGCTCGGCCGCGACCAGGCCGCCACCACCTACACCACGATCAAGGCCGCGGCGAACTACCAGTTCACCCAGGGCAGCAACGTGGTGAACATCCCGGTGTCGGCGACCACCGCCGACGTCCAGCTGAAGATCACCTCCAACAACGGCGCCCCCTCGGGCCAGGTGGCGGAGTTCGAGGTCTGCGGCACCCCGGCGCCCAACGCCGACCTGGCCGTCAGCAACGTGTCGTTCAGCCCCTCGGCGCCGACCGAGGCCAGCAACGTCACCGTCAGCGCCACCGTCAACAACATCGGTGAGCTCGCCTCGACCGCGACCACGCTCAACTTCTACCTGGACGGCGTGCTCAAGACGACCGCCAACGTCGGCCCGATCGGGGCGGGCAGCTCGCTGCCGATCTCGGTCGCGATCGGCAACCTGCCGCAGGGCACCTTCGCCCTGTCGGCCAAGGTCGACCCGTCCAACACGGTGATCGAGAAGAGCGAGGCCAACAACTCGGCCAACGCCGCCTCGCCGCTGACCGTCACCCAGGCCCCCGGCCCGGACCTCCAGGTCGTCGGCATCTCCACCACCCCGGCCAACCCGGCCGTGGGCGCGGCGGTCAGCTTCACCGTCCAGGTGAAGAACCGCGGCATCGACCCGGCCGGCGCCTCGACCACCCGCGTGGTCGTCGGCTCCACCACGCTGAACACCAGCACCGGCACCATCGCCGCGGGGGCCACGGCCACCGTCGCGATCACCGGCACCTGGACCGCGACCAGCGGCGGGGCGACCATCACCGCCACCGCCGACGCCGCGAACGCCGTCACGGAGACCAACGAGACCAACAACTCGCTCTCCCAGGCGATCGTGGTGGGCCGCGGCGCCGCCACCCCGTTCACCACGTACGAGGCCGAGGCCGGGACCTACCAGGGCACCCTGCTGACCGCCGACCCGCTGCGCACCTTCGGGCACACCAACTTCGGCACCGAGTCCTCGGGCCGGCAGTCGGTGCGCCTGGACAGCCAGGGCCAGTACGTGCAGATCACCTCGACCGTGCCGACCAACTCGATCGTGGTGCGCAACTCGGTTCCGGACTCCGCCTCCGGCGGCGGCCAGGACTACACGATCAGCCTCTACGCCAACGACGTCTTCGTGCAGAAGCTCACGTTCTCGTCGCGCAACAGCTGGCTGTACGGCAGCACCGACGACACCGAGTCGCTGTCGAACACGCCCCAGGCCAACGCCCGGCGCCTGTTCGACGAGTCGCAGGCGCTGCTGTCCTCCTCGTACCCGGTGGGCACGCGGTTCAAGCTCCAGCGCGACGCCGGTGACAACGCCTCGTTCTACATCATCGATCTCGTCGACCTGGAGCAGGTCGCACCCGCGCTGACCAAGCCGGCCGAGTGCACCTCGATCACCAGCTACGGCGCGGTGGCCAACGACGGCATCGACGACACCGCGGCGATCCAGCGGGCCGTGACCGACGACGAGAACGGCGTGATCAGCTGCGTCTGGATCCCGGCCGGCCAGTGGCGCCAGGAGCAGAAGATCCTGTCGCCGGACCCGGCCCGGGGCCAGTTCAACCAGAAGGGCATCAGCAACGCCGTCATCCGCGGCGCCGGCATGTGGTACACGAAGCTGTACACCAACACCGAGCCGCAGAACGTGGTGGGCAACATCAACCACCCGCACGAGGGCAACGTCGGCTTCGAGGTCGAGACCAACACCCAGATCTCGGACCTGGCCATCTTCGGTATGACCACCAACCGCGCCAACCGGGGCCACGGCCTCAACGGCCGGTTCGGCCAGAACTCGAAGATCACCAACGTGTGGATCGAGCACGTCAACGTCGGCGCCTGGGTCGGCCGCGACTACTCGGACACGCCCGCCTACTGGAACCCGGGCAACAACCTGGACTTCAGCGGCATGCGCATCCGCGACACGTTCGCCGACGGCATCAACTTCTCCAACGGCACCCACAACTCCCGCGTGTTCAACTCGTCCTTCCGGACCACCGGTGACGACTCCCTCGCGGTGTGGGCCAACCCGTACGTGAAGGACCAGAACGTCGACATCGGCCACGACAACCACTTCACCAACAACACGGTGGCCCTGCCCTGGCGCGCCAACGGCATCGCGATCTACGGCGGTTACGGCAACGCGATCGAGAACAACCTCATCTACGACACGATGAACTACCCGGCGATCATGCTGGCCACCGACCACAGCCCGCTCCCGTTCTCGGGAACCACGACGATCTCGAACAACGGGATCTACCGTGGCGGTGGCGTGTTCTGGAACGAGGCCCAGGAGTTCGGCGCGATCACCCTGTTCGCATCGGGCAAGGACATCATCGGCGCCGTCATCAAGGACACCGACATCTACGACTCCACGTATGACGGCATCCAGTTCAAGACCGGCGGCGGCAGCATGCCGAACGTCGTCATCACGAACGTCAAGATCGACAAGTCGAACAACGGCGCGGGCATCCTGGCGATGAGCGGCGCTCGCGGCAACGCGACGCTGACCAACGTCACGATCACCAACTCCGCCGACGGCAACATCCTCATCCAGCCCGGTTCCCAGTTCACCATCACCGGCAGCTGAGGTAGCGCGACCGCTACGGTCAGACAGTGCCCCCGGCTCGCGCCGGGGGCACTGTCGTATCAGGATCTAGCCCCAGGCGCGCCACTTGTCCCTGAACCAGGCCGCATCGTGCTCGTTGAGCTGGGCGAGCTGCCACTCCATCCAGCCCTGATCTCCCTTGTGCTGCTTGATCTGGGAGAGGACGTCCCGCTTCTCGAACTCCGACAGCGATCCCGGCTCGTACACCGACGTGATCCTGTTGTGCTGGCCTGGCTCGGTCGCGGCGGTGACGCCGTAGGTTCCGGTGGCCGCCATGGAGTCGCCGTCGGGTACGAGGACGTCGACCTCGGGAGTCGTGGACCTCTGGCCGTTGGCGACGACGTAGATGTGGAACGTGCCGAGGACGTTCACCCGTGGGGCGACCGCGGTCAGCCGGTTGTCGCTGACCACCTTGAAACTCTGCGCGTCGTACTCCTTGGAATTCTGGTCGCGGAAGTAGACCCTGCTGGCCCCCTTGAATCCCGACCCCTCGACGGTGACCTCATTGCCCCCGCTCCGGTAGAACGTGCCGCAGCTCAAGCCGGTGACACTAGGCATGGTCCAACACCCTCCTCGCATCGGTTGCCTTGGCCATAGTTTGGCAGCGTCAGCTAGGTTACCGACCGGTTTGGAATAACTCGCGCCATCAATCCCCGCCCTGAGGCGGGGAAGGGCAAGATCGGTGCAGTTTCGGGGAAACTGCACGAAAGGCAGCCGAGATTCCAGCACTTTCCCCGAAACTGCACCGATCTTGGGGCCTGGGCGGGCGGGTCAGGCGCCGGCGGCCTCCAGGGAGTAGACGCGGGTGACGGTGTCGGTGGTCTGGGACGGGGTCACCACGACCAGGCGGACGTAGCGGGCCGTGGCGTTGACCGGGTGCGTGGTCACGCCGTCGGCGTTGGCGGTCACGGTGACCAGGGTGGTCCAGGTGGTGCCGTCGGTGCTGCCCTCGATCCGGTACGCCTTCGTGTTCAGGGCCAGGATCTCGCCGCCCGCCGAGGCGTGGCGGACCACGAACCGCCGCACGGTGCGCACCGCGCCCAGGTCCACCTGGAGCGTGGCGCCCGCGACGCCGCTGCACCACTTGCTGTTGCCGCTGACCACGCCGTCGACGGCCTTGGCGGGTGCCTCGGCGGCCACGCACGCGGCGCTGCCCGTGGCCGGCCGGCCCAGCGCCAGGTCGCTGCCCGGGAACGTGCCGCCCTCGTCGGACAGGGTCAGGTCGTCGAGGTAGCCGCGGAACGTGCCGGTGCCGGTCGGCCGGTCGAAGCCGAGGTCGACGCGGGTGACGGTGCGCCCGGCCAGGCCGCCGAGGTTGACCCGGACCAGGTTCCACTGGTTGACGGCCAGGTGCCCGCCCTCGCCCTGGAACTGGGGGTGCGCGCGGACGCCGTACTGGTCGGCGGCGCCGGTGTCGCGCAGCGCCGAACCGTCGCTGAACTGGAGGTCGACCCCGACGAAGGTGCCGTTGGCCTGCTGCGGGTAGATCCAGTACGACAGCACGCTGCGCGAGGTCAGCGGCACGTCGGCGGCGAAGATCCGGGCGTACGAGTACGACTGGGTCGCCGAGTTGTCCGATCCCGAGTACAGCAGCGCCCCGGCCCCGCTGTGCGCCAGCTCGGCCCGGGTCGACGCCTCCATCCCGGTCAGCGCGCAGCAGTAGCCGCCCACGTTGACCGCGGCCGCGACGCTGTCGCTCCAGGTCGGGGCGGTGTCGGTGGTCTCGAACGCGGTCGACAGCAGCGGGTGGTCGCGCCCGTCGCCGAGCACGGACTCCAGCCCGCTGTACCAGCGCACCGCCATCCGGGCGTACCCGGCGTCGTTGGGGTGCAGCGTGTCGGCCAGGTCGGCCGAGCCGAGCACGGACAGGTCGACGAGCTTGGCCCGCGCGCCGCGGGCGGACACGATCCCGGGCACGGCCGCGTTGAACGTGTTGATCCGGGACTGGATGCCGGCGTCCAGCGCGGGAATGATCTTGGCGACCAGCACGGTGGCGGTGGGCCGGGCGGCCAGGATCTGGTCGATGAGGGCGGCGAGCCGGGCGGGGGCGTTGGCGACGTCGTAGTTCTGGTTCATGTCGTTGGTGCCGATGTGCAGCAGCACCACGTCGGGCTGGTACGTGTTGAGCCAGCCGGTGGCGCTGGCGGCGATCTGGTCGATGCGCCAGCCGGAGTGGCCCTCGTTGTCGGTGTCGGGCAGGCTGCCCGACTGCTGCGATCCGACGAAGTCGACGGCGTACCCGGCCTGGGCGACCAGGCGCTGCCACAGCGCGGCGCGGTAGCTGGAGGTGCTGGGGCTGCCGACGCCCCAGGTGATCGAGTCGCCCAGCGGCATGATCTTGATGGGGCGGGTGGTGACGGCGGCCTCGGCCGGTGCGGGCAGGAGCGCCAGGGACAGGAGTGCGGCCAGGGCCGCCGCGAGACGGGCGGCGAGGCGGGGGACGGATGGCACGGATACCTCCGGGACGGGGGAGGTGGCGGCGCGGCGGCCGCCGGGAACGGGTGCTTCCGTCCAGCCTGGAGTTATTATTCATGCTTGTCAATGAATTTTGACAACGTTGCCAATCGCCGGGGATCAGCATAGCGTCGCCTTGCGGACAGGGCGATCTGAGTGGCGGCCACTCAGGCGTACCCACCGCTTCGCCCCGATGCTCGGCGGCATGAGGAAATCGCTGCTCGCCATCACCCTGCTGACCGCCGCGCTCGCCGGCTGCGGCCCGGCCGACGAACCCGTCACCCCCGCGGCGAACCCGCCCGCCGCCACCTCCGCCGCGGCCGACCCGGCCCCGGCCGCAGCCGCCGCGGTGACCCCGGCGCAACTGTGCGGCCTGCTGAGCGTCGCCGACGCCGTGCGCATCACCGGCTTCAGCGAGATCGCCAAGGCGACCCCGAGCATGTCGGGTGACGTGGCGGTGTGCACGTACGAGAAGAGCGACGGCATCGGCAAGGTCATCACCGAGTGGCAGCCCAATGCCAAGACCATGTTCGACATGACCAAGGCCAAGGGCGAGCGGGTGTCCGGCCTGGGCCAGGAGACGGTGTACTTCAAGACCTCCGGCCAGCTGTCGGTCCGGCTGACCGCGCGTGGCGACCTGTTCCACGTGTTCATGCTGGACGTGCGGGCGCACGGCGGCGACCCGAAGGGCGGCGCGGTCGCGATCGCGAACATCGTGGTCCCGCACCTGCCGGGTGCGTAACCGACGCCGTGTAGGAGGTAGATTCGCCCGCGTGCGTGATCTTTCCGCGGTCGGTCCGGCGGTGGCCGGGCGCGGCGCGGAGCTGGCCCGCGCGCGGGCGTTCCTGACCGGATCCGGGGGCGTGACCCTGGTCGGCGCCTCCGGCATGGGCAAGACCCACCTGGCCCGCGCCCTGGTGGGCGGGCGCGCCGAGTGGATCGCCGCGACCCGGGCCGCCTCGGCCATCCCGTTCGGCGCCTTCGCCCGCTTTCTCGACGACCCCGGACCGCGCGGGGCCTGGCCCGGCCCCCGGGCCCTGCCGGCGGTGATCCTGCGGCGGCTGCTGGCACAGCTGCGCGAGGGCACCTCGACGATCGTCGTCGACGACGCGCACCTGCTCGACGACGGGTCGGCGGCGCTGGTGCACGAGCTGGCCCGCGATCCGTCCCTGCGGCTGGTCCTGGTCGTACGCGCCGGGGAGCCGGTGCCGGGCGGGCTCGGCGGGCTGCGTCCGGCCGTACACCTCGACGCTCTCGACGAGACCGGGGTGGCCCGGGTGGCGGCCGCCGTGCTCGGCGGGGCGCTGGACCCGGCCGCCGCGGCCGACCTGCACCGGCTCAGCGGCGGCAACGCGCTGGCCTGCACCGAACTGGTGCGCTCGGCGCTGGCCGACGCCACCCTGCACCGCGGCCCGGACGGGCGCTGGCAATGGACCGACCGGCAGCGCCGCGGCGGCGTCACGGGGGTGCTGCTGCAACGGCTGGCCGGGCTGACCCGGGCCGAGCGCGAGGTGCTCCAGCTCGTCGCGCTGGCCGAGCCCGCCGACACCGACGCGGTCGCGGCCGTCGGCGGCCCGGCGCTGGTGGAGGCCCTGTGCGAGCAGGGCTGGCTGGTCGCCAGCGCCGCCGGGGACCAGCTGTCCCTGCCGCACCCACGCTACGGCGAGGTGCTGCTCGACGGCGCGACCCCGGTGACGCTGCGGCGGCTGCGGCGGGCGCTGGCCGACCGGCTCACCGGGCCCGGCCACCTGCTGCGCCGGGTCACGCTGCGCCTGGACGCCGCCGACACCGCGCCCGACGCCGAGCTGCTGGCCGGGGCCGACGAGGCGCTGTCGCGGCTGGACGGCCCGCTGGGCGAGCGGCTGGCCCGCGCCGCGGCCGCCGACGGGCCGCGCCGGGCGGAGCTGCTGTCGCGGGCGCTGCTGCTCCAGCAGCGCTGGGCCGACGCCGAGCAGGTGCTGGCGGCGGCGACGGCGGCGTATCCGGGGCGGCCGGAGCTGGTCGGGGCGCGGGTGAGCAACCTGGTGCGCGGGCTGCGCCGCGACGACCTGGCCATCGCGTTCCTGGAGGGCGAGCGGCCGGACCCGGTCACGGCGGTGCAGCTGGCGGTGCTGCGCCGGCAGTACGCGGCCGCCGTCCGCGCCTGCGCCGCCGACCCGCTGCTGGCCGACCTCGACCTGGCCGGCCCGGCCGGGTACGCCATCCACCAGCTCGCCGGCGCCTACTACCAGCTCGGCATGGTGGCCGAGGGGCTGGCGCTGCTGCGCCACCACGACCGGCCCGGCATGCCCGCCGAGGTGCTGCTGTCGCTGCGCTTCGGCATGGTCGGCTCGCTGCTGGCCGCCGGGCGGCCGGACGAGGCGCAGACGCTGGCGCAGACGCTGTCGCACTGGGGCGAGCAGGCGGGCTGGCCCCTGGCGTCCTGCCTGGGCGAGGCGGCGGCGGGCGGGGTGCGGGCCTACCGGGGCGACTTCGCGGGGGCGGCGCGGTCGCTGCGGGCGGCGCTGGGGGCGGCCGGGGCCGTTCCGGCGGGGGTACGCCACTGGATGGCGTGCCAGCTCGCCGCGGCCGAGGCGGCCCTGGGCCGCGTCGACGCCGCGTACGAGGTGCTGCGCACCGCCACCGCCCTGCGCGAGAGCGGGTCGATGCCGTACGTCGCCGTCGACGAGCACCGGGCGCGCGCGTTCGTGCGGGCCTGCGCGGGCGTCCCGGCCGCCGCCGAGCTGCGCGACCTGTTCGACGACCAGCTCGGCTGCGCCGCGTACGCCGTGGCCGTCGAGGCGGCGCTGCTGCTGGCCCGGGTCGACGACGCGGCCGGGGCGCGCGACCTGCTGGACCGGCTGCCGCCGCTGGCGGGGGTGTACGCGATCCACGCCGGGTTCGTCCGGGCGCTGGCCGCCGGATCGGCCGCCGACCTGCTGGAGGTGTGCGACCGGTACGCGGCGGCGGGCGCGGCGGGGCTGGCCGCGGAGGCGGCGGACCGGGCCGCGCGCTGCGGCGGGCGCACCCCGCGTAAGCTCGCCGCGACCGCCGCGTGGCGCCGGGACCGGCTGGTGGCGGGCGGGGCGACCGCGCTGCCGTGGTGGTCGGGGACGCCGGCGCCGTCCGGGCTGAGCCCGCGCGAGCGGGAGGTGGCCGGGCTGGCGGCCGAGGGGCTGTCCAATCCGGAGATAGCCGCCCGGCTGGTGCTGTCGGTGCGTACGGTGGAGAACCACCTGCACAGCAGCTATGCCAAGCTGGGTGTGACCGGCCGGGCGGAGCTGCGCGCGGCTCTGGGCTGGGGCTGACCGTCCGGGTGATCCCAGGGCGGCGGGGGTGACGGCGAGCCGCCGGATGTGGCTATAGTGTTCGGAGAGCGCTCTCCCGGCGACGCGGGCGGGGGCTGTCGTGGACCGTGCGCCGGGAACGCCCGACTTAGGGCGTCCATGAAAGGACCTACCCCGTGAACACCCCGCTGCCCTATCTCGACCCTGCCCTGCCCACCGCTGCCCGGGTCGCCGACCTGCTCAGCCGCATGACCCTGCCGGAGAAGGCCGGGCAGATGCTCCAGCTGGCCGCCCGCGACGGCGTCCGCCGCATCGTCGAGGACCTGCACGTCGGCTCCATCCTCCACGCGTCGCCGGAGCACCTCCAGGAAGCCGTCGCGCTGGCCGCGGACTCCCGCCTGGGCATCCCGCTGCTGGTCGCCGAGGACTGCATCCACGGCCACTCGTTCTGGATCGGCGCCACCATCTTCCCCACCCAGCTCGGCATGGCCGCCACCTGGGACCCCGAGCTGGTCGAGCGGGTCGCCCGCGCGACCGCGGTCGAGGTCGCCGCGACCGGCATCCACTGGACCTTCTCCCCGGTGCTGTGCATCGCCCGCGACCTGCGCTGGGGCCGGGTCAGCGAGACGTTCGGCGAGGACCCGTTCCTCATCGGCGAGCTGGCCTCGGCGATGGTGCGCGGCTACCAGGGCGACGGCCTGGCCGACCCGACCGCCATCCTGGCCTGCGCGAAGCACTTCGCCGGCTACTCCGAGACCCAGGGCGGCCGCGACGCCAGCGAGGCCGACATCTCGCGGCGCAAGCTGCGCTCGTGGTTCCTGCCGCCGTTCGAGCGGGTCGCCCGCGAGGGCTGCCGCACCTTCATGCTCGGCTACCAGTCCATGGACGGCGTCCCGATCACCATCAACAACTGGCTGCTCAACGAGGTGCTGCGCGGCGAGTGGGGCTACACCGGGACGCTGGTGACCGACTGGGACAACGTCGGGCGCATGGTGTGGGAGCAGAAGGTGGCCGCCGACCACTCCGAGGCGGCGGCGCTGGCGGTCAAGGCCGGCAACGACATGGTGATGACCACGCCCGACTTCTTCGAGGGCGCCCAGGACGCGGTGGCCAAGGGCATGCTGGAGGAGGCCGACCTGGACGCGGCGGTCAGCCGCATCCTCACCCTGAAGTTCGAGCTCGGCCTGTTCGAGAACCCGCGCCTGCCCGACCCGGCCCGCCAGGCGCAGGTCATCGCGAACCCGGCGCACACCGCGCTCAACCTGGAGGTGGCGCGCCGGTCGCTGGTGCTGCTGCGCAACGACGGCACGCTGCCGCTGGCGGGCGGGTCCACCGCCGACGCCGCCGGCCGGGCCGCGGGCGACGGCACGGCCCGGACCGTCGCGGTGATCGGGCCCAACGCCGACGACCCGCACACCATCCTCGGCGACTGGGCGGGCGCCTCCGGCCAGGCCGAGTGGCTGCCCGACGGCCACCCCCGCGAGATGATCTCGACGGTGCTGGACGGGTTCCGCGCGCACGCGCCCGCCGACTGGACCGTCGTGCACGCCCGGGGCGCCGAGATCGTGACCACCGGCCCGGACCCGGAGGGCCCGTACTTCCCGGACGGCCAGCCCCGCCCCGACGTCGCCGTCCCGGCCGAGCCCGATGCGGCGATGATCGCCGAGGCGGTCGCGGCCGCGCAGGCCGCGGACTACGTGGTGGCCGTGGTCGGCGACCGGATCGAGCTGGTCGGCGAGACCAAGTCGACCGCGACGCTGGAGCTGGTCGGCGGCCAGGTGGCGCTGCTGGACGCGCTGGAGGCTGTCGGCAAGCCGCTGGTCGTGGTGCTGGTCAGCTCCAAGCCGCTGGTGCTGCCGCCGTCGGCGCACCGCGCCGCCGCCATCGTGTACGCGTTCAACCCCGGCATGCGCGGCGGTCAGGCGATCGCCGAGCTGCTGCTGGGGCTGGCCGAGCCGACCGGCCGCCTGCCGATCTCGTTCGCCCGCCACGCCGGGCAGCAGCCGACGTACTACAACCAGATCCGGGGCCAGCACGGCACCCGCTACGCCGACCTCACCCAGGCGCCGGCGTTCGCGTTCGGCGAGGGCCTGTCCTACAGCACCGTCGAGTACGCCGACCTGCACGTGCTCACCCCCGAGGTGCGGGCGGAGGACACCGTCCGGGCCCGGGTGATCGTGCGCAACACCGGCGCCCGCCCGGTCACCGAGACCGTCCAGGTGTACGTCACCGACACGGTCACCTCGGTGACCTGGGCGGAGAAGGAGCTCAAGACGTTCCGGCAGGTCGTGCTCGCCCCCGGCGAGGCGCGCACGGTCGACCTGGAGCTGCCCGCCGCCGACTGCACCCTGGTCGACACCGCGGGTCGCCGGGTCGTGGAGCCGGGCGCGTTCGAACTGCTCGTGGGCCCGTCCTCGCGCGAGTCCGAGCTGCTGCGGGCGGACTTCACCGTCTTCGCGGGCTGAAACGGGGGCGCCGCGGGCCGGGTTCACCGGCCCGCGGCGTCACAGCCGTACTAGCCGAGGACCCGCAGCTCGTAGATGCGGGTCGCGCCGTCGGTGGTCTGGGTCGGCGTCTGCACGGTGAGGCGGACGTACCGGCCGGACGCGGTCACCTGGTGCGCGGTCTCGGCCGCGTTGTTGTTGGTGACCGCGACGATCGGCGTCCAGGTGGTGCCGTCGGTCGACACGTCGATCGTGTACGCCTTCGTGTTGTAGGTCGCGGGTTCGCCGCCCGCCTCGGCGTGCGCGACCTCGAACCGGCTGATGTTGCGGACCGAGCCCAGGTCCACCCGCAGCCAGGCCCCGGCCACGCCGGAGCAGAACTTGTCCGCGTTGCCGCCGCTGACGGTGCCGTTGACGGCCTTCTCCGGGCCCTCGGTGGTGGCGCAGGCCGTGGAGCTGGTGACGGGCTTGTTGAGGGCCAGGTTCACCGGGCCCGCGGTCGGGGCGTACACCTCGAACTCGTAGACGCGGGTGGCGGTGTCGGTGGTCTGCGTCGGCGCGCTGACGTTGAGTTTCACGTAGCGGGCCGTGGCCGTGGCGATGGTGTGCGTGGTGACGCCGCTGTTGGCGCCGCTCACGTTCACCGGCGTGGACCAGTTGGTGCCGTCGGTGGACAGCTGGATCGTGAACGCCTTGGTGTCGTAGTCGGCCGACTCGCCGCCCGCGCCCGCGTGCCGGATCACGAAGCTGCCGAGCTGCTGGTTGGACCCGAGGTCGACCTGGAGCCAGCTCGGGCCGGTCAGCGAGCAGAACTTGTCGGTGTTGCCGCCGCTCACGCTGCCGTTGACGGCCTTGTCCGGGCCCTCGGTGCTCGCGCACGCGGTCGAGCCGGTGGCGGGCCGGTTCAGGGCCAGGTTGGTGCCGAGCGCGGGCGGGTTGGCGTGGACCGCCGACGGCGGGACGTCGCCCGCGCCGGTGCCCCAGGTGCCGGGGGTGCCGCTGACGGTGTAGTCGAGCGTGGCGCCCTTGGCGACGTCGGCCTGCGAGAGCCAGGTCCTGGTGAACCCGGCGCCGTTGCGGGCGGCGGTGGCGATGTAGCGGTTGGTGTCGGTGACGCCGGGGGCGTTGACGGTCAGCGTGCCGCCCTGCTGCGTGCCGTACGAGCCGATGGTGACCTTGGCGTACGGGAACTGCGGGGTGGTGACGCCGTAGAAGTTCGCGCCGTTCATCAGCGGGTACAGGCCGAGCGAGGAGAAGACGTACCAGGCCGACATGGTGCCGAGGTCGTCGTTGCCGGTGACGCCGTTGGGCGCGTTGGAGAACAGCGTGAACGCCGAGCGCACCACCGTCGCCGTCTTGTACGGCTGCCCCGTCCACAGGTACGTGTACGGCGCCAGCAGGTCAGGCTCGTTGTTCGGGTTGTACGTCATGAAGCTGTAGTAGTCGTAGGCGCCGTTGACCCACTTGGTGCGTGCGGTGCCCGACGGGTCGGTCAGCAGCCCGCTGTAGGCGAAGAACTGGTCCAGCCGCGCGTTGGCGGCCGTCTTGCCGCCGAGCAGCGCGACCAGGCCGTCCGGGTCCTGCGGCACCAGCCACTGGTACTGGTACGCCCCGGCCTCGTGGAACATGTGCGCCCCGTCGGTCGGCGAGTACGACGGCTGCCAGGTCCCGCCCGCGTTGCGCGGCCGGAAGAAGCCGATCGAGGAGTCGAACAGGTTGCGGTAGTTCAGGCCGCGCGCGGCGAGCATGTCCGCGTCGGCGGTGTGGCCCAGCGCCCGCGCCATCAGCGACAGGCCCGCGTCGGCGGCCGAGTACTCCAGCGTGGCCGAGGCGGGGTACTGGCAGTCGTGGTCGAACGGGTGCGTCGGGGTGCAGGAGCCGCCGGTCGGGACGTACCCGATGGAGGTGTAGTAGTTGTTGCCGTTGCGGGCGTTGATGCCCAGGCCGGTGCCGGGCACGCCGGTCGCGTTCTTGCGCAGCGCGGTGTAGAACTGCTCCTCGTACCCGTTGAGCAGCCCGCGCGCCCACAGATCGACCAGGAACGGGGTCACCGGGTCGCCGGTCATGGTGTTGGTCTCGGTGTTGTAGAGCGACCAGCGCGGCAGCCAGCCCAGCTCGCGGTCCACGGCCAGCAGCGACAGCGCGTAGTCGCGCGCCACCTGCGGTTCCAGCAGCGCGACGAGCTGGTTCTGGGCCCGGTAGGTGTCCCACAGCGAGAACGTCTGGTACGGCGTGTACCCGGAGGCGGTCCGGGTCACGTTGTCGAAGCCCCGGTAGGAGCCGTCGGTGTCGCCGGACAGGTTCGGGTGCAGCAGCGAGTGGTAGAGCGAGGTGTAGAAGGCGGTCTGGCGGTCGGCCGTGCCCCCGTCGACCTCGGCCTTGTGCAGCTTGGTGTTCCAGGTGTCGTGCGCGGCCTGCTTGACCGTGTCGAAGTTGAACCCGGCCGACGTGGTCTCGGCGGCGAGGTTGGTGCGCGCCCCCGCGATCCCCGTGTACGACAGCCCGAGCTTCAGCGTGACCACCCGGTCGGTGCTGGTGTCGAACCGCACCCAGCCGCCGGTGGAGGCGGTGCCGGTGGAACTGCGGCTGCCGTTGGTGAACGTGCCGCCTGACCAGGTGCCGAACGAGGCGAACGGGCGGCTGAACCTGGCCGAGAAGTACACGGTGTGGGCCGGGGAGCTGCTGCAGAAGCCGCTCTCGGTGACCGAGCCCTCGACGGTGTCGCTGTTCACGATGGACACCGAGGAGCTGTTGGCGCCGCCGTTGCCGCCCTTGACCTCGGAGGTGTTGAACATGACGTTGGCCTGGGTGCTGGCCGGGAAGGTGTACCGGTGCCAGCCGGTGCGCAGCGTCGCGGTGAGTTCGGCGGTGACCCCGTTGGGCATGCCGACCCGGTAGAACCCGGCGGTGGCCTGCTCCTGGGCGTGGTTGAGGGTCTGGCCGTAGGTGTTGGGGTCGTTGGAGCCGACCGCGCCGACGGTCGGCATGACCGACACCTCGGTGGCGGAGCCGCAGCCGACGCCGGACAGGTGGGTGTGCGAGAACCCGCGGATCTTGGTCTGGTCGTAGTTGTACCCGGTGCCCCAGCCGGTGTCCGGGCTGAGCTGCACCATGCCGAACGGCAGGGCGGCACCGGGGAAGGTGTTGCCCTCCTTCTGGGTGCCGATGAGCGGGTTGACCAGCGGGGTCAGATCGGCGGGCACGGCGGCGTGCGCGGGCGCGGCGGCGAGCCCGGCGGTCAGCAGCGAGGCGACGAGGGCGAGAGCCGAGGCCGCGGCGAGCGACCTGGGCGAAAGGGGTGGCATGACATGCTCCTTTGCCGGCGGACAACGTTGTCATGTTTCGGCAAAGTTTCACGGCCTTCGATTGGCATGTCAAGCGCGAGCAATCCGGACGGTGCCTGAAAGTTCCACGCCGGACACCGGTCCGTACGACTGTCACGGATGCAGATATTGCGAACGCGTTACCGGCGCCTTAAGCTCCGACCCGTGGGAGCGCTCCCGGCCCAAGTGGAGGCGCTCCATGTCGTCCCGCCTGCGCGTAACTGCCCGTACGCCAGGCACGGACGGGGCCTGCTCCATCCGGAATGTCCACTCCCGATCACCGGACAGAACAGAAAGGCCAGTCCCATGCAGTTCCTCCCGCGCGCCTCCCGGCGCAGCCTGGTGGCGGCCGGTGCCGTCGCCGCGCTCGCCGTGGGCGTGACCGCCGCCCTACCGGCGGTCAACGCGATGGCGGCCACCGGCTGCCAGGTCACCTACACCACCAACACCTGGGCCGGCGGCTTCACCGGCAACGTCGCCATCAAGAACCTGGGCGACGCGATCAGCTCCTGGACGCTGAAGTGGACCTTCCCCGACAGCGGCCAGAAGGTCGTGCAGGGCTGGTCGGCCACGTACACCCAGAGCGGCGCCAACGTGACCGCGGTCAGCATGGACTACAACGGCGCGCTGGCCACCGGCGCCGAGGCGACCATCGGCTTCAACGGCAGCTGGACCACCGCCAACCCGGTCCCGGCGTCGTTCACGCTGAACGGCACGGTCTGCACCGGCACGGTCACCAGCTCGCCGTCGCCCAGCCGCTCGGCGAACCCGTCGCCCTCGGCCTCGCCGTCGAAGTCGCCGTCCCCCTCGCCGTCGCCGTCCAGCTCGCCGAACCCGCCGACCGGGACCACCCCGGTCGCGATCAACGGCCAGCTGCACGTGTGCGGCGTGAACCTGTGCAACCAGTACAACAAGCCGATCCAGCTCCGCGGGATGAGCACGCACGGCCTCCAGTGGTTCGCGAACTGCTACAACGACGCCTCGCTGGACGCGCTGGCCAACGACTGGAACGCCGACCTGCTGCGCATCGCGATGTACGTGCAGGAGCAGGGCTACGAGACCAACCCGGCGGCCTTCACCAACCAGGTGAACACGCTGGTCGACAAGGCCCAGGCCCGCGGCATGTACGCCCTGATCGACTTCCACACGCTGACTCCGGGCGACCCGAACTACAACCTGGACCGGGCGAAGACGTTCTTCGCGGCGGTCGCGGCCCGCAACGCGGCCAAGAACAACGTGATCTACGAGATCGCCAACGAGCCCAACGGCGTGAGCTGGGCGGGCATCAAGAGCTACGCCGAGCAGGTCATCCCGGTGATCCGGGCCAACGACCCGGACGCGGTGGTCATCGTCGGCACCCGCGGCTGGTCGTCGCTGGGCGTCTCCGAGGGCGGCAACGCCTCCGAGGTCATCAACAACAAGGTCAACGCCCAGAACGTGATGTACACGTTCCACTTCTACGCGGCGTCGCACAAGGACAACTACCGCGCCGAGCTGGAGCGGGCCGCGGCCTCGCTGCCGATGTTCGTCACCGAGTTCGGCACCGTCACCTACACCGGCGGCGGCGCGTTCGACCAGTCCAGCAGCACCGCCTGGCTGGACATGCTGGACCGGCTGAAGATCAGCTACGCGAACTGGACCTACTCCGACGCCAGTGAGAGCAGCGCCGCGTTCAAGCCGGGCACCTGCGCCGGCGGCCAGTACGCGGGCACCTCCGTCCTCCAGGACTCGGGCCTGTTCATGCGCTCGCGCATCCGCACCGCGGACAACTTCCCGACCAGCTGAGGCAGCGCCTCGCCCGGTCCGCACAGCCGAACGGGGTCCCCGCCCGCCGCGGGGGCCCCGTTCCTCATACCTGCTGCGGCAGGTCGAACCAGGTGAACAGCTCCGGGTCGTGAAACGACGTGATCTCCGCGATGGCCCCGCCGGCCACCGTGAACACCGCCACGGCGTACGCGGTGTGCGCCCGGCCGCCGGGCGGGCACCGGTACACCCCGGCCGCGGGCTGCCCGTTGGCGCCCGTCGCCACGAGCCGGAACGTCCCGGCGTAGCGGGGCGAGGCCGGGTCCCAGGCGGCGGCGGCCACCGCCCGCAGCGTCTCGCGGCCCTGGTACCAGACCAGGTGCGGCGGCATGCTGATCCGGACGTCGGGGGCCAGCAGCGCGGTGGCCGCGTGCAGGTCGCCCGACTCGACCGCGTCGGCGTAGCGGCGCAGCAGCTCCTGATGCGACCCGCGCGGTTCGCCCGCGCGGCCGGCGGCACCGCCGAGCAGGGTGCGCGCGTGCCGCAGGTGGTGGGTGACCACCTGCCCGGTCGCGTCCAGGGCCGCCGCGATCCGCGGCACCGGCCAGCCGAGGTCGGCCAGCAGCAGCACCGCCCGCTGCCGGGGTGGGAGCTGCTGCAACGCCGCCGTGTAGGCCAGCGCGATCCCGGACCGGTCGTCACCGCGCAGCCGGTCGGGATAGGGACGCAGCCAGGCGATGTCCCGCCGGGCGACCAGGTCCGCGTCGGCGGTCGCGGGCGCCGACAGGTGCGGGGGCAGCACCCGCCGGTCGCGGCCGTCGAGCAGGCGCAGGCAGGCCAGGGTGGCGAGGCGGTACAGCCGGTCGGGCACCGGTTCGGCGGTGTGCGCGGACACCGCGTGCAGCACCGCCTCCTGGACCACGTCCTCGGCCTGGCCGTACGAGCCGAGCATGCGGTAGCAGTGCGCCCGCAGCCCGGCGCGGTGCCGCCGCAGCAGCGCGGCGAACCCGGCCAGGTCGCCGCTGCGCGCCGTGGCCGAGCCGTCGCCGGTAGTGGTCATGGCGGCCATCTTCGCTCATGAATGCGCACGGACGAAGTGGCGCGAGGAACAAAACCGCACTGCGCCTCGTTGGCTCACCGGGACACAATGTGTCCGACAGTGGTGCCAGAGCAGGAGGAGAAGGTATGGGCGAGCGGATGCTGCGGGGAAGCCGACTGGGCGCCGTCAGCTACGAGTCGGACCGCAACACCGAGCTCGCGCCGCGCCAGACGCGCGAATACCTGTGCGCCAACGGGCACCGGTTCGAGGTGCCGTTCGCGATGGACGCCGAGGTGCCGGCGCTGTGGGAGTGCAAGTTCGACGGCAGCGTGGCCCGGCTGATGGACGGCAGCGAGCCGGAGCAGAAGAAGGCCAAGCCGCCGCGTACGCACTGGGACATGCTGCTGGAGCGGCGCTCGGTCGAGGAGCTGGAAGAGATCCTGAGCGAGCGGCTGGCCGTCGTCAGCGCGCGCCGCGGTCGCTGATCCAAGCAGGTCAGAGGGCGCTTCCCGGTGGGGGAGGCGCCCTCTTCCGTGTGCCCGGAGACTAGACTCCGGGTGTATACACTCGGTGTATACACCCGGTGTATTCTCCTCGGCATGAGTGTCCCCCTCACCCTTCTCGGGCTGCTTGAGCGCGAGCCCCGGCACGGCTACGACCTCAAGCGCGACTACGACGCCTACTTCGGCCGCGGCCGCCCCCTGCCCTACGGCCAGGTCTACGCGACCCTCAGCCGCCTGGCCCGCGACGGCAAGGTCGTCATCAGCGAGGTCGGCCCCGGCGAGGGCCCCGACCGCAAGCGCTACGTCATCACCGACCTCGGCGCGACCGAGGTCGAGACCTGGCTGACCGAGCCGGTCGACCCCGAGCCGCACCTGCAGACCGTGCTGTTCGCCAAGGTCGTGCTGGCGCTGATGCTGGAACGTCCGGCCGAGGAGTACCTGGACACCCAGCGCGCCGCCCACGTGCGGCGCATGCGCGAGCTCACCGAGATCAAGCGCACCGGCAGCCTGGTCGACGCCCTGCTGGCCGACCACGGCCTGTTCCACCTGGAGGCCGACCTGCGCTGGATCGACACCACCAAGGCCCGCCTGGACCTGCTCGCCAGGACGGTGCGGCCGTGACCGCCCGCCTGATCGAGGCCCGGGGCCTGGAGCTCTCGTTCGGCCAGACCCCGGCCCTGCGCGGCGCCGACTTCAGCGCCGTGCCCGGCGAGATCGTCGCGGTGACCGGCCCCAGCGGCTCGGGCAAGTCGACCCTGCTGCACTGCCTGGCCGGCATCCTGGTGCCGGGCGCGGGCGAGGTCTGGTTCGACGGGAACCGCATCGACACCATGGCCGAGCAGAAGCGCAGCACGCTGCGCCGCGAGCGGTTCGGGTTCGTGTTCCAGTTCGGGCAGCTGGTGCCCGAACTGACGGCTGAGGAGAACATCGCGCTGCCGCTGCTGCTGGGCGGCGTACGCCGGAGCGCGGCGCTGGCGCAGGCCCGCCCCTGGTTCGCCCGCCTCGGCCTGGACGGGCTGGAGCACCGGCGCTCCGGCGAGCTGTCCGGCGGCCAGGCGCAGCGGGTCGCGCTGGCCCGCGGCATGGTGACCCGGCCGCAGGTGCTGTTCGCCGACGAGCCGACCGGCGCGCTGGACTCGCTCACCGGCGAGCACGTGCTCGACCTGCTGGTCGCGGCGGCCCGCGAGCAGGGCACCGCGGTCATCCTGGTGACGCACGAGGCGCGCGTGGCGGCGTACGCCGACCGCGAGGTGATCGTCCGCGACGGGCGCGCCACCGAGCTGGAGCAGGTCGTCGCATGATCCGCTTCGGACTGCGGCTGGCCCTGAGCGGCGGCCGCGACGCCGTGGCCCGTCTGGCGATCATCGCCGCCGCGGTGGCGCTGGGCACCGGCCTGCTGCTGGCCACCGTCGCCAGCCTGCACGCTGTGGACAAGCAGACGGCGCGCTTCGGCTGGATGACCACCCGTCCCGAAACGCCTGCGGCCACCCAGGGCGCCGACCCGCTGTACTGGGCCCTGCGCGAGGACTTCTACGACGCGAAGCTGATCGGGCGGCTCGACGTGGCCGCGACCGGCCCGGACTCGCCGGTGCCGCCCGGCCTGCCGCGGCTGCCCGGCCCGGGGGAGTACTTCGCCTCCCCGAAGCTGGCCGAGCTGCTGGCGCACACCCCGGCCGAGCTGCTGGGCGACCGCTACCCCGGGCACCTGGTCGGCACGATCGGGCGCCAGATGGTGCCCGATCCGGACACGATGCTCATCGTCGTCGGCCACGCGCCCGAGGAGCTGGCGCAGGCCGGGGTCTGGCAGGTGACCACCATCGCGAGCGAGCCGCCGGGGGCCCGGACCGCCGGGCTCGACCTGGTGCTGTCGACGGTCGCGGGCGGCCTGCTGTTCCCGGTGTTCATCTTCATCGGCACCGCGACCCGGCTCAACGCCGCCCGGCGGGAGCAGCGCTTCGCGGCGATGCGGCTGGTCGGCGCCACGCCGCGGCAGATCTCGGCGATCGCGGCGATCGAGTCGACCACGGCCGCCGTCATCGGCACGGTGCTCGGCTTCGGCCTGTACGCCCTAGGCCACGACACGCTGGCGAGCATCCCGTTCACCGGGTCCCGCTTCTACCTCGACGAGGTGGCGATCACCTGGCTCGACGCGCTGCTGGTCGGGCTCGGGGTGCCGCTGGCCGCCGCGATCGCGGCCCGCGTGGCGCTGCGCCGCGTCCGGATCTCCCCGCTCGGGGTGTCCCGGCGGGTCACGCCGCGCCCGCCGCGGGCATACCGGCTGATCCCGCTGGTGCTCGGGCTCGCCGAGCTGACGTACTTCATCGGCCGCCGACCGCCGACGTCGCAGGGCCAGGTGGCGGCCTTCCTGCCGGGCCTGCTGGTGATCATGGTGGGCCTGGTCGTCGCCGGGCCGTACCTGACCATGGTGGCCGCGCGGCTGCTGGCGGGCCGGGCGGGCCGCCCCGCCGCCCTGATCGCCGCCCGGCGGCTGGCCGACAACCCGAAGGCCGCGTTCCGCGCGGTCAGCGGCCTGATGCTCGCGCTGTTCGTCACCAGCACCACGTCCGGGATCATCACCACGATCGTGGCCGAGCGCGGCCCGCAGCGCGCCGGCACCGCGTCGGCCAACAGCATGGAGGTGCACCTGCCGCACGACAGCGGCCTGCTCGCGCTGCCGGACGGCACGTCGGCCCGGCTGGCGGCCATCCCCGGCATCAAGAACGTCATCACCGTGCGCCGCAACCCGGTCGACCGGCCGGGCACGGGCGGCGGCCCGGAAGACCCCGGCTCGCTGCCCGGCGTCATCACCTGCGCCGAGCTCGACCCGGACTTCGGCCGCTGCGCGCCCGGCGCGACCGTGGTGGAGGTCTGGGGCGACCTGATCGGATACCGCAACGTCAAGGGCGCCGACACGGTATGGGCCGCCTCCACCGTCACCCCCGAGCAGTACGCGCAGCTGCCCGTGCTGTCGGTGGTGCTGAACACCGACGGGGCGACAGCCGCGCTCGAACGGGCCCGCACGGTGCTCGAACTCGCGCTGCCGTGGCTGGAGATCCCGCCCATGACCAACCACGACTTCGAGTCCGACTTCGCCAACGCGCTCACCGGCTGGAAGCAGCTCGCCGACGTGCTCATCGTGGCCAGCCTCGTCATCGCCGGGTGCAGCCTGGCGGTGGGCATCGCGGGTGGACTCAGCGAGCGAAAGCGCCCGTTCAGCCTGCTGCGGCTGACCGGGGCGTCGCTGGGGACGCTGCGCTGGGTCGTGCTGCTGGAGAGCGCGGTGCCACTGCTGGCGGTGGCGGTCGTCGCCATCGGGGCCGGGATGCTGGCGGCGCACCTGTTCCTCACCGCCCAGATGAGCTACGAGCTGCGCCCGCCGGGGCCCGCCTACTACCTGACGGTGCTGGCCGGTCTCGCCGCCTCGCTGGCGATCATCTCGTCGATGCTGCCGATGCTCTCGCGGATCACCGGTCCGGAGACCGCGCGCAACGAGTGAACAAGCCGCCCTGGGAGTTCGTGGCGGAGCTCCCAGGGCAGCTTTCTATCGATACCATTCCACGGATGAGTGCCACGCTCTTCCTCATGTGCGGCCTGCCGGGGGCGGGCAAGACCACGCTGTCGCACGAGCTCGCGGCCGACCACGGCGCGCTGCGGATCAGCTCCGACGAATGGCTGCTCGACCTGCTCGAAGGGCCGCAGCGCGAGCGGGCCGACCCGATGCGGCTGCAACTGGAACCGCTGCTGCTGGCCGTCACCGTCCGCGTGCTCAGCCTGGGCGGCAGCGTGGTGCTCGACTTCGGCTCGTGGCACCGGTCCCAGCGCGACCGCGTCCGGGCGGCGGGCCGGATCGCGGGCGCCCGCGTCGAGCTGCACGTGCTCAACCCGCCGCTGGACGTGCTGCGGGCGCGGGTCGCCGCGCGCAACGGCGACCTCGACTCGCGGTCGTTCCCGATCACCGACGACGAGATGCTGGCGTGGGCGCACCTGTTCGAGGTGCCCGACGCCGACGAGCTGTCGCTGTTCGATCCGCACGTGTCGCCGTACGCGTGATGAGGTAGTTTCGCGGGGCAGGAAGAGCGAGCGGAGTGCGGCGATGGAGCAGGCGGGTCCCCTGATCGCGGTGGCGCTGATCGTGCCGGTGGTGGCGTTCTGGCTCTGGATGTTCCGCGACATGCTCGGCAACCACCGCCTCTACGGCCAGGCCCGCAACCTGTGGCTGTTCGGCTTCCTGTTCCTGAACGTCTTCGCCGCCGGGGTGTACTACGTCTCCGAATACCGCGACCGCCCGTAATTCGCTTGCCCCTGCCGGGCGCCGCCGCTAACTTCGGCCGTGCGCCTTCCGGTGTGAGCGGTGACGGCTACTTCCTTGACGAAAAGTGCCCGCCGTCGCCTGGATGTTCTCGGAGGGCGCCATCGCGCACCCGGTCATGGACTCGCTCCATCGACTGCGGGACGGCCGCCCGGCAGGTACCGGCGCCGCCCGCCGGCTCAGGCGACAGAGCGACATGTCGCCGCGACCTCGCTCCCGGGTTGACGCCTCCGCGCCCCGGGACCGGTCCTCTCGGGGGAATCGCACCTTTGGCCAGGTTCAACTTCAAGGCGCGCGAGAACGCTCACGAACTCGACGAGGTCGTCCTCGTCCCGCCCCGGCCGATCCGGGACTACCCGGCGCGTGTCCCGGTGCCGCACACGCCCGAGTGGGCGCCGGTTTTCACCGCCAACGGCGCCCGCGGCTACGAGCGGGAGCCCCGGCAGGAGCTGTACCTGCTCGCGGTGTCGAACATGGTCGGCGCGGACACGTACTACGAGGCTGCCGCCGAGCGGGACGCGCGGTTCCGTGAGCTGGCCGCCGCGGTCGCGGTCGACGACCCGGAGTGGTTCGCCCGGTTCGTGCCGTGGCTGCGCACCGGCGCGCTGCTGCGCTCGGCCTCGGTCGTGGCCGCCCTCGAAGGCGCCCGCGCCCAGCTCGCAGCGGGCATCACCGGCTCGCGAGCGCTGGTCGACGCGGCGCTGCAACGGGCCGACGAGCCCGGCGAGGCCCTGGCCTACTGGCTGGCCCGCTACGGCAGGCCGATCCCCAAGCCGGTCAAGCGGGGCATCGCCGACGCCGCCCGCCGCCTCTACACCGAGAAGAGCCTGCTCAAGTACGACACCGACCGGCAACCGGTGCGCTTCGGCGACGTCGTCGACCTGACCCGGCCCAAGCCCGTCGCGCCGTGGCAGGCCGACCTGTTCCGCCACGCCCTCGACCGCCGCCACCAGCGCACCGGCCCGGTCCCGGCGAGTCTGCCCACGGTCGCGGCCCGCGCCGAGCTGATGGCCGTCCCGGTCGAGGGGCGGGCCGCGATCACCGATCCGGCCGTGCTGGCCGGAGCCGGGATGACCTGGGAGGCGCTGGCCGGATGGCGCCAGTCCACCATGGACGCCGCCGCGTGGGAGGCGGCCATCCCCTCGATGGGCTACTTCGCCCTGCTGCGCAACCTGCGCAACTTCGACCGGGCCGGGGTCGGCGACGACGCCACGGCTGCGGTCGCCGCGCGTCTGGCCGACCCCGCGGAGGTGGCCCGGTCGCGCGTGCTGCCGATGCGGTTCCTGTCGGCGTACGAGGCAGCCGGTGCCCGTTGGGCCGAGGCGCTGGAGTCGGCCCTGCAGGCGGCGCTGTCGCACGTGCCCCCGCTGGACGGACGGCTGCTGGTGCTCGTCGACACCTCCGGCTCGATGGCGGCCGCGTTCAGCCGCGACGGCACGCTGGCGTACTGGCAGGCTGCGGCCCTGTTCGGGCTCGGCCTGGCCGCACGCGCGACCGAGGCGACCGTGGTCACCTACTCCGACCACCACGCGCTGTTCCCGCTGGTGGCGGACGAGCCGGTGCTCGCGTCGCTGCGGCGGTTCCGGGAGGGCTACTTCATCGGCTGCGGCACGCGGACCGAGCGGGCGGTGCGGGAACGGTATGCCGGCCACGACCGGGTCGTGATCCTCACCGACGAGCAGGCCGACCCCCACCGAGGAAGGGACGTGGCGCACGCCGTGCCGCGCCGCGTCCCGGTGTACACCTGGAACCTGGCCGGATACCGGATCGGGCACACGCCGCAGGTGCCGAACCGGTGCACCTTCGGCGGGCTCACCGACGCCGCGTTCGGCATGATCCCGCTGGTCGAGGCGGGTGCCGACGAACGCTGGCCGTTCTGAGCAGGTCAGGCCACGTGCTCGCCGAAGCCGCCCGCCGAGTCGATCACCTGGGCCGTCACCCACTCCGCCTCGTCCGAGCACAGGAACCCGACCAGCTTCGCGGTGTCGTGCGGGGTGCCCCAGCGCTTACGGGGGAAGCGCTCGCGGACCCACTCGTAGGTCTGCGGGTCCGCCCAGCCAGTGTCATTGGGGCCGGGGTTGACCGCGTTCACCGTGATGCCGCGCCCGGCCAGCAGGGCCGAGAAGTCGCGGGTCAGGTACTCCACGGCGGCCTTCGACGCGGCGTAGGCGAGCTCGGTGGTCATCGGGCCGTGGCGCTGGCCGCTGGTGAACAGCACGATCCGGCCCGGACGGGCGTCGTCGTGCGCGGCGGCGTACGCCTGCACCAGCAGCATGTTCGCGCGCACGTTCACGGTCAGGTGCCGGTCGATCTCGTCGGCTTCGAGGCTGCCCAGCGTCGTGGAGGTCGAATACGTGTGGCAGGAGACCAGCGTGTCCACCCCGCCGAACCGCTCGACGACGGCGGCGACCAGCTCGGCCGGGCCGTCGGGCGTGCCCAGGTCGTGCGGCTGGACGTGCACGTCCGGCCCGAGCTCGGCGGCCAGCGCCGCAGGATCGTCGCCCGGCACGCCGACGCTGGCGTCGTAGCGGGGCAGGCCGGTCGCGAAGACCCGGTAGCCGTCGGCGGCCAGGCGCCGCACCACGGCGGCGCCGATGTTGGCGGTCCGGCCGACGCCGGTGACCAGGGCGACAGGGCGATAGGTGTCATGGTTGCTCATCGCCGCCGACCGTAGCCGCCCGCCGGGTAGATCGACAACGGCATCAGCCGGAATGGACGGTGGTCCCCACCGCGCCGAGGCGACGGGGACCACCGGGTCAGGTCAGGGCCGGGGGCAGGCGTCCTCGCCCCGGCCGTCCGCGCAGTCGCCGTATCCGGTGCCGGGCGGGCGCTCCTCCACCAGGAACTTGTTGTCCAGCAGCCACTGCACGGTCGCGGCCGCGCCCTGCGGCAGGTACTTCTGGTCCAGCACGTACTGGGTGCCCAGGCTCGGCTGGGCGAACCACGTCGCGATCGGGCCGGTGTCCACGCCGAACGGCTTGAGCACGCAGTACACGTGGTAGTTGGCCAGCGGCACGAGGTCCTCGTGGGCGATCTCCGGGGTGGGGGTGTTCAGGTTGGACGGCGGCAGGCCGCGCTGGGCGAACGGGGTGCCCAGCGGCGCGAGGAACTGGCCGGTGCCGGGGCTGCCGAACCGGTCGACCCGGGTGCCCGGCTGGAGCTGCTGCGGGAACTTGATCGGCAGGCCGTCGGGCTGCAGGACGTAGCCGAGGGCGGGCGGGTAGACGTAGCGGGTCTTCGTGTCGTTGCCGTACTGGGTGAGGAACACCGAGTCGGTCAGGGCGCCGAAGCGGTGGTAGTCGGCCAGCAGTGGCCCGATGGGGACCGCTTTGGGCAGCTTCTCGGGGCCGAACAGGAAGTTGTCGTCGTAGAAGTCCGTGGTGGCGGGTGCGGCGTCGGGTGTGCCCGGCACGCACAGGCTGGCGGCGGCGGCCGCGCTCTGCGACGGGGGAGCGCTGGGCTGCGCCGGGGCGGCGTGGGCGATGACCGGCTGGAGCGCCAGCATCGCGCCGGCCAGCACGGGCAGGAGGAAGCGTTTGATCTTCACGATAGGTGATCTCCGACAGAATCAGGACGATGAGCCACCTGATCAACGGAGCACCGCGGACCGAGGACATGCGCCCGGCCCGGGAACCTCCCCTGCCGCACCCACCCTGACCAGGGCCGCTGCGGCCACCGACATCGACGGCCGCGATCTTCGCGCGCTGCGATCATGCAGTTTCGGGGAAAGTGCTCGAATCCTCGCCAAGATTCCAGCACTTTCCCCGAAACTGCACCCCGCCCACCGGCGGCGGGGTGGTCAGGAGGGGGAGGGGCTGGTGGGGGGTGTTCTGGGCTTCGAGCCAGGCGGCGAGGTTGAAGGTGCTACCGCAGGAGGTGCAGGTGGCGGTGCCGAACAGGTGGGCCAGGCCGGTCGCGATCGCCGGTCGGCCGCAGGCGAGCGCGGCACCGTGCATCCATGCGGCGATGCCGTCGAGCCGGTCCGGGTCGGCGGGAGTCAGCGGCACGCGGTGTATGTCCCCTGCCCAGCCGTCGCGTACCGCGCAATAGCGGCCGTAGTCACCGATCACGATCGCGAGCCGGGTCGCGCAGTGGGGGCAGTCGACGACATAGTGCTCGTCGGAGTAGTCGAGCCCGATCCGGGCCCAGAATACGTATCCGCCGAATGCCAGCGCCGCCCGGAAACAGCATTCGAAACCGTGCGCGGGATCGTCGGCCAATCGCGCCGCCGCGAGGCGGTGCAGCGCCGGAAAGACATCCGCGACGGTACGGAAGACCTCATCATCCTCGTCCCGGACGTGTAGGGTCGTCGTGATCGCCGCGGCCAGTGCCAGCGCGTGGTGCTGGTTCTCCGCATCGGCGGACGCCGCGATAGCGGCCAGTCCGGTGAGGGCGGCGGCCCCGATCGGGGAATGGCATTCGCCTTCGATCGTCAGCCGGCGCCGCAGATCGTGCCATAGTTCGGCGGTGGGCTCCTGCCGGAGCTGTTCGAGCAGCCCGGGGATCTCATCGGCGGGACGATCCCGGAAATCGCGGTACGCGCTCCACTCGAACACGTCCCGATTCAACCGGAAGATCGCCGTCTGCGGTCAGCCGGTGCGCTTAGTGCGCGGCCGCTGACCGGAAACGGCGATCTTGGGAACAACGGCGCGCCGGGAGGGTCACTGGCGCCGGGTGGGGGTGGGCGGCCATGATGGCGGCGTGTCGGGAGCGGGAGGTTGGTGTGGCTAGGACGGCGGGGGTGCGGGCGACCGTGCGCGACGTGGCCGCCGAGACCGGCCTGTCCATCGCCACCGTCTCGCGGGTGCTCAACGGCGCGACCAACGTCGCCCCGCATACCCGTGACCTGGTCCTAGCCGCGGTGCAGCGCCTCGGTGACCGCGCCCCGCTGCGCCGCACCGATCCGCCCGCCGCCTCCGGCGCGATCTACGTGCGCTGCCCGTACGTGCTCACCGACTACTTCGGGATCATCGTGAGCTCGATCGCGGAGACCCTGGAGTTGCACGGCCGCCAGCTGGTGCTCAACGCGGGCGAGGCGGCGCAGCCGGTGCGGGTGCTGACGGGGCTGAGCGAGCGCCCCGACGTGGCGGGCGCGATCCTGATCCTGCCGCCGGACCCGCCCGAGGACCTGGTGCTGCTGCGCGACCAGCAGTTCCCGTTCGTGGTGATCGATCCGCGCTCGTCGCCGCCGCGCGACGTGGTGACGGTGTCGGCGGCGCACTTCGCCGGGGCGCGCCGGCTGATGTCGCACCTGGTGGAGCTGGGGCACCGCCGGGTGGGCATCATCGGCGGCCCGCAGGAGTGGCTGGCCAACGACGCCCGCATGGCCGGGTACGTGGCACCGCTGGCCGACGCCGGGGTGCTGCCGACGCCGGAGCTGGTGCGGCACGTGCCGGAGCCGAACACGGCCAACGGCTACCTGGCCGCGGGCGAGCTGCTGGACCTGCCGCAGCGGCCGACGGCGCTGGTCGTGTTCAACGACAAGATGGCGGTGGGGGCGCTGGCGGCGGCGGCCGACCGGGGGCTGCGGGTGCCGCAGGACCTGTCGGTGGCCGGGTTCGACGACATCGACGTGAGCCGGGCGACGACGCCGATGCTGACCACGGTGCGCCAGCCGCTGCAGGAGATGGGCCGGATGGCGGTGACCATGCTGATGCGGATGCTGGAGCGGCACACGCTGGAGGCTGTGCACGTCTCGCTCGGCACCGAGCTGGTCATCCGCGACTCGACGGCCCCCGCGCCGCGTTAGTCGTAAAGAAAGTTGGCATATTCGGCCGGGGCCGCCGCGCGCCCTCGGCGGCGTCGCACTGTGCGCTGAATCACGGCAGGCAGATCACAAGTTTCATTTTGTTCCACTGCCAAATCGGCCTATTGCGACGCTCCGAAAGCCCTAAAACGGCGCCTTGACAGGCATGTTGCCGTATGTTTCAGTGCTGTCAACAGGACGTCAATCATTTTGTTACATCCGTTACATCGACGTTCCTGCGTGTACAAGGCACGGCTGCACAGGCAACTCCGGGCCGGGTCAGGCGGGTGCCCCCTCGCCCACCCGGCCCGTTACCCCCAGCCACTCATGGCACCGCCATGGCTTGTCGAAAGGAGGGTCCCGCCTTGTTCCGTCCCCGATCAGGCTGGACCACCGCCGGCGCGGTCACCGCCGCCGGCGCCGCCGCACTGCTGGCGGCCGCACTGCTCGTCGCCCCGCCCGCGCAGGCGGCGGGCGAGCCGGTGAGCATCTGGCTCACCACCACCTCCGACTCCGGTGGCCGCACGGTCACCCGCGGCCTGCAGCAGCAGGCCAACATCGCCTTCGGCCCGGCCGGCGGCAGCGCCAACCAGACCGTCACCGTCAACGAGAACACCACCTACCAGCAGTTCGAGGGTGCCGGGGCGTCCATCACGGACACCACGGCATACCTGCTGCGCGGCGGTCCGATCAGCGCGGCCACGCGCGACGCGGTGATGGCCAAGCTGTTCTCGCCGACCTCGGGCATCGGCCTGTCGTTCGTACGCAACCCGATCGGCGCCTCGGACCTGTCCCGGCCCGGCAACGTGTCGCTCGACGACACCTGCTGCGACCTCAACGACTTCGGCTCCAACGGGTACGACACGAACGTGCGGCTGCTGACCGTCCAGGCCAAGCAGCTCAACCCGGCCCTGCGCATCATGGCCGTGCCGTGGAGCGCCCCGGGCTGGATGAAGGACAACGGCCGGATGGACCAGATGGGCTGGCTCAAGGCGCAGTACTACTCGCTCTACGCCCAGTACATGGTCAAGTACCTCCAGACCTACCAGGCGGCGGGCGCGCCGGTGGACTACCTGTCGGTGCAGAACGAGCCGAACTGCTGCCAGTCCGGCAACCCGACCGCCATGGACTACCCGGGCATGAGCTGGAACTCCTCCGGGCTGATCGAGCTCACCAAGAACAACGTGTACCCGGCCCTGCACAACGCCGGCCTGGGCACCAAGGTGCTGATCCACGACTGGAACTACGGCGACTACGCCAGCATGAGCGCCCCGACCCTGGCCGACGCGGGCATCCGCGGCGACGCCAACTTCGGCGGCATCGCCTGGCACGGCTACTTCGGCGACCCGTCCGTCGGCAGCTCGGTCCACGGCAGCTACCCGTCGGTCAAGCAGTTCAGCACCGAGCACTCGGGTGGCACCTGGATCACCAACCAGCACAACGAAGACATGTCCGACATCGTGAACTACACCCGCAACTGGAGCAGCAGCGTCGTCAAGTGGAGCCTGGCCCTGAACCAGAACATGGGCCCGCACAACGGCGGCTGCGGCACCTGCACCGGTCTGATCACCGTGCAGGAGGGCGGCTCGCGCGCCGGGCAGGTCGACTACACGATCGAGTACTACACCACCGGCCACCTGACCAAGTTCGTCAAGCCGGGGGCGTACCGGATCGACTCGACCGCCAACAGCACCGTGCAGAACGTCGCGTGGAAGAACCCGGACGGGTCCAAGGCCCTGATCGCGCACAACGGCGGCACCTCGGCGCAGTCGGTGCGGGTCAACTGGGGCAACCAGTCCTTCGTGTACACGCTGCCCGCCCGTACCACGGCGACCTTCACCTGGTCGGGCACCCAGGGCACCGGCGGCGGTGGCGGCACGACCGGCACCATCACCGGCCTGGCCGGCAAGTGCATCGACGTGGCCGGGGCGGCGACCGCCAACGGCACCGCGATCCAGCTCTACACCTGCAACGGCACCACGGCCCAGCAGTGGACCCGCAACGCCGACGGCACGGTGAGCTCGCTGGGCAAGTGCATGGACATCGTCGGCCCGAGCGCGGCCAACGGCACCAAGGTCCACCTGTGGGACTGCCACACCGGCAGTTCGCAGAAGTGGACGTACAACAGCAGCACCCAGCAGCTGGTCAACGGCTACTCGGGCACGTGTCTCGACGTCACCGGCAACAACTCCGCTGACGGCACCCAGCTGCAGATCTGGTCCTGCACCACCGGCGCCAACCAGAAGTGGACGTTGAACTGATGAACCGGCGCATCCTCATCGGCAGCGTCGCCGTCTCGACGCTTGTCAGCGCGGCCGTCATGGTCGTGCTCGCCGCCCCGGCGGCGCAGGCCGCGGTCACCTCCGGCACCACCTACACGGTGGTGAACAAGAACAGCGGCAAGTGCGTGGACGCCCGCGCCGCGGCGACCGCCAACGGCACCGCGGTGCAGCAGTACGCCTGCAACAGCACCACGGCGCAGCAGTGGCAGTTCGACGCCACCAGCGGCGGCTACTTCCGCACCGGCGTCGCCCCGAACGTCAACCAGGTCTGGGACGTCACCAACGTCTCGACCGCCGACAACGCCGCGATCCAGCTGTGGCTCTACGGCGGCGGCAACAACCAGCAGTGGCTGCCGGTGCAGGAGGCCGACGGGGCCTACCACTTCGTCAACCGGCTCAGCGGCAAGTGCCTGGACGTGCCCGCCGCCTCGACCGCCGACAGCGTGCAGCTGGTGCAGTACACCTGCAACGGCACCGGCGCACAGGCGTTCTACCTCAACCCGGTCGGCGGCCCGCAGCCCTCGACCAGCACCGTTCCGCCGAACCCGAACAACCCCGACCTCGGCCCGAACGTGCGGATCTTCGACCCGTCGCAGTCCGCCTCGACGATCCAGTCGCAGCTCAACACGGTCTTCAACGGCCAGGTCAGCAACCAGTTCGGCACCCAGCGGTACGCGCTGCTGTTCAAGCCGGGCAGCTACAACGTCGACGTCAACGTCGGCTTCTACACCCAGGTCCTCGGCCTGGGCCTGTCCCCGGACGCGGTCAACATCAACGGCGCCGTGCACGTGGAGGCGGACTGGTTCCCGCCGAACAACGCCACCCAGAACTTCTGGCGCGGCGCGGAGAACCTGTCGGTCACCCCGAACGGCGGCACCGACCGCTGGGCCGTGTCGCAGGCGGCGCCGTACCGGCGCATGCACGTGCGCGGCAACCTGGTGCTCGACGACGGCGGCTGGGCCAGCGGCGGCTGGTTCTCCGACGTGAAGGTCGACGGGCAGGTCAACTCGGGCACCCAGCAGCAGTGGATCTCGCGTAACTCGCAGTTCGGCAGCTGGGCCGGTTCGAACTGGAACATGGTGTTCGTGGGCACCTCCGGCGCCCCGTCCAACACGTTCCCGAGCCCGCCGTACACCACCGTCGGGCAGACCCCGGTCGTCCGGGAGAAGCCGTTCCTGTACGTCGACAGCCAGGGCGCCTACCAGGTGTTCGTACCGGGGCTGCGCAGCAACAGCACCGGCACCACCTGGGCGGGCGGCAGCGCGCCGGGCACCTCGCTGTCCATCAGCACGTTCTACGTCGTCAAGTCCGGCGACACCGCCGCCAGCATCAACGCGGCACTCGCCGGCGGCAAGAACCTGCTGTTCACGCCGGGTGTCTACCACGTCAACGACACCATCCGGATCACCCGGGCCGACACGGTCGTGCTGGGCCTGGGCCTGGCCACGATCATCCCGGACAACGGCGTGACCGCGATGTCGGTCGCCGACGTGGACGGCGTCAAGGTCGCCGGGCTGCTCATCGACGCGGGCAGCACCAACTCGGCCACCCTGATGCAGGTCGGCCCGGCCGGGTCGACCGCCAGCCACGCCGCCAACCCGACCTCGCTGCACGACGTGTTCTTCCGCATCGGCGGCGCCGGGGTCGGCAAGGCCACGACCAGCCTGGTCATCAACAGCAACGACGTGATCGGCGACCACACCTGGATCTGGCGCGCCGACCACGGCTCGGGCGTCGGCTGGGGCAGCAACACCGCCGACACCGGCCTGATCGTCAACGGCAACAACATCGTGTTCTACGGCCTGTTCGTCGAGCACTACCAGAAGTACCAGGTCATCTGGAACGGCAACGGCGGCCGCACGTACTTCTTCCAGAACGAGATGCCCTACGACCCGCCGAACCAGGCCTCCTGGATGAACGGATCGACCCGGGGCTACGCCGCGTACAAGGTGGCCAACACCGTCACCTCGCACCAGGCGTGGGGGCTGGGCAGCTACTGCTACTTCAGCGCCAACTCCTCCGTCGTCGCCGATCGGGCCTTCGAGGTCCCGGCCAGCGGCACGACGTTCCGCGACATGGTCACGGTCTCGCTCGGCGGCACGGGCACCATCGCCCGGGTCATCAACAACACCGGCGGCACCGCGAACTCGTCCAACAACGTCGTCTACCTGACCACCGGTCCCTGAGAGACCGGTCGCCGGCCGCCCACGACCCCTCTCGTGGGCGGCCGGCACCCCTGAATGGCACTACGGCACCAGACACATAGATCCAGCCCTGGAGGATTTCGATGCGTTCCGTGTTTTCGCGCCGGCGGGTGACCGCGGTCGCGGCGCCGCTGCTCGCGGCCGCGCTCGCGCTGACCACCGCCGCTTGCGGCGGTAGCGACGACCCGGCGAAGCCGGGTGGCAAGGTCAAGCTGACCATCGCCACGTTCGGCGAGTTCGGTTACAAGGATCTGTACAAGGAGTACATGCAGCTCAACCCGAACGTCGAGATCACTGAGCGGATCACGAAGGCTGAGGACCACCACAAGAACCTGGCGGCTCACCTGGCGACGAACACGGGTGCGGCTGACATCGAGGCGATCGAGGAGGGCTGGGCGGGCCAGTTCACCGCGAACCCCGGCAAGTTCTACAACTGGAACGACTACGGCGCGGCGGAGATCAAGTCGCAGTGGCCGGCGTGGAAGTGGCAGCAGGGTTCGGCCGCCTCCGGTGAGGTCATCGGCCTGGGCACCGACGTCGGCGGTATGGCGATGTGCTACCGCCGCGACATCTTCGAGAAGGCCGGCCTGCCGACCGACCGCGAAGAGGTCACCAAGCTGTGGCCGACGTGGGAGGACTACATCAAGGCCGGCGAGCGCTTCAAGGCCGCCAACGTCAAGGGCTCCTCGTGGATGGACGGCCCGACGGTCATGTACCGCTCCGTCCTGGGCCAGCAGCCGGTGGGCATCTACGACGGCGCCAACGTCGTGGTGGAGACGAACCCGGGTGTGAAGAAGGCCTGGGACCTGACGATCGACGCGATCAACAAGGGCCTGTCGGCGAAGATCGCCGCGTGGTCGGCGGACTGGAACGCGGGTATGGCCAACGGTTCGTTCGTGACCCTGGCGTGCCCGTCGTGGATGATGGCCTACATCCAGTCGCAGGCCAAGGACTCCTCGGGTAAGTGGGACATCGCCGGTATCCCCGGTGGTGGCGGTAACTGGGGTGGTTCGTTCCTGACGCTGCCCAAGCAGGGCAAGAACGTGGCTGAGGCGTCGAAGCTGGCCAAGTGGCTGGTGGCGCCGGAGCAGCAGGCGAAGGTGTTCCGGGCGCTGGGTAACTTCCCGTCGACGGTGTCGCTGTACGAGCAGCCGGTGATCAAGGACTTCAAGAACCCGTTCTTCAACAACGCTCCGGTCGGCCAGATCTTCTCGCAGTCGGTGAAGACGATGGTGCCGCAGTACATGGGTCCGAAGTCCGGTGACATCAACACCGCGATCCAGAACGGCCTGACCCGGGTCGAGCAGGGCAAGCAGAAGCCGGACGAGGCCTGGACGCAGTCGCTCAAGGACGTCAAGGCGCTGCTGTGAGACCGGGGCCGGGTCCGGCCGCGTCGCTCGGCCGGACCCGGCCTCATTCCCCTCGGAAAGGATCGGGCCCGTACATGAAGAACCTGTTCTACCGCCTCGACACCAAGGGTTCGCCGTACCTGTACGTCGCCCCGTTCTTCCTGCTGTTCGCCGCGTTCGGGGTGTTCCCGCTCATCTACACGGCGTGGGTGTCGCTGCACGACTGGAGCCTGCTGTCAGAGACCCACACGTTCGTGGGGATCCAGAACTACAAGGACCTGTTCGCCGACGAGTACTTCTGGAACGCACTGCGCAACACCGCCCAGATCTGGGTGATGTCCACCGTTCCCCAGCTGATCATGGCCCTCGTGCTGGCGCACGTGCTCAACCAGCGCCTGCGCGCCCCCACGTTCTGGCGCATGACGGCCCTGCTGCCCAACATCACGTCCGTCGCGGCCGTCGCCATCATCTTCGGCCAGATCTTCGGCAAGGACTACGGCCTGGTCAACTGGCTGCTGGACGTGTTCGGCCTCGGCCGGATCGACTGGCAGGCGGGCACCGCCAGCTCCCAGATCGCCGTCTCCGTGATGATCATCTGGCGCTGGACCGGCTACAACGCCCTCATCTACCTCGCCGCCATGCAGGCCGTCTCCAAGGACCTCTACGACGCCGCCTCACTCGACGGTGCGAGCAGCTTCCAGCAGCTCACCCGGATCACGGTCCCGGCGATCCGCCCGACGATCATCTTCACGGTCATCATCTCCACCATCGGCGGCATGCAGGTCCTGGCAGAACCGCTGCTGTTCGGCGGGGCGTCGGTGACCGGCGGTTCGGACCGGCAGTTCCAGACGCTGTCGCTGTACCTGTACGAGGTCGGCTTCTCCCGCTTCGACTTCGGCTACGCCTCCACGGCCGCGTGGGTGATGTTCTTCATCATCGTCATCGTCGCCGCGATCAACTACTTCCTGACCAGCCGTGTGCGGAGCGCGCGATGACATCCACCACCCTGACCCGCCCCGTGGCCGACGCCGAACCGCAGGTGCGCGCCCCGCGCCGCCGGGTGTTCCGCGCCGACCGCCGCCCCGGCAAGCTCGCCTACCTGGCCCTGAGTGGCCTGGCCCTGTTCTCGGCGTTCCCGCTGTACTGGTCGCTGGTCGTGGCCTCGCACGACAACGGCATCCTCGGCCAGGTCCCGCCGCCGCTCGGCCTCGGCGGCAACCTCTTCGCGAACCTGGACCGCGCGTTCGGCACCGTCCCGTTCTTCAAGGCCCTGGCCAACTCGGCGCTCATCTCAGGATCCATCACCTTCAGCGTGGTGCTGTTCTCCACCCTGGCCGGGTTCTCGTTCGCGAAGCTGCGCTTCAAGGGCCGCAACGCGCTGCTCGTGATGATCATCGCGACGATGATGATCCCGAACCAGCTGGGCATCATCCCGCTGTACATGCTGATGGCCAAGATCCAGTGGACCGGCACGCTCTACGCGGTCGTCGCGCCCGGCCTGGTCAGCGCGTTCGGCGTGTTCTTCATGACCCAGTACCTGCGCGAAGCCGTTCCCGACGAGCTGCTCGAAGCGGCCCGGGTCGACGGCTGCTCGACGATCCGCATCTTCTGGCACGTCATCCTGCCCGCCAGCAAGCCCGCCGCGGCCGTGCTCGGGATGCTGACGTTCATGACGGCGTGGAACGACTTCTTCTGGCCCCTGGTCGTGCTGACCCCGGAGGACCCGACGGTGCAGACCGCGCTGTCGACCCTGGCGTCGGGCTACATCCAGGACTACTCGCTGTCGCTGACCGGAACGGCGATCGCGACCGTGCCGCTGCTGGTCGTGTTCGGCCTGCTCGGCAAGTACATCATCGGAGGCATCATGCAAGGAGCGGTGAAGTCGTGACCGCCGTCGCACCAGCACAGCTCGGCAGCGCGCTGCGGTTCCCGGAAGGCTTCCGGTGGGGCGCGGCCACGGCGTCGTACCAGATCGAGGGGGCGGCGCACGAGGACGGGCGCACGCCGTCGATCTGGGACACGTTCGCGCGTACCCCCGGGAAGGTCTTCGAGGGGCACACGGGTGACGTGGCCTGCGACCACTACCACCGCTACCGCGACGACGTGGCGCTGATGAAGGGGCTCGGCATCGGGACGTACCGCTTCTCGATCGCCTGGCCGCGCGTCAAGCCGGACGGCTCCGGCCCGGTCAACTCCCGCGGCCTGGACTTCTACGACCGGCTCGTCGACGAGCTGCTGGCCGAGGGCATCTCGCCCATGGCCACCCTCTACCACTGGGACCTGCCGCAGGTCCTGGAGGACCGGGGCGGCTGGACCAACCGCGACACGGCCTACTACCTGGCGGACCTGGCGGCCGCGGCCGTGGCCCGGCTCGGCGACCGCGTCGCGACGTGGACCACGCTGAACGAGCCGTGGTGCTCGGCGTTCCTCGGCTACGCGGCCGGCGTGCACGCGCCCGGCCGCGAGGACCCGAAGGCCGCGTTCGAGGCCGTCCACCACCTGCTGCTCGGGCACGGGCTGTCGGTGCGGGCGCTGCGGGCCGGGGGAGCGCGGGAGGTGTCGCTGACCCTGAACCTCGCCCGCGTACGCCCCGACGACCCGGCCGACCCGCACGACCTCGCGGCGGTGCACCTCATCGAGGGCCTGCACAACCGTCTGTGGCTGGACCCGGTGCTGCGCGGCGCCTACCCGGACGACATGCTGGCGCTGTTCCGGCGCTTCGGCGCCGACCACGCCCTCCACCCCGGCGACGACGCGATCATCGCCAGCCCGATCGACCTGCTCGGCGTGAACTACTACCAGCCGGCCCGGGTCCGGGCCGCGCTCGGCGTCGACGCCGGACCGGCCAACCCGGGCACCGAGGGCGCCGAGTACGTCGCCCAGGACCTGCCCGTCACCGCGATGGACTGGCCGGTCGACCCGTCGTCCTTCTACGAGCTGCTCCTGTGGCTGTCGGAACGCTACCCCGGCACCCCGATGATGATCACCGAGAACGGTGCCGCGTACGACGACGTCCTGGTCGGGGACCGGGTCGCCGACACCGACCGGATCGGGTTCCTCGACGGGCACCTGCGCGCGGTCCACTCGGCCATGGCCGAGGGCGCCGACATCCGCGGCTATCTCGCGTGGTCGCTGCTGGACAACTACGAGTGGGGCTACGGGTACGGCAAGCGCTTCGGCATCGTGCACGTCGACTACGACACCCAGCGGCGCACCCTGAAGGACAGCGCCCGCTGGTACGCCGCCGTCATCGGCCGCAACGGCCTGGACTGACGGCGGTACGTGACTCACGTGGGGGAGGGGAGCGGCCCTCCCCCACGTGCCCATCGCAGCATCAGCGGCGCCTGCCGCGCATCGACCGGAAGGGCTAGGGCAACCGCCGCCAGAGCTTGGCCAGGGCCGAGACCACGACCACCACGGCGGCGGTCAGCGCCAGGTTGCGCAACCCGTGGAGCGGTCGGGCCGGACTGCCGAAACCGAGGAACACCGGCCACGAGATCAGCAGGGCGGCAGCGGCGATCCCCGCGATCCACAGCACCCGGGTCCGGCGGGTCGAGGTCGGCTCCAGCATCGGCAGCGGCACCCGGACCCCGTTCGCGTACAGCACCGCGATCCCCAGCAGGGCGCATCCGAACGGGATCATGGACCAGGCCCCGGGGTGGTGCACCGAGCCGCCCGCGTACAGCAGGGCGAGGAGGTTCCCGTAGAAAGCCGCCATGGTCACGGCGGCGACGGCGTGCAGCGCGCGCCGAGGCAGCCAGGGGCGTCGCGGCGGCTCGGGCTCGTCCGGCTCTGCCCCGTCACCCAGCATCATGCGCAGCAGAATAACGGCCTCCGGCAATCCACCACCCTCTCCCGCTCACCCACCGGCCCCAGGCCCGGCCGAGCCCGGCCAAGATCTGCGGAGTTGCCGGGCAACTGGGCGAAAGCGGTGGCTTCATTCGCCCGATTGCCCGGCAACTCCGCAGATCTTGAGCCCGCCACCCCACCAGCCTCATCATCGTCGCAAGTGGATGGCAAGCATCCGGATAAGCGCGTTCTCGCAGACTTCTCGCAGCGGTCAGGAAGACCGTGAACGCCGATCGGGCGGGGACGCGCATAGGTCCCGCCGTTCTACGGGGAGAGCTCTATGAGAATGTCCAGAAGGGTCGCCGCGCTGGTCGTGGCGGTGGCGTCGGCCATCCTGTTCGTGCCGGGACCGGCCGAGGCAGCGTCGGGCGGCGGTTGCAAGACCGGTTCCTACGACCTGCGGCCGTGCATCAGCTTCACCAACGACGGCGGCGGCACCCTGCACGCCGACTTCTACGCCCTGGTCGACCACGGGTGCCGCAAGGCCGTGCTGCTGATGTACATCAACGGCAAGGCGTCCACCACCACCGGGACGTACGAGATCCGGTCCGGGCACTACGGCCCCATCCGCGTCTCGGTCGCGAGCGCTCCGTCCTACGCCCAGAGCGCCTACACCCGGGTGAACTACTACGACTGCAACTGGAACTACATCACCTACGTGAACAGCCCGACGATCTACTACTTCGCCTGATCACGGTCCGGTCCGCCGGGGCGGTCCGACCCTGCTCTCCGCAGGGCCGGGCCGCCCCGGCCTGGTGGCGTCAGCGCGGGCCGACGTAGCGCCAGTGGCCGTGCTCGCGGGTGAAGGTGCTGTGTTCGCGCAGGACGCCGGGGTGGCCGCCGTCGACGTAGTGGGCGGCGAAGCGGACGGTGCCCTCGGACTCGAACATGCTGCCGCCGGTGGTCTCGAAGACCTCCAGGCGGGTGTAGCGCGGGCTGTCGGACAGGTCCAGGGTGCGCGGGCGGGTGCGGGGGTGCCAGGTGCGCAGCAGGTACGCCGTGTCGCCGCGGACGAAGGCCGTGTATCGCGAGCGCATCAGCAGCTCGGCGGTGGGGGCCGGGTCGGTGGATCCGTGCCAGCGGCCGCAGCATTCGGCGTAGGGCGGGCCGTATCCGCAGGGGCAGGGGGCGGTGTCGGACTGCGGACGGTTGCGGGCCATGCGTCCATCGTCCCGTACCGGGCGGCTGCTCTACGCTGCGGGGATGGCCGCCGAGGAGCAGTACGTCCCGCCGGAGGAGGTGCTGGCCGCGACCTGCGCGGTCTGCCCGGCGCAGCTGCTGCGCTCCGGCGCGTTCGACGTCGCGCCCCGGCCGGGCCCGGAGAGCAGCTACCGGCCGGAGCTCGGCTGGCGGGCCGACGTGGCGACGGGGGTGCCGACGTGCGTGCATCCGTACCGGGTCGGGCTGCCGCCGGGCCGCTACGCCTCGGCGGCTGAGCCGCTGCCGCCCGAGCCGGCGGTGCAGGTGCCGGATCCAGCCGCGCTGGTGCTGCCCGAGGATCCGACGCTGCTGGAGGCGTGGCTGGTCGCGGTGCTGCGCACCGCGCCGCCGGAGCGCATGGCGTATGCCCTGTTCCAGGCGGAGGCCTCGGCCGGTGCCAGGTTCGAGCCCCGGGTCGTGGTCGCCGCCATGCGCCGGGTCATGTCACACGAGCTGGCGCGCGGGCGCTGAGCCCAGCGCGGCCGACCATCCAGCAGTTTCGGGGAAAGTGCCGCAATCGCGGCCGAGTTTCGTGCAGTTTCCCCGAAACTGCACGCAGACCCGGCGGGGGGAGGGCGGTCAGCCCGTCACCCTGGCAAGGAATGCGGCGAGGTTGGTGGTGAGGCGCTGGACCTTTTCGTCGAGGTCGAGCGTCTCCCCGATGGGCCGCCCGGCGGCCTTCTTGCCGCGCAGGTAGAGCGAGCAGGCCAGGTCGGCGCAGAGGTAGAGCCCCGCCGAGTTCCCCTGCCGCCCGCCGGCTCCGGCCAGCCGGGCGGTCATCAGCGCGACGCCGTCGCCCTCGTGGGAGGTCAGGCAGAGGGTGCACACGCTGCGCCGCATGAGCCCGGACTGCTGGGAGACCCGCAGTGCCGCGCCGATCAGCCCGGTCGGGGACGGGAAGACCAGGTAGGCGCGGTCTTCGGTAGCGGGGTCGCGCCAGCCGAGGTAGTCGAGGTCGTCCCACGGCCGGGTCGCGAGATCCTTCGGCACGGCCATCCGCTGGGCCTCGCCCTTGGTGCAGTTGACGAAGGACGCGCGGATGGCGGGAACGGTGATCGGCTCCATGAGGCCTACCCTAGGTTCACCGGCAAACGATTATCTGCGCACGTCAACGGCGTGAAGGAGTCGGAACATGGACGCGCTCGGGCTGATGGACGCCTTCAACGCGGCGTGGAACGGCCACGACATCGAGGCGGCACTCGACCTGTGTACGCATGACGTCGTGTTCGAGAGCACGGATCCGGCGCCCGACGGGCGGCGGTTCGAGGGCCGCGACGAGGTGCGCGAGGCCTGGCTGCCGGTGTTCTTACAGCTGGGTGGCCGGTTCGACATCGAGGAGCTGACCGTCTCGGGTGACCTGGTGGTGCAGCGCTGGCGCTACGACTGGGGCACCGGCCACGTGCGCGGGGTGGACGTCGTCAGGGTCCGGGGCGGCCTGGTCGCCGAGAAGCTGTCCTACGTGAAGGGCTGAGCGGGGGAGCGGCGCTCAAGTTGCCGGGCAATCGGGCGTAAGCGGGTCCAAGATACGCCCGATTGCCCGGCAACTTGAGCAGGAAGCGGCCCGTCCCCGGTGGTCGGGGACGGGCCGGTCGGGCGGGCGGGTGGGTCAGGCGGGCTGGCGGGGGACCAGGGCCGGGGCCTGCTCCAGGATCGAGGCGGGCAGGGCCGGGGCCGCGGGCAGCTCCAGCGGCTTGGCGGCCCGGGTCACCAGGTCGACGACGTTGCGGCTGAGCTGCTGCGAGCTCGCCGACATCGACTCCTGCGCGGTGACGATCGCCGACACCACCTCGGCGCGGGCCTGCTGGCCGAACCGCACCGCCTCCTCGATGCCCTTGGCCTGGGCGTCGATCGAGGCGGCCACCTCCAGGATGGTGTCGGGGCGGATGGTCGGGGTCTGGATGAGCTTGGCGATCTGCGGCACGGCGGAACCGGCGGCGTGGGCGTACGCCGAGAGCACCTCGTTGGCGCCGTCGGCCACCGCCTGCTGCATCGCGGCGGCCTGGTTGGCCTGCAGCAGCAGGCCCCACTGGGCGATGGTCAGCTTCATGGTCGGGATGGTCAGGTTGACCAGCAGCGCGAGGCGCTGGCCGAGCCCGTAGTGCAGCGAGCGGATGTTGCGCACCTGCGGCGAGGTCGACCAGGCGACGAACAGCCGCTGCTGGTACTCGTTGATGCGCACCTCGATGGCCTGGATGAACTCGGTCACCCGGGCCAGGCGCTCCTCCTTGTCCCGCTTGTCGAGGTCGGCCGGGTCGATCTTGATCGACTTGGCCTCCTCCAGCGCCAGGTCGCGCACCAGCTCCATCACGGCGATGACGCCGACGAGCTGGCCGATCGCGGCCTCGTTGGCCTTGTACAGCTCGTCGCAGAGCACCACGTTGCGCTTGAGCTGCTGCTGCTTCTCGACCAGGGTGCCGGCGATGCGGTCGAGCTGCTGCTCGACCGAGCGCGCCTCCTCGAACAGCATCTCGACCAGGTCGCGGCCCTTGCGGAAGATGCCCTTGACCGCGTCCATGAACTTGTCGAACGCCTCGCGGACCTTCGGGTCGGACGGGTCGTACTTGCGGCGGAAGTCGCGCATCCGGTCGTTGATGTCGTGCATGATCTGGGTCAGCTCGGGGATCTTGACCGGGCCGACCTCGCGGAAGATGCGCTGCACCTGGGTGTTGACCTGGTCGATCGCGCCGTTGCCGAAGTTGGCCAGCTTGTCGGTGTCGGCCAGCATCTGCGGGTAGGTCTGCCTGGCCAGCGACAGCGCCTGCTCGCGCTGGGGCGCGGTGAGCAGGTCGACGCAGACGAGCTGGCGCGGGTCGCCCGACTGGGCGACCGCGGCCAGGGCCTTGTCGGCGCTTCCCGTGGGCTCCTGCGCGGCACCGGTGATGTTGCCGAAATCGATCTGAAGCTCAGTCATCGTCGTCCTTCTTACGAGCACTTGCCGGCGTCGCGTACGCAGGCGAGCAGCGCCAGCGTCACCTCGGCGTTGGGCGGGGTGGTGGTGCGGATCTGCTCGGCCAGCGCCAGCGTCGGGAAGTCCGACGCCTTGCTCAGGCCGACCTGGACACCTGAGCGCAGGCCGTACTTGTGCCAGGCGATGCCCTGGATCTGCGGGTCCTTCATGGCGTCCAGGAAGCGGATCGCGTTGGCGTTCAGCGCCAGGATCGGGTGGTCGCTGTAGATCGTGGGGTCGGGGTAGAGCACCCGCACGTCCTTGAGCAGGCCGGCGCTGTCGGCGCCCAGCTGCACCACGAGCTGGATGAGCTGGTTCTCGTAGCCGGCGTACAGCGGGGCGTGGAACTCCGCGCCCTGGGTCAGCCACTGCCGGAACCCGGCGTCGGAGCCCGCGGCCTGCAGGCCCTGCGCGTCGTACACGGCGCGCACCGTGCCCAGCGCCTTCTTCGCCTGGGCCAGGCTGGGGGCCTGGAAGACGTCGTCGGTGGCGATGATGTTGAGCTGGAGCTGGGCCATGGTGAAGCCGCTGTTGGACTTGGCGGCGTCGGTGCTGGACACCGCGATCGGGCCGCGCAGGTCGGCCGCGCCCAGCGACTCCCAGGTCTTGCGCTTGAGCACGTTGTCCAGCAGCAGCTTCTTCATGTCGACGATGAAGTAGCGGTCGCCGCGCTTGCTGACGATGCCCGCCTTGACCAGCGCGTCGGTGCCCTGCGGCCCGGCGTAGACCACCTCGGGGGACTGGAGCACGGTCTCGGCCCGGTACTGCGGGTACTTGCCGGTGTGCAGGCTCTCGAAGACGCTCTGCGCGCTGGCGCTGGACGGCCACAGGCAGTCGGCCTTGCGCTCGGCGAGCTGCTCGGCGGTCAGCTGGACCTGGTCGTACGACCCGAGCGGGTTGTAGACGACGGTCAGGCCGTACTTGTCCTTGAGCACCTTGGCGATCTCCGGGTCGGCCATGAGCTCGGTCTTCTCGGAGCCGCCCAGGCAGGTGACGGTGATCGCCGCCGCGGGGGTGGCGCCGGGCGGGTCGGACTTGCCGCGCTGGGTCAGGACGTACGCGGTGGCCACGCAGACCACCAGGACCAGAACGAGCCCGATGAGGAATCGGGGGCTCGGCATTCTCACTTCGGTGCTCTCCTTATCCCAGCTGGGGAAGCTTCGGCGGGGCGACGGTCTCCAGGTTCGCCTGGTACTGCGCGAGATCGCCCTGGTTGACCAGCCGCAGGCTGTCGATGGTGAAGTCGGTGAACCGCTGCACCGCGCCCTCGCCGCCGGTCAGCAGGGCCGCCGGGTCGTGGTAGAAGGTCGGGTTGCGCTGGATGTCGAGGTACTGGGTGACCACGCCGAGCAGGCTCTGCAGGTGCGCCCCCAGCGCGCTGGCGCTGGAGTAGAGCGTGTTCGGCGCGGTCGCCTTGACCCGGGTCAGCAGTTCGGGCACGTAGTCGGCGGACTGCTGGAGCAGGTGCCGCACGGTCGGCGAGTGCACGTCCTTGCTGAGCTTGCGGATCTTCCGGGCGGTCTCGACCGCCTGCTCCACCTTGGCGTCGGCGTCGTCGGCGTACTCGTCGTCGCGGATCTGCGCGGAGGTGCGGCCGTCGAGCATCAGGTAGAGGCCGACCGCGGCCGCCGCTGCGAGCAGCGGCGACCACAGCAGGCTGCCCGTGGCGGCGTACAGGCCGCCGAACACCGCGATCGCGGCGACGAGGGCGAGGGGGGTGGCCAGCTTGCGCATCAGGGCTGCTCCGTCACTTGTAACCGGCCGCGGTGCGCAGCGCCGCGACGAGGTCGTTCTGCTGGACGAACGCGCCACCGGTGGCGGCGGCGACCTCCTTGAGCTGGCCGGGGTCGGCGTCGTCACCGAACGCGATCGCGATGACCGGGATCTTCGCGGCCTTCAGCGCGGCGACGGCGGTGTCGTGGTTGTCGGTGCCGGACTGGCCGTCGGACATCACCACCACCAGGCGCTTGCGGTCGGTCGAGGTGCCGGTCAGCGCCTGGGCGGCGCGGATGAGGCAGCTGTACATGTCGGTGCCGCCGCCCGCCTCGTGCCGGACGATCGACTCGGTGAGGCTGTGCAGCTTGGCCGCGTCGTTGCCGGTGACCGTCCACGGGCCCGCGGCGATGCCGCTGTTGAAGATGGTGACCGTGGTGGCGTCGTCGGGGTGGGTCTGCAGCAGGTTCAGCGCGGCCTGGTCGGCGTCGAAGATCTGGTGCGCGGCGTCGCGTACGCCGGTCCAGCCCTTGTTGTCGTTCATCGACCCGCTGCCGTCGAGGCAGTAGTAGATGTCGGCGGGCTTGCGGTAGTGGGTCTGGTAGCGGTTCAGCGCGGCCTGGATCACCGCGACCGACGGGTACGCGATGCCCTGCTCCTTGAGGTTGGCCTGGATGCCCCAGTCGGGGTTGAACACGGCCAGGTCCGGGTTGTCCAGGGTCAGGCCGATGCTGGTGGCCGGGCGGCGGCCCAGGGTGAGCAGCTTGGCCTTGGCGTCGGCGTCGGTGAGCAGGTAGTTCTGGAGCTCGCCGAAGGCGGCCCGCTTGCCGGTGTCGGCGTCGTTGTGGTGCGGCAGGAAGCCCAGCGGGGCGTCGCTGATGGCCAGGGCGCCGCGCGGGTAGACCGCGTACAGCGGCTCGCGGCCGGCCTTGACCAGTTCCTGGTTCTTCTCGATGACCAGGTCCTCGTAGGTGAAGACGGTGCGGCAGTCGTCGGGCCGGGCCAGGCAGTCGTTCATCAGGGTGCCCGAGGAGGGCGGCGTGGCGTCCATGGCCCGGATGAACCGGGTGATGCCCGCGTCGACCTTGTCGGAGTCGAGCTGCTGCTGGGTGAGCGGCTGGCCGGGGCCGTTGCCGGCGAAGTGGTTGAGGAAGCCGAACAGCACGGTCGCGCCGGAGTTGGACTGGGTGGGGTTGGTCACCCACACCTTGGTGCGGCCCGACTCGACGGCGGTCAGGATGTCGCCGACGGCGACGTCGGACTTGCCGACGAAGCCGAGCTGCTGCATCTGGCTCTTCCAGCCCGCGTACACGATCGGGGTGAGGAACATCGGCTTGACGTCCTGGAGCACCGAGGCCTTGTCGCCGATCTGGGAGAAGACGGAGCTGGCGAACCAGTACGCGTCGTAGGCGGTGTCACCGCCCGCCAGCAGCCGGGCCTGGTCCACCGAGCCCTTGAGGGTGAACCGGCAGTCGTAGCCCTTGGCCTTGCACCACGGCGCGACGACCGTGTCGAGGACCTTCTGCTGCTCCGAACCGGCCACGATGGACAGCGACTTCGGATCGCCGCTGTAGGTCGCCGAACCCTTCGGCGGATCAGCCGAGTCGTCGCATCCCGCCGACACCAGCAGGGCGAAGGCCATCACCACCGCCGACAGCACCCTGACGCGCACGCCTTCTCCTTCGTCTGTATTGCCTGATCGCTGGACGATCCCTTGATAGCAGGCGTCTACCAGGGCAAACAGGCGAACGAGAGGTAAACGGAACATGAACTGTGCCCGGATAATCCGATGTGGTGTGAGACGGACGGCCACAGCTGTCACCCGATCGGCTATCGTCGGCGAGCGGACATACGACCCCGCGATGCGGCTCGTCCCTTGGTGTGTCGGCTTGCGGCGATAGCCGCTATTGCCGATCAGGCACGGTTGTGGACGCTCATGGCCGTCGTCATGACGATTCGGTGTCCCTGTGTGACATGCCCGTTACCGAGTCATGTTACGTGCGCGCTTCGCCTCCAGTTCACACAACCCGGGCCGGGCGGCAAGGTGATTTGGATTCTCTCTATCCGGACTTGATTTCCTCTGGTTCGGAGGTGCGGGGTGACCGCGACCGTGCAGGTGCAGCCGGACGCCCCGGCCGAGGCCGAGCGGCGCCGCAGGCTGGCGCCCAGTGGCGGCGCCGACCTGGCGTTCCGTGCGCTGCTGCGCACCGCGGGCGCCGTGGTGCTGGCCATCATGGCGATCGTCGGATTGTTTCTGGCGGGCCGGGCCGGAGAGGCTGTCTCCCAGGCGGGTCCCGACTTCGTCACCACGCAGAACTGGGAGCCCGACAGCCACAACTTCGGCATCGCCGCGGTGCTGGTGGGGACCTTCCTCATCGCGCTGGTCGCGATCAGCCTGGCGGTGCCACTGGCCACCGGGATGGCGCTGTTCATCTCCGAATACGCCACCGGCGGCCTGCAGCGCTTCCTCATCGGGTTGGTGGATCTGATGGCCGCCGTGCCCAGTGTCGTATATGGACTATGGGGCGTGAACTGGCTGCAACCCAACATCGTCGGGCTGTCGCGGTGGCTGGCGACGTACTGCTCGTGGATTCCGTTCCTCCGGGTCGACGGGTACGACCCCGGCGATCCGCTGTCGCCGCAGACGGTGTTCACGTCGTCGAGCTTCATCGCGGGCGTGGTGGTCGCGCTGATGATCACCCCGATCGTCTCCTCCATCATGCGCGAGGTGTTCTCGCAGGCGCCGCTGGGTGAGCGCGAGGGCGCGTACGCGCTGGGCGGCACGCGGTGGGGCATGATCCGGACCGTCGTGCTGCCGTTCGGCCGCGGCGGCATGATCGGCGGCACCATGCTGGGCCTCGGCCGCGCGATGGGAGAGACCATCGCCATCTACATGATCATCTCGCCGGTGTTCGTGATCCAGCCGCACCTGCTCCAGAACGGTGCCAGCTCGATCTCCTCGCTGATCGCGCTCAAGTACGGCTCGGCCTCGCCCTTCGGCACCTCGGCGCTGATGGCGGCGGGCTTCGCCCTGTTCCTGGTGACGCTCGCGGTCAACTTCCTGGCCTCGATGGTCATCGCCCGCAGCCGTTCCGGCGCCCAGAGCGAGGTGTGACGTGACCACCGCCATCCCGCCCATGACCACCGACGCCCCGCCCGTGACGACCACGGTCCCGCCGGTGACGACCACCATCCCGCCCGAGCCGGCGCAGACGCCGGAGGTGCGCCGCGACACCAGCGCGGGCCGTTCGGCCGACCGGGTCGCCGTGCTCGGCAGCCTGGCCGCCGCGATCAGCTTCACCTGGATCATCTTCACCTGGATCGCCCCGTTCGACGGCGTGATCGGCTTCGCGGTGATCACCTACGTGCTGTTCCTCGCGGTGTACGCGGCGCTGGTCTCCCTCGACGAGACCGGACCGACCATCCGCGACCGCGTCGCCGCGGTGGCGATCCGGGGCATCGGCGCCCTGCTGCTGGTGACGCTCGGCCGGATCATCTGGTACACGGCCGCCGAGGGGCTGGGCGCCGCGCTGCGCCCCAACTTCGTCACCCAGGACCTCTCGGTCACCCAGCAGCTCGACCCGCTGAGCGTCGGCGGCATCCTGCACGCGATGGTCGGCACCCTGGAGCAGATCACCATCGCCCTGGCGGTGGTGCTGCCGCTGGGCCTGACCTGCGCGGTGTTCCTGACCGAGACGCGCGGGGCGTTCACCCGGTTCGTGCGCATGGTGGTCGAGGCGATGACCGCGCTGCCGTCCATCGTGGCCGGCCTGTTCGTCTACGCCGCGCTGATCCTGAGCCTGGGCGTGCCGACCTCCGGGTTCGCCGCGGCCATGGCGATCAGCGTGATGATGCTGCCGATCGTGATCCGCGCGGCCGACGTGGTGCTGCGGGTGGTGCCCGGTTCGCTGCGGGAGGCGTCGCTGGCGCTGGGCGCCTCGGCGTGGCGCACCACGTGGCACGTGGTGCTGCCGACGGCCCGGTCGGGCCTGGCCACCGCGCTGATCCTGGGCACCGCGCGCGGCCTCGGCGAGACCTCGCCGGTGCTCATCACCGCGGGTTTCACCACGAACCTCAACCTCGACCCGTTCTCCGGCCCGCAGGTGTCCCTGCCGCTGGTGACGTTCAACCTGGTCCGCTCGCCGCATCCGCACATGGTCACGCGCGGCTTCGGTGCCGCGGCCGTGCTGATGGTGGTCGTGGTGGTGCTGTTCTTCGTCGGGCGGCTCGTCGGACGAAACCGGAAGGGGAGCAAGTGATGCGTACCTGGTGGCGGGCTGCCGCGGCCGGGCTGGCGCTGGTGCTCGGAGCACTGCTGCCGGCGGCCCCGGCGTACGCGGTGACGTACGTGCCGATCAGCGGCGCGGGGTCGTCGTGGAGCGGCCCGGCCGTCTACCAGTGGGCCAGCAACGTCAAGCAGTACGGCATGACGGTCAGCTACGCCGACACCGGTTCCTCCGACGGCCGCAACCGGTTCAAGAGCGGCGTGGTCGACTACGCCGTCTCCGAGATCCCGTACGGCCTGACCGACGGCGGCGTGACCGACTACCCGCCGACCACGAAGTTCTCGTACATGCCGATCGTCGCGGGCGGCACCTCGCTGATGTACAACCTGAAGATCGGCAACAGCCGGGTGAGCAACCTGCGCCTGTCCGGCGAGGTCGTCGCGAAGATCTTCACCGGGGTCATCACCAACTGGTCAGACCCGGCCATCAAGGCCGACAACCCGCGGCTCAACCTGCCCGCCCGCAAGATCGTGCCGGTGGTGCGCTCGGACGGCTCCGGCACCTCGGCCCAGTTCACGCTGTGGCTGTCCACGAAGTACCCGAACCTGTGGAACGACTACTGCCGCAAGGCCGGCCGGTCCACCCCGTGCGGCTTCACCTCGAACTTCCCGGTGGTGCCGGGCATGGGGTTCACCGCGCAGTCGGGCTCCAACGGCGTCGCGGGCTACGTCAAGCAGGACGGCAACATCGGCACCATCACCTACGTCGAGTACTCGTACGCGGTGAACCTGAACTTCCCGGTCGCCAAGGTGCTCAACAAGGCGGGCTACTACATCGAGCCCACCGCCAGCAGCGTCGCGGTGGCCCTGGTCCAGGCGCAGATCAAGAGCGACCTGACCCAGAAGCTCGAAGGCGTGTACGACGCCGAGGACCGCCGCGCCTACCCGCTGTCCAGCTACAGCTACATGATCATCCCGGTGGACCAGGTCCAGGGCTCGTTCAGCCTCGACAAGGGCCGGACCCTGGCCGCGTTCGCCTACTACTTCCTGTGCGAGGGCCAGCAGCAGGCCGAGTCGCTGGGCTACTCGCCGCTGCCGGTCAACCTGGTCACCGCGGGCAAGGCCCAGGTCGACCGTATCCCCGGCGCGGTGCCCAAACCGATCGACGGCCGCAGCTGCAACAACCCGACCCTGTCACCCGACGGCAAGAACGCCCTGGCCACCAAGGCGCCCCAGCCCAAGGACTGCGACAAGAAGGGCCTGGACATGTGCGCCTCCGGCACCGGCGGCGCGCGGTACAACACGCCGCTGCTGGCCATGCCGACCGGTGGCGCCAGCGCCAGCCCCGGGGCGTCGGCGAGCCCGGGTGCGGGCACCGGCACCGGGACGGGCACGGGCACGGGGACCGGCACCGGCGGCACCGTGATCGACCCCGACACCGGCCAGCCGATCGGCACCGGCGGCGGCGCGACGGGCGGGGACGTCACCGCGACCACCGTCGACCTCGCCGCCCAGGACAGATCCACCCGCCGCGGCATGCTGCTGCTGGCCGCCGCGACCCTGGTCGCCGTCGTCCTGCTGCCGCCGCTGCTGGCCCGCACCCTGCGGAGACGGCCGTGAGACTCAGACTCGTCCTGGCCGTCGCGGCCATGCTCGCGGGCCTCGTGCTCGCGGTGACCCCCTCGCCGGTCAACAACGCCCCGGCCGCCGCCGACGAGGCGGGCTCGGCGGTGACCGTCAACGGCACCGGCGCGTACGCCGACCTGGCCGTCACCGTCGACATCACCGAGGCGCTGGTCAACCAGACCGTGCACCTGACCTGGACCGGCGGCCGCCCGACCGCGCCCGACTACGGCCGGTTCGACACCGACTTCCTCCAGATCATGCAGTGCTGGGGGGACGAGGAGACGCCACAGCGGGAGAAGTGCCAGTTCGGCGGCCTGTTCACCGACACCCGTGGCGGCAGCTTCGCCAACTCGCGGCAGGTCGACTACGGCAGCACGCTGGTCGACCCGAACGAGGTGTACGCCACCCCGGGCCGGTACGTGCCGTTCCGCCCGGCGACCGGCGCCCCCGACGTGATCGGCTCGCGCAACGAGTACTTCGACGCCAACACCACCAACGAGATCCCGTACGCCCGGATCCGTCCCGACGGCACCGGCGAGGCGTTCTTCGAGGTGCAGACGGTCACCGAGGCACCCGGCCTGGGCTGCGGCGAGGTGCCCGAGGGCGCCGTCGCGCCGCGCGCCTGCTGGCTGGTGGTCGTGCCGCGCGGCGCCGCCGAGGTCGACGCGACCCCGGCCGCCGGCCAGCCCGACCACCGGCTGGTCTCCTCGCCGCTGAGCGCGTCCAACTTCACCCACGCCCTGGCGGTGCGGCTGACGTTCCAGCCGGTCGGCACGGCCTGCACCATCGGCGTCAACGAGCGGCGCATGGTCGGCCACGAGCCGCTGCGCGAGGCGGTCAACCGCTGGCAGCGCTCGCTGTGCACCCCGACCACCGTGTACGGCTTCTCGCAGGTCTCCGACGACACGGCCCGCCGCCAGGTCGTCTCGGCCGACCCCGGCATGGTCTTCACCGGCCGCGCCGCCGACCCCGACACCGTCGACCCGGCCCGCCCCCTGGTGTACGCGCCGGTCGCCGTCTCCGGGGTGGTGATCGCGTTCAACGTGGAGCGGTCGGCCAACCCGGTCGGCGACCCGCAGCAGCGCCTGCGCGACGGCGAGCGCATGACCGACGTCAAGCTCACCGCGCGGCTGGTGGCCAAGCTGCTGACGCAGTCGTACCGGTTCGGGGCGTTCTTCGCCGAGCAGGAGCTGGCGGGCAACCCGTCGGACATGACCGAGGACGAGGAGTTCCTGACCCTCAACCCGGAGTTCCGGCAGGACTCGTTCCTCACCGCGCTGCCCGACGCGCTGATGCCGCTGATCCCCACCGACGCGGCCGGGGTGCTGTGGGCGTGGGTGAACGGCGACGCCCAGGCCCGCGCGTTCCTCGACGGCACGCCCGACGAGCACGGGATGATCGTCAACCCGCACTACAAGGAACTGGTGCTGCCGCGCAGCGACTTCCCGAAGCAGGACCCGTTCTGCGACGCCGGGCAGCCGGGCACGCCGTGCACCCAGGACGCCCACCCGTACACGACCGACTTCCACGACGGCGCGCGCGCGGCCAGCCGCGGCGACACGCTGACCCGCTTCTACGACACCACCAGCGACCCGGTGGCGTGGAAGAAGGTCCCGCCGCAGCTCGGCGGCCTGCGCGCGGTGCTGACGGTGACCGACAGCGCCAGCGCGGCCCGCTACGGCCTGCCGGTGGCCAAGCTGCGCAACGCGGCCGGGCAGTTCGTGGCGCCGACGGCGCAGTCGCTGCTGGCCGGGGTGGCCGCGATGGTCCCGACGGCGGTGCCGAACGTGGTGTCGCCCAACCCGAACACGACCGACGCCGCGGCGTACCCGCTGACGATCGTGTCGTTCGCCGCGACCGCGCCCAAGGCGCTGGCCAAGGCGGCCGGGCGCGACTACGCGACGTTCCTGCGCTACGCCGCCGGCGACGGGCAGGTCCCGGGCGTCGGCGCGGGCCAGCTCCCCGAGGGCTACGCGCCGCTGCCCGAGCAGCTGCGCGCCGCGACCCGCACGGTCGCGACCAGGGTCGAGCAGGAGGCGGGGACCGGGGTGGTCGTCTCGCCGTCGCCGACCCGGCGCAGCCCGTCCCCGACGCACACGTCGTCGGGCTCGGGTTCGGGCAGTGGTTCGGGCTCGGGCAGCGGATCCGGCAGCGGCCAGTCGGTCGCGCCCGTGCCCTCACCGACCCCGACCGACGTGGGACTGGCGCCGATGAGTGCCACGCCCGCGCAGCCCACCTCACCCACGGGCCGCTACGCGCTGGCGGCCCTCCTGATCCTCGGCGGGCTGGCGGGGGCCATCGGCCCCATCCTGTCCCGCCGACCGAAGACCCGGCCCATCGAAGGAGGTGGCAGCTGAGGTCTTAGGCGCTGCGACCAGGAGCGGCAACTCCCGATCGCAGCTGGGGAAAGAACGAACCGGACAAAAGTCCGGTGCGATCCGTCGTCGCAAAGGATACCCGCAGTGCAGAAGAAGGCGCTTCTCGCGCTCACTGGAGCGGGGGTGGCCGTCGCACTCATGCTGGCGTCCGCACCGGCTCAGGCGGACCCCACGGGTACGCCCACCTACCGTGCCCTGGTCGGTGTCGGCTCCGACACCACCCAGGGCGTGATGAACGGCCTCTCCGAGGTCGTCGTCGACGGCACCGGGACCAAGCTGATCGGCTCGTACGACGCCGTTCCGCAGGGTTCCAGCATCACCACCAAGGACCCGTCCACCAACCCCGCCTGCACCCTCACCCGCCCGAGCGGGTCGGGCGCCGGCGTCACCGCGCTCGTGAACTCGCTCGCGGCCGGTAACGGGTGCATCCAGTTCGCGCGTTCGTCGAGCAACAACTCGGCGAACTACGCGGGCAAGAACCTGACCTACGTCCCGTTCGCCACGGACGTGGTCGCCTACGCGGTGCGCTCGGACAGCACGATCTCCAAGAAGCTGACCAAGGCGCAGCTCACCGCGATCTACAACTGCGCGGGCGGTGTCAACTACAAGCCGCTGTTGCCGAAGTTCGGCTCGGGCACCCGCTCGTACTTCCTCAGCCAGCTCGGTTTCACCGACGCTGCCAACTTCACGTCGACCCCGAACCACACGTGCATCGTGGAGACGGACGCCACCTCCACGCCGATCGAGGAGAACGTCGGCACCCTGCTGACGGACCCCAAGCACATCATCCCCTACTCGGTCGGTCCGTACCTGTCGCAGATCAACGCGGTGGTGCCGGACGTGCACGGCAAGGCGATCCTCGGCCAGATCGACGGCATCGCCCCGCTGGTGAGCAACGTGGGTTCGACGCTGGTCCGCACCGTCTACAACGTGGTGCCGACCGGTCAGCTCAGCGACCCGACCTACGCGAGCGTCTTCGTGGGGCCGACGTCGCAGATCTGCACCAACACCGCGGTCATCGTCAAGTACGGCTTCGGCCTGAACGCGAACTGCGGCAACACCACCCTGACCACTCCGTGACCCTCCGTCGGAAGGAGAACAGCAACATGATCGTCAACAAGCTCCTGCGTCCGGTGGGTGTCGGCGTGGTCGCCGTCACCGCCCTCGCGGGCATCATGATCGGTGCGCCGGCGTACGCCGCCGTACCGACCGGCACGCTCGGCACCGTCGCCCTCATCCCGGCGAGCGGCTCCGACGTGATCGCCCCGAAGGTGCACACCTCGGCCGGTTGCCCCGCCTCGGCGGACGGCTACTACGCCTCGATCTACGGCCCCGGCGCGTTCGCGGCCGGTGCCATCGTCACGAGCACGACCGACGTCGGCTTCTCGACGTCGGGCGGCTTCGACGTGCAGATCGGCAACAGCGCGAAGGACGTCGCCACCGACCTCGGCACCACCGTGGTCGCGGGCCAGTACGCCTACGAGGTCTCCTGCATCGACCAGTTCAGCGGGGACGTCAAGGGCACCTTCGCCGGCTCGTTCTGGTTCACCAGCGCCACGGCGTACCAGAGCACGGACCCCAACGCCCCGGTGTCGACGACCACGTCGCTCGGCATCGCCCCGGCCGCGCCGGTCGTCCAGGGCACCACGGTGACCCTGACCGCGACCGTCACCCCGGCCGCGGCGACGGGCACGGTGCAGTTCTTCGACGGTGCCACCCCCCTGGGCGGCCCCGTCACCGTCGCGAGCGGCTCCGCGTCGCTGTCGACGGCTGCGCTGACCGCGGCCACGCACTCCCTGAAGGCGGCGTTCACGCCGTCGGGGGCGCCGTACACCGCGTCGGAGTCCGGCGTGACGTCGTACCAGGTCACCGCCCCGGTGGCGACCGTGACGACGACTGCTCTGGCGGTCACCCCGAGCGGGACCGTCACGCAGTACAGCCCCGTGTCGCTGAGCGCGACCGTCACCCCCGCCGGTGCGGTGGGTGCGATCCAGTTCCTCGACGGCGGGGTCGCCCTCGGCGCCCCGGTGGCTGTCAGCGGCGGTTCCGCGTCGCTGAGCATCAGCTCCCTGGGCGTGGGCGCCCACTCGCTGAGCGCCCGCTTCGTGCCCACCAACCCGGTCAACTACGCCGGGTCGGAGTCGGACTCGGTCGCCCTCGCGGTGACCGCGTTCGCCGGTGTCTCCACCAGCGAGAACATCTCGACCACGGTGGTGCCCGGTGCGCTGGTCATCAGCGTCGCGAACGCCAACGTCGTGCTGCCCACCCCGCAGCTGACGCCGGACGCGACCAAGCTGACCACCGCGGGCAGCCTCAACCCCATCACCGTCACGGACACCCGGGCCGGCAACGTGGGTTGGAACGTCGCGGGTCAGGTCTCCGACTTCACTGACGGAGCCGCGCACGGGATCAACGGGGCCAACCTCGGTTGGGACCCGAAGGTCATCGACAAGTTCGCCGTCCAGACGATCACGGCTGGTCCGTCGATCGCCCCCGCGAACGCCATCGCCGTCGGGGCCTCGGCTCCGGCCGGCCTCGGTCTGGCCACCAGCCGGACGCTGGCGACCGCGGCGGCACTGGCCGGCGTCGGCACCGCGCACCTGGGTGCCGACGTGTCGCTGTACGTGCCCACCTCGACCGTGGCGGGCACCTACTCCGCCACGCTCACCCTCACCGCCATCTGATGGCAGGGCGGGCGGGGCCTCGCGGCCCCGCCCGCTCCCTCGCAGAACGGACCTCCGCGATGAGACCCCTCGCCCGCCTGCTCGCCGTGGCGCTGCTGGCCGTGGCGCCCGGCCTGGGCGCCCCCGCCGCGGCGGCACCGCGCACCGCACCCGCCCCGGCGGCCGCCCCGGCCACCGGCCCGGCGACGTTCGGCATCCAGCCCGCCAGCCCCACCGGCCCGGACAGCCGGGCCCAGTTCCTCTACAGCGCCACCAAGGGCGCCGTGGTCAAGGACCAGTTCGTCGTCAGCAACTACGGCACCGCGCCGCTGACCCTCAAGGTGTACGCCAGCGACGCGTTCAACACCGTCGAGGGCGGGTTCGACCTGCTCGCCGCAGCTAAGCAGCCCGTCGACGTCGGCGCCTGGACGAAGCTGACCGCCGGCACGGTGACCATTCCCGCGCGCGGCAGCACCGTCATGCCGTTCACGCTGACGCTGCCCGCCAACGTGACCCCGGGCGACCACGTCGGCGGCATCGTCGCCTCGCTGACCACCACGCAGACCGACGCGAGCGGCAACAAGGTCGCCGTCGAGCAGCGCGTGGGCGTACGCGTCTACCTGCGGGTCTCCGGCCTGCTGCGGGCCACCTTGTCGGTGGACTACCTGCACGGCGAGTTCCAGCCCGCGGGCGCGACCCGGGGCGGCGTCGTCTACCTGACGTACACGGTGCGCAACACCGGCAACGTGCGCCTGGCCGGCCACCAGCAGCTGAGCCTCAGCTCGCCGCTGTGGACCGACATCACCGTGCCCAGCCTGCCCGACCTGCCCGAGCTGCTGCCCGGCGCGACGCTCCAGCGCACCGTCGCCGTCGCCGACGCGCCGCCGGTCGGCTGGCTGGACGCGACGCTGCGGGTCGACCCGCAGGCCGTCGGCACCGACCTCAACCCGCCGACCATCGCCGTGGTGCGCCACACCACCGTCTGGGCGTTCACCTGGCTGACCTGGGTGGTGCTGGGGGTCGTGCTGCTCCTGCTCACGCTGCTCGGGCTGTGGATCTTCTTCCTGGTGCGCCGCCGTCGCCGCGGCACGCCGCAGCAGCAGACGGGAGGGCGCAGCCGTGCGACCGTCGCCGCGTGACCTGCTGGCGCCACTGCTGGTGGCGCTGGCCCTGCTGCTGCCGGGCACCCCGGCGTACGCCGAGAAGCTGGGCGGGCTGGTCGTCTACCCGGGCGCCAGCCTCGACACCGCCTCGATCAAGGTGGTGACCGCCCGGGGCTGCCCGAGCACCGCCGACGCCTACTACGTGAAGGTGCGCGGGCACGGCTTCCCCGCCGACGGGCTGGTCGTCACGCAGACCACCGACGCGGGCCTGTCGCACACCGACGGCTTCGCCGCGTACTTCGCGCTGACCATGATGGACTTCGCGGCCGACCAGCACACCAAGCTGTCGGGCACCTACGACGTCACGCTGTACTGCATCGACGCGTTCACGCAGGAGAGCCGGGGCGAGTTCACCGGCTCGATCCGCTTCTCCAGTCCGACCCGCTACCAGGCCGTCGGCGCGGCCATGCCGCCGCCGAGCCCGTCGGCGGTCCCGGGTGCCTCGGCGTCGCCGGGCGTGGGCACGCCCGCCCCGGGCGCCGGGTCCGGCGATCCGGCCCTGGCCGCGGGGGCGCCGTCCGCGGCCGCCGCCGCGACGCGGGCCAGGCCGAAGGCGGCCGAGGGCGGTTGGGTGATCTGGCTGGTGTGCACCGCCGCCGCGGTGGGCCTGGTCTGGGCCTGGCAGCGGCGCAAGGCGTGGCTCGACGCCGGACCGAGGCGGTCCAGGTGAGCGCCGGAGGCCGCCCGCCGCTGCGGGTGCTGATCGGGCAGATCCTGACCCTGTCCGCCGCGGTGCTGCTCGGCACCGCGGTGGCGCTGGTGCTGCTCGGGGCGCTGCGCCACCAGCGCACCCAGACCCTGGCCGAGGGGCGGCTGCGCCTGGCGCTGGCCGAGGGCACCGCCCCGGTCAGCCAGCTCGCCCCCGACGGCGCCCCGCTGGACCCGGGCACGCCGGTCGCGGTGCTGGTCATCCCCAGCATCGACCTGCGCGAGGTCGTCTTCGAGGGCACGGCGGGCCAGGTGCTGACCGACGGTCCCGGGCACCGGCGCGACACCGTGCTGCCCGGCCAGGCCGGGGTGAGCGTCCTGATGGGACGGCGCGCCGGCTACGGCGGCCCGTTCGCGAGGGTGCCGGACCTGCGCGTCGACGCCGAGATCACCGTCACCACCGGCCAGGGCGTGCACCGGTACGTCGTCACCGGCGTACGCCATGCCGGGGATCCGCAGCCCGAACCGGCCGACCCCGGCACCGGCACGCTCATCCTGACCACCGCCGACGGCCTGCCGTACTTCCCGGACGACGTGGTGCGCGTCGACGCGAAGCTGACCACGCCGGTCATGCCGACGCCGGGACGCGCGTTCGGGGTGTCGGCGCTGCCCGCCGGGGAGCTGGCGATGGCCGCGGGCGACGACGTGGTGCCGCTGGTCTTCTGGCTCCAACTGCTGGTCGCCCTCGGCTGCGGCGTGGTCTACGTGCGGCTGCGCCTGGGCGCCTGGCACGCGTGGCTGGTCGGGGTGCCGACCCTGGCCGTGGCGGGACTCGGCGCCGCCGACGCGGCCCTGTCGCTGCTGCCGAATCTTCTCTGACGTATCACCCGTACCCGTGAAAGGCCCTGCCCGATGATCCTCACCGAGACCGCCACCGACGCCTACGCCCCGGTCGGCGACGCCGCCCCGCTGGACGCCCGGTCGATCTCCGCCTGGTTCGGCGAGCGCAAGGTGCTCGACCGGGTGTCGCTGGAGATGCCGGCCGGGACGGTGACCGCGCTGATCGGCCCGTCCGGCTGCGGCAAGTCCACCTTCCTGCGCATCCTCAACCGCATGCACGAGCTGGTGCCCGGGGCCACCCTGGCCGGGGAGGTGCTGCTGGCCGGGTCCGACATCTACGACGCGGAGCGGCGCCTGACCGAGGTGCGCCGCCAGATCGGCATGGTGTTCCAGAAGCCCAACCCGTTCCCGGCGATGTCCATCTACGAGAACGTCACCGCCGGGCTGAAGCTCACCGCGACCAGGATCAGCCGGTCCGAACGCGACGACCTGGTCGAGCAGTGCCTGCTGCGGGCCGGGCTGTGGAACGAGGTGCGCGACCGGCTGCGCCAGCCCGGCGGGGCGCTGTCCGGCGGCCAGCAGCAGCGCCTGTGCATCGCCCGCTCGCTGGCGGTGCGTCCCCGGGTGCTGCTGATGGACGAGCCGTGCTCGGCCCTGGACCCGACCTCGACGCGCCGGGTGGAGGAGACCATCGCCGAACTGGCGTCGCAGATCACCATCGTGATCGTCACGCACAACATGCAGCAGGCGCAGCGGGTGTCGCAGCAGTGCGCGTTCTTCCTGGCGGAGCAGAACACCCCCGGCCACATCGTCGAGCACGGCCCGACCGACCAGATGTTCCGGCGGCCGCGCGACCCGCGCACCGAGGACTACGTCAACGGCCGCTTCGGCTGACCGGCCGCGCGCGCCGCACCCGGCGCGCCGAGAGGGAGGCGGTCGGCTCGCGCGGCCGCCTCTTTCGTCATAGACGTTGGCCTATTACATCGAGTGTGATCTTTGTTCAGTCGATGTAATAGGCCAACGTCTATAGAAAAAGGGGTCGTCAGGCGAGCGGGATCACCTCGACGCCGTCGACGAGGGCGGCGACCAGGGCGCTGGCGCGGGCGGTGAGGGCGCGGCCGTCCGGTGCGGCGAGGCTGCCGGTCGACTCGATCCGGCCGAGGATCGCGCCGGGCAGCAGCGAAACGCCGGTGCCGGGCAGGCCCGAGACGCGGGCGGCCGGGTCGGCGACGGCTCCGTCAGCGGGTACGGCCCGGACCACGCCCGCCGGGCCCTGCCAGCGGATCAGAAGGTGGCTGCCGGACGGCACCGGGTCGGGGTGCCGCTCCGGGCCGTCGAGCGGGGCGCCGAGCAGGGCCAGCAGGTGCTGGTGCAGGCACGGGGTGCCGCCCTGACGCTCCTGGAGGCGGCTGAGCAGCCACGACGAACCCTGGATACGCGGATTGACCTCCAGGAAGCCCAGCTCGTCGCCGGACACCGCGATGTCCACGCCGAACAGACCGCGGTGGCCCTGCCCGCGCAGCCAGTGCCCGATCGCGGCGGTGTGCGTGTAGGCGCGGTCGAGCACGCCGGCGCCCAGTGCCGGAGTGGTGAAGTCGCTGCCGCAGTAGCCGCCGAAGGCCAGGCCGAGCTGGTCGATGCCGCTGATCTGGGTGGAGGCGGGCAGCAGGCGTACGCCGTCGTGGTGCACGACGCCCGCGCAGTTGATCGTGGTGGGCCCGGCGAAGCGGGACACCAGCCAGCGGTCGACGTGCGGGTGCGCGACCAGCGCGGCGACGAGCTCGGCAGCCTCGTGCACGAGGTAGGTGCCCTGGCCGCCCGCGCCGTTGGGGGTCTGCGCCACGAACGGGGTGCCCAGCCGCTCGGCCAGCGGCGCGAACGCCAGCTCGGTCGCGTCGGCGACGACCGCGTCGGGCACCGGCACCCCCAGCGACGCCATCACCTCGCGTACGTGGATCTTGTCTCCGGCCAGCCGCTCCACCACGGCCAGCGGGCTCGCGCCCAGCCGCACCCGGCCCGGCCAGGCCGCCGCGGCGGCCTCCCAGGCGGTGCTGGCGCGCGGCGGCACCAGCAGGATCGGCCGGTCGTCGGCGGGGGCCTCGGCCAGCACTTTCGGGACGAAGTCGGCCAGGCGCGCCACGTCGCCGAAGCGCCAGCGGCGGCGTACCCCGTCCAGGCCTTCGAGGGACAGCACCGGCCGACCGGGCAGCCCGGGGTCGGCGTCGCCGGACAGGACGCACACGCACGACCCATGCTCGGTCAGCGGCGCCATCATGCCCGGGTACGCGCTGGCGGTAACCAGGCGGAAGTCGTGCAGGTCGGTCATGGCGGCTACTGTGACCGATCGGGGTCGGCGCAGCAGGGCGCCGCGGCGGTACGCCGAGCGAACGGTGGGGAAACTCTTGCCTATGCGGCGGCGAGCCGCCGCTCCACCCGCCCGGCCACAGCCAGCAGGTACGGCTCCCGCAGGTGGTGGATGCGGGCCTGCACCGAGTCCGCCCCGTGCCGCGCCAGCACCTCGGCCATGCGGTCCGCCACCGCCATCGGCCGCCCGTACGGCCCCACGGTCTGGTCGGCGTAGGTCAGCGCGTCGGTCACCGGCGACACCTCGAACGGGTAGCGGGCCAGTTCCCTGGTCAGGCCGCGCGCGGAGGCGGCGAACCGGGCGCCGGAGTGGTGCGCCACCAGCGCGCACACCGGCTCGGGCCAGCCCTGCCGGTGCAGCCACGACGCCCCGTCGAGGGGATGGAAGCCGGTCTCGGCCAGCTCGGTGTGGTAGCCGATGTCATGCAGCCACGCAGCCGCGACGAGCAGCTCGCGGTCGGCGGCGGCGACCGAGGCCGACAGCTGGGCGGCGCGGTGCGCCACCCCGGCCGTGTGCGCCCAGCGCTCGGGCAGGTCCCGCAGCAGCAGTTCGGCCGTCCGGGCGGCGGAGGCCAGGTCAGGGCGGGTCAGCACGAGGGGCATGTTCGTCACGCTAGAACCGTCCCGGGGCTGCGCCAATCGCGGTCCCGCCGCTGGACGGTTTGTTCATCTTCTGTTCGTGTCGTGTTCGGCAGGTGTTGGCAGCTCGACGGCCGGGGCGAGGGTGGGGGAGAACGCCAGCGTGCCGACCCCGACCGCGATCGCCACCCCCGAGGCGGTCAGCGCCGACAGTGCGGTCACGCTGGTCGGCGGGGCGGCGTCGAACAGCAGCGCGCCCCACACCCAGCTGAACACCGGGTCGGCGACGGTCATCGCGGTGAGCGCGGTCGGCAGCGAGCCGCTGCGGAACGCCTCCTGCACCAGCAGCGCGGCGACCAGGCCGGACAGCGCCAGGGCGTACAGCGGCCAGTGCAGCGGCAGCGCCGCCGGGCCGCCCCGGGCCAGCTCGTCGGTGACCACCACGGTCAGCACGGCCGTGGTGCTGAAGCCCGCGCCCGCCGCGACCCCGACCGCGGCGGTGCGCGCGACCCGGCCCAGCCGCCCGCGTACCGCGACGAGCAGGCCCGCGATCAGCAGCACCACGGTGAGCAGCACCAGCGGCACCCGGCCGTGCCGAACCGTCTGCGGCACCGAGCCGCGCGCCAGCACCAGCGTGACCAGCCCGGCCACCACCGCCAGGGTGCCCCACCAGTCCCGGGGCGCGGGCGGGCGCCCGGTGCGGGCGGTGGCCAGCGGCAGGGCCAGCAGCAGCTGCACCGACAGCAGCGCCTGCACGATGCTGATCGACCCGGTGTGCAGGGCGGCGGCGTGGGCCGCGAAGCCGAGCACGTTGCAGGCCAGCCCGGCCAGCCATACCCGGTGGCGCAGCAGCCCCGGCACGACCGCCAGCACCGGCAGCCAGCCCTCGGCGGGCCGGTCGCGCCGGTCGCCGGGGACAGGCTGGGTGCTGACGACGCGATGGGTGCTGGTGACCCGGTGTTGCAGCGCCGCGGCCGCCGCGAACAGCGCCGCGGCGAGTATGCCCAGCGCGATGCTTGCGAGGTTCATCTTCCCGCCCCTTGCCGCCCTCGGTCAGGCGGCGTGCGCATCATCGCCGGGCCGCGAGTACGGAGATCGACTCCCGATCCGCCGCCGCGTGAACGGCCGGGGACGGGACCCGCTCCTCGGCCGCCGTAGCACCGGCCACCAGAACCGGAGCCTGCTCGCGTACGGCGGGCACCGGGGCGGCCGGGGCGGGGGCGGCGGCCCGCAGCGGCATGAAGGCCAGCAGCCCGAGGGTGACCCAGACGTACGCGCTGCCGCCGAGCAGCCCGCCGAGGCCGTCGAAGTGGTACCACCACAGCCACACCACGCTGCTGCACAGGATCGCGTACGCCGTCGCGGTGCCCCACAGCAGGCGCCGCCGCCGGGCCGCGGCCTGGGCCAGCGCCACCTGCGCGGTCACGGCCAGCGCCGGGACCGCCCACACCAGGTGGTGCACCCAGGTGATCGGGCTGACCAGGCAGGCGACCAGCCCGGTCAGCGCGAACCCGCCCGCGAGGTCGCCCGCCCGCACCGCGCGGCGCGCCCGTACGGCCCACAGGGCCAGCACCGCCACGACCGCGACCAGCCACGCGATCCGGCTCGGCGCGGCCGGGTGCAGCCGGGCCAGCGCCCCGAGCAGCGACTGGTTCGAGATGTACGCCAGGTCCCCGACCCGGCTGGTGTGCCACAGCGCGCCGGTCCAGAACGCCAGCGACGGGCCGGGCGCGACCAGCGCCGCCACCGCGGTCGCGGCGGCGGCGGTCGCGGCGGCGGTGGCCGCGGCCCGGCGCCGTCCGGCGAGCAGCAGGAAGACGATGAAGACGGCAGGAGTGATCTTGATGGCGGCGGCGAGCCCGATGCCGACCCCGGCCCAGCGGCCGCCCCGGCGGCCCGCCCCGCGTGCCAGCAGTTGCGCGTCGGCCCAGACCAGGGCCACCAGCAGCAGGTTGACCTGCCCGAAGCTGACCGTGTCGCGGACCGGTTGCAGCATCGCCAGCGCGCACGCGCCCAGGCCGTACACGAAGGGGCGGTTCCAGCCGTGCTCGCGGGCGATCGGGTCGACCAGCCAGTACAGCAGCGCGGCGCAGGCCGCGGCGGTCAGCACCGTGTGCACCGCGACGACGGTGTGCCACCCGAGCAGGCTCATCGGCAGCATCGCCACCGCCGCGAACGGCGGGTACGTGAACCCGTAGTGGGTGCCGGGCTTGAGGTAGTCGTAGATGCCGCCGCCGGCGTGCACCCAGTCGTTGACGGTGCCGTAGTACACGCCCACGTCGAACCAGCCCCGGTGCCCGGGCACCAGGGCGATGAACAGGGACACTGCGGTGGCCAGTCCGGCCACGCACAGCAGCCGGGCACGGCCGGTCGTCACCACGAAACGGGTTCCCTTCATCGGGCGGCGGCGGCCGGGCCGACGCGGCGGTAGTAGCTCAGCGCGGCCAGGACCGGGACGGCCAGCAGAGCCCCGGCCCCGGCGGCCGCCAGATCGGGCAGGCGCGGGGTGAACCCGCTGGGGAAGACGAGCACCGCGAACAGCAGGCACACCACGGCGGCCCAGCGGCGTACGCGCCCGTCCGGCGCGGCGGCGGCGATGGGGATCAGCCCCCACAGCAGGTACCACGGCCGCAGGGCAGGCCCGAGCAGGGCCAGCGCGCCCAGGCTCAGCCCGAGCGCGTACACCGGCCCGAACCTGGGTTCGGCGCGCCAGGCGTAGCAGGCGACGGCGACGGTGGCGAGCAGGCCGAGCCAGCGCCAGGCGGGGATCGCCAGCGGGGCCAGGTCGCTGCCGAACAGGTGCAGCAGGTTGCGGGTCAGACGGCCCAGGGTGCTGCTCAGGGACCAGTTCTGCGACGAGACGGGCGTGTTCAGGGAGCGCAGCCAGCCGTAGCCGGTGCCGGTCACGGCCGTCACCGCGACCGTGGTCGCGGCCGCCACCGCGGCGGTCAGGCCCAGCGCGGTCAAGGTGGCGCCGACGGTCCGGCGCCGGGACGCCTGTTGTTCCGGGTCGGACCGCGGCAGCCGGTCGCGCCACAGCCACACCACCACCAGCAGGCCGAGCGCGGCGGGGGCCTTCACCAGCGACGACAGCGTGATCAGGGCGGTGGCCAGGCCGAAGCGGGCCGCCGCCGCGGCGGTCAGCCCCGCCGCGAGCAGACCGAGCATCACGGCGTCGTTGTGCGCACCGCCGACCAGATGCAGCAGCACCAGCGGGTTCAGCCCGCCCAGCCACAGGGCCGCGGCCGGGTCCACGTGGCAGGCACGGGCCAGCCGGGGCAGGCATCCGATCATCAGGACCACCCCGGCCAGGGCGACGGCGCGCATGCCGAGCACGCCCAGCGGCACGTCGGTGTCGGCGGCGCGGGCCACGGCGGTGGCCAGGGCGAGGAACGCCGGGCCGTACGGGGTCGGGGTGTGCTGCCAGATCGGGGGCACCTCGGCCGACAGCGGGCCGCCGAGGCTGGACGGGCCGAACTCGTACACGTCGATGCCCGCGCCGACCATGGCGCCCTGCGCCAGGTAGCTGTAGACGTCGCGGCTGAACAGTGGCGGGACCAGCAGCAGCGGCGCCGCCCACACGGCGAGCGTGGCCAGCAGCGACCGGATGCCCGGCGGGACCGGTCCGCGCACCGCCCGGCCCAGCCGCCACCAGGCCGCCGACAGCAGCGCCAGCCCGAAGTACGCGCAGACCAGCCCGGCCTGCTCGTGCTGGCGCAGCCCCGACAGGCCCAGCACCGGCGCGAGCGTGTCGCGCACCGGCAGCGCGCCCGCCGCCAGGCCGCCCACGGCCAGCGCGGCCGATCCGGCGAGGCCGAGCAGGCGGCTGGCGCGCGCGTCGGCGACGGCTGGGGCAGCGGGCACCCAGGCAGGCTGCCAGCGCACCGTGTACGAAACGCGACGGCCGGTTGAAGGACCCGTGTCCGCCACGTGGCCGCCGTCAGGCCGACAGCGCCCGGTGCACGGCGAGGAACCCGCGCACCGCGACGTCCCACCCGAACCGCTCCGCGCGCTGCCGGGCCGCGCCCCGTCGCGCCGCCTCGGGCCGGGCCAGCAGCTCCCGCACCCCGGCGCTCAGATCCTCACCGGCCACCGCGATCCCGGCGTCGCCGACGACCGCGGGCAGCGCGCTGGACGCGCTGACCACCGAGGGCGAGCCGCACGCCAGCGCCTCCAGCGCGGCCAGCCCGAACGTCTCCATCGGACCGGGTGCCACCACCACGTCCGCGGCGGCCAGCAGTTCGGCCAGCCGCTCCCGGTCGCTGAGCCAGCCGGTGAACACGACCGGCAGCCCGGCCGCCTCGGCCTGCAAGCGGCCGCGCAGCGGCCCGTCGCCGATCAGCACCAGCCGCGCGGGCACCCCCTGCTCGCGCAGCGTACGCAGGGTGAGCAGGGCGCGGTGCGGGCGTTTCTCCAGCGACAGCCGGGTGCAGCACACCAGCAGCACCTCGTCCGGCCCCGCGAACCCCGCGCGGGCCCCGGCGTCGCGGCGCGACGGGTGGAACAGGTCCAGGTCCACCCCGAGCGGCACCTGCGTGACGTTGACGGCACCGAGGCCGGTGAACTCGCCGGTGGCCCAGTCGGTGGTGCAGACGATCCGGTCGTACCCGTCGGCGCTGGCGCGGTTGAGCCGCGCGGCGGCCAGGCCGCGGACCCGGGCGGGCAGCTTCACGACGCCGAGCAGGCCGTCGACGCTCTCGTGCGAGACCATCACGCTGGGCACGCCGTGGCGCCGCGCCCACGCGCCGGTCCAGCGCAGCGTGGTCCGGTCGGACACCTCCAGCCGGTCCGGCCGCAGGTCCGCCAGCACCCCGGCCAGCGGGCCGCGCCGCACCAGCAGCCGGTATCCGCCCAGCGCGGGCACCTTCGGGCCGGGCAGCGTGATGACCCGGCCCTGCTCGGTCAGCTCGTCGGCGTGCTCGGGCCCGGGGATGACCAGCACCGGCTCGTGCCCCGCCCGCAGGTAGCCCTTGCCCAGCTCGCGCAGGGCGGTGCGCAGCCCGCCGGAGCTCGGGGTCACGAAGTTGGCCAGCCGCACGATCCGCAGCGGCGGCCCGTCGACGGGGGTGACGGTGTCGGTGGCGGCAGGTGCGGTCACGGGACCGGCACCGCCACGGCGAGGCTGCTCGCGGGCAGCGGCTGTGCCGCGACCGCCGCGGGCGGTGCGGGATCGGGGACCGGCTCGGGCAGCGCGGCCGGGGCGGTGCCGGCCGCGGCGTGGTAGTGGTCGATGAGCTGGTCGCCGAGCGCGGCCCAGGTGCGGCCCGCGACGGCGGTACGGGCGGCGGCGCCGTACGCGCGGCGCAGGGACGGGTCGGCGTGCAGCCGGGCGACGGCCCCGGCGATCGCGGCGGCGTCGACCGGCGGCACCAGCAGCCCGTCCACGCCGTGGCGCACCAGGTCGAGCGGGCCGCCGGTGGCGGGGGCGACCACGGGCACGCCGCTGGCCTGCGCCTCCTGCACGGTCTGGCAGAACGTCTCGAACGGGCCGGTGTGGACGAACACGTCCAGGCTGGCGTAGAGCCGGGCCAGCTCGACCCCGCGCCGCCCGCCCAGCAGCACCGCGCCGGGCACCGCCTGCCGGACCGCGTCGCGGGTCGGCCCGTCGCCGACCACCACCACGCGTACGCCCGGGACACGCGCGGTCTGGGCCAGCAGCTCGACCTTCTTCTCCTTGGCCAGCCGCCCGACGTACCCGACCAGCAGCTCGCCGTTCGGGGCGAGTTCGGCGCGCAGGCTCTCGTCGCGGCGGCCGGGGTGGAACAGCTCGGTGTCCACGCCGCGGCCCCAGCGGCCGACCCGGGGCACCCCGTTGGCGACCAGCTGGGCCGCGGTCATCGACGACGGGGCGAGGGTGGCGGCGGCGTCGGCGTGGATGCGCCGGATCCAGCGCCAGGCGGCCGCCTCGCCGAGGCCGACGCCGTACGCGCGGGCGTAGCCGGGCACGTCGGTCTGGTAGATCGCCACCACGGGCAGACCGAGGCCGGCGGCGGCGCGGGCGCCCCAGGCGCCGAGGATGAACGGGCTGGCCAGGTGCACCACGTCGGGCTGGAAGGCGCGCAGCGCGGCGCCGATGCGCCGGGTGGGCCAGGCCAGCCGGACGTTGCCGTACCCGGGCATCGGCAGCGAGTCCAGCCGCACCACCGGGTACGGCTTGGGCGTGATCAGCTGCCGCGTCCGCCGCCCCGGCCGGGGTGCGATGACCAGCGGCTCGTGCCCTCTGGCCAGCAGATGGTCCGCGACGCGAGAGACGGAGTTCGCCACGCCGTTGACGTCCGGGGAGAACGACTCGGTGATGATCGCCACGCGCATGGCCGCCACGCTAGGAACGCCAGCGGGATCCCAGGAGACACTCCGACGTCGCCCAAACGAAGAACATGCGAACGATGCGCCACGCCCCGGGGTGCGCCCGGGGCGTGAGGTCTGCGGCTACGGGGTGGGGTCGGGGAAGTTGCGGACGGGGCAGCTGTTCGGGGTGGCGGGGTCGACCCGCTTGAGCGCGTACGCCACCCCCTGCGTCGGCACGTGCGTCACCGGCGCCCGGTCACCGATCACCACCAGCGCGTGCCATCCGGTGGCCGTGGCCGTGTACCTCGTGCACCCGTCCACGTACTCGATGGTCTGCGACGAGGCGGCGGCCGTCCGGTTGCGCACGTACGTGCCCGGCACACCGGCCGTGCTGGACAGCAGGAACACGTGCGACCCGGCGCCGCTGGTGGCCGCCCAGAACTGCTGGCCGCTGGTCAGCCAGATGTCGGCGATGCTGACGATGTCGTGGTCGACCAGCGTGGCGAAGGCCAGGTCCGGGTCGGACGGCCCGGTGCTGCCGGAGTGCGTGATCGGGGGCAGGTTGACGATGGCCGCCCCGCTGCGCTGCTGCACCCAGTACGACCCGGTCCCGGTGGCCACCGCCTGGTAGCGCCCCAGCGGCCGGAACCCGCTGTTGGAGTTCACCGCCGTGAAGTCGGTCCGGCTGCCCGGCATGATGCTGGTCGCCAGGATCGCCCCGGTGCCGTCGTTGAGGGTCAGGTCGGTGCCGCCGGGCACCGCGGGCTGCACCGCGGCGACCGACCAGTAGTAGTTGCCCGTGGTGTAGAGATAGGTCTCCGGCGCGGACGCGGCGACGACCGCGCCGTCGGCCAGCGAGACGGCCGCCTGCGCGACGCCGGGCAGCGCCGCCACGAGCAGCCCGGCCAGCAGCGCGGGCAGTGCGGTGATACGTCGGATGGACACGTTTCCTCCCTGAGGTTGGCGCGAACGGTAGCGGTGATGCCGCCGCCGTTCAGTCGCCAATCCGTCGGTGTGATCACATGTCCAGGAACGTCACGTCCAGCTCGCGCAGCCGCTCGGGGTCGCCGACGATGTCCATCTCCACGATGCGCCCGTCGCGGATCAGGAAGCCCAGCACGGACATGATCTTGCCGTCGACCACGGTGACCACGCCCGCCGCCCCGTTGACCAGCGCGTACCGCGCGGGGGGCGCGAACCGGTTGTAGGCGGTGGCGCCGGAGGCCACCGCGTGCGCGCCGCGGATCAGGCGGGAACCCGCGCCGGGGCCGTAGTCGGCGCGCAGCACCACGTCGGGGTCGAGCACGGCCAGCAGGCCGTCGAAGTCGCCGCCGCGCGCGGCGGCCAGGAACGCGTCGACGACCTCGCGCTGGCGGCCCAGGTCCGGGTCGGGCGCGGGCGCGGCGCCCTGCACCCGCCGCCGGGCGCGGCTGGCCAGCTGCCGGGCGGCGGCGCTGTTGCGGCCCACGATCGGGGCGATGTCGTCGAACGGCACCGCGAACATGTCGTGCAGCACGAACGCCAACCGCTCGGCCGGGTCGAGCGTGTCGAGCACCACCAGCAGCGCCAGCCCGACCGCGTCGGCCAGCAGCGCCTGCTGCTCCGGGTCGGTGCCCGAGGGCGGGCTGAGCACCGGGTCGGGCACGTGCACGTCCAGCGGCTCCTCCGGGTGGGTGCGCCGGGCCCGCAGCATGTTCAGCGACACCCGGCCGACGACCGTGGTCAGCCACGCGGCCAGGTTGTCGATCTCGGCCGCCTCGCTGCGGCTCAGCCGCAGCCACGCCTCCTGCACCGCGTCGTCGGCCTCGCTGAGCGAGCCGAGCATGCGGTACGCCACCGCCCGCAACTGCGGCCGGTGCTGCTCGAACCGGCGTGCCAGAAATTCCTCGTCGTCCACGGTCACATTCCTCCGTCGTGCGGTGTCGAAGAAGCGACCCCACCGGAGCGGCCGATGTGACCGGCCGCCCCAAGATCCTAAAGGAGCACGACATGCAGGCACGAATGGCACACCCCGCCCTCAGCATCCCCGGCGCCCTGGCGGCCCTCCAGGCGCTGTCGGCCGCGGTCGGCACGACCGGCCTGGACAAGAACCTGCTGGAGCTGGTGAACCTGCGCGCCAGCCAGCTCAACGGGTGCAGCGTGTGCGTGCGGATGCACGCCGCCGACCTGCGCAAGAACGGCGAGGGCGACGACCGGCTGGACACGGTCGCCGCCTGGCGCGACACCCCCTACTTCACCGACGCGGAGCGGGCCGCGCTGGCGCTGACCGAGGCCGTGACGCTGCTCGCGGGCCGCCCCGACCCCGTCGATGACGCCCTCTGGGCCGAGGTCAACCGCCACTACACCGAGGCGCAGGTGCAGGGCCTCCTGCTGTCCATCTCGGGCATCAACGTGTGGAACCGCCTCAACGCCGCCACCCGCCAGGTCGCCGGCGCCTGGTGACGCCACCCGGCGTGCGCCCCTCGCGGGCGCGCGCCGGGGCGTCACCCCGTCGATCATGAACTTATGGCACGGGTCGACGGTGTGTCCCGGGCACAGCTTCCTGATCAACCGGTCTGATCAACCGGCCTGGGCGGCCGGGTCGGGCGGTGCCGTGGCGTCGGCGGCGCGCAGGCGGGTGACGAGCTGTTCGAGGGCGGCCAGTTCGCGGCGCAGGGCGGTGCGGCCGTCGCGGGTCAGGGCCAGCCAGGTGCAGGGCTTGCGGCCCTCGTACGCCTTGCGGATGCCGACCAGCCCGGCCTCCTCCAGCACCCGCAGATGGCGGCTGAGGTTGCCGTCGCTGAGCTGGAGCTGATCGCGTACGGCCGTGAACGCGCACTCGGGCGTCTCGGCCAGCACGGTCAGGATGCCCAGCCGGATGCGCTGGTGGACCGTCTCGTCCAGCCCGAGCGCCGGATGCGCCCCGTCCTGCGTCACCGGCTGCCGCCCCGCGTCCGCAGGGCCCGCACCACCGCGAACACCACTAGCGGCAGTGCCATCAGGATCAGCGTCGGGCCGGGCCGGTTGAGCCCGAACAGGGTCAGCTCCCCGCCCAGCGCGGGCCCCTCGAAGAAGCCGAGCACCCAGGCCGTGAATCCGGTGAGGTGTCCCATGCCCATGGCGGACTGCCACCAGGCGATCAGGCCGACCCAGGCGCCGGCCAGCGCGACCGCCCGGCTGCGCTCGATCCATCCGAGCGCCACCAGGGCGAGCGAGACGGGCAGCAGCGGGGTGGCCAGCCCGCCCAGCAGCGACGACCGCTCGGCCAGCAGTTGCGAGTCCTCCGGGTGCGGCACGGGCGCGGCGGCGAGCACGGCCAGCGCGGCCAGGGCGCCGAGCGCGGTGAGCACGAACCAGCGCAGCGGCAGCCGTACGCCCACCCGCTGGGCCCGGTGGCGGTACCACGCGGCGCTCAGCGCGATGACCAGCGGGGTGCCGACGAACCAGAACAGGTACGAGGCGGTGGCGCTGCGCTGGGCGTCGGGCAGCCCGGCCCAGGAGTCGGTCGCGGGAATCCAGCTCACCTGGGCGAAGGGCGTCCGGTAGAGCGCGATGCTCGCCAGCAGCAGCGCGGCGAGCAGGGCGACGGGCAGCCAGGCGCCGCCGTGGGTGCGGCGGCGTGCCTGCTCGCGCAGGTGCCGCAGGTCGTCGAGCAGTTGCGCGGATGGGTCCACTGTGGCCATGGGTCTGCTCCTTGTCTATTGGCAAGTACTTTGTATCGCAAAGTGCTTGCCAGGGCAAGGCATATGCGGCGCGTCCGTCCGGAACCGACGGACGCACCGCGCACCGGCTCAGCCGCTCACACTGGCCGAACCGGTCTCCAGGTGGCCGGTGAACCGCTGCGACCAGGACGTGTCGCCGCTGACGGTGATCGTGAAGTCGTACCAGCCGCTGTTGTAGGCGACCGCGTTGAAGTAGTCGTCCGCGCTGCCCCCGGCGGCCACGGTGTAGGTCCACGGGCCGTCGGTGCGGTACTGGTTCGACTTGATGGTGAAGGTCATCGCCGCGGTCGACGTGTTCTTCAGCCGGAACCAGATCGCCTGCTGCCCCGTGTTCGGGGCGACCGCGAACCAGCTGCTCACGAAGGCGTTCTTGCCCGCCGTCGTCGCGTTGCCGGTGAACCGGCGCAGGAACCGGTTCGGGCCGTACATGCTGATGTCGTACTTGCCGTCGCCGTAGCCGGTGCCGACGTTGAAGTAGTCGGTGGCGGTGGCGCCCGCGTCGACCGTGTACTGCCACGGGTCACGGGTGCGGTACGCGTTGGGGTGGATCGAGAAGTGCGCCGCCCGGGTCGCCGGGGCACCCTGGTTGACCAGCTGGAACCAGGTCAGGATCTTGCCGCCGGTGCCGAACTCCAGCCGGTCCAGATACCCGTTCACCTGGTACGGCAGCGCGCGGGCCGGCCGGGTGCCGGGCTCCTGGGCGGGCAGCGCGTTGGTGGTCGGGGCCGGGTTGGGCAGCGTCTTGCAGTAGTTGTGCGTGATGACGCTGGTCGCGGGGAGCGTCGGCAGGCCGTACACGGGATGGGCGAAGTCGAACGCGCCCGTGAGGTCACCGGTGACCCGGCGCCGCCACGCGCTGATGTTCGGGCAGTTCGCGGGCGTGCCGCGCGCGGCCGTCCAGGTCTCCAGGAACCGGATCACCGAGGTGTGGTCGAACACCTCCGAGCTGACCCAGCCGCCCCGGGTCCACGGCGAGATCACGATCATCGGCACCCGGAAGCCCAGGCCGATCGGGGTGCCGCTGAGGAACTCACCGGTCGTGTCCGCCGGGGGAGAGGGCGGCGGCACGTGGTCGAAGAAGCCGTCGTTCTCGTCGTAGTTGAGGAACAGCACGGTGGAGTTGAAGGTGTTCGCGTCGGCGGCCAGGGCCTGGAGCACGAGGTTGACGAAGTGGGCGCCGTCGCCGGGCGGGGCCGACGGGTGCTCGGAGAACGCCTCGTTCGCCACGATCCAGCTGACCTGCGGCAGCGTGCCCGCGACCACGTCGGCGCGGATCGCGGCCGCGATCGCCTCGTGCGTGGGCAGGCTGCCCGGCACCGAGGCCATGCCCCGGTCGTAGAGCGGGTTGCCGGGCGCGGCGCTGCTGAACTGCGAGAAGTACGCCAGCCCGTTGTCGCCGTAGTTGTCGCTGGCCCGCTGGTACACCTTCCAGCTCACGCCCGCGTTCTGCAGCGCCTCGGCGTAGGTCTGCCAGTTCAGCCCCGACTCGTCGCCGCCGTCCTTGCTGCCCGCGTCGATGCGGCCGCTCCACAGGAAGGTGCGGTTGGGGCCGGTGGCGCTCAGCGCCGAGCAGAAGTACGCGTCGCAGACGGTCCAGTTGTCCGCCAGCGCGTAGTGGAACGGGATGTCGGCCCGGTCCAGGTATCCCAGGCTGCGCACGCTGCCGACGCCGGAGACCCAGTTGTCCATCTTGCCCTTGGCCCAGGCCGAGTGCTGCGAGCTCCAGCTGTGCGGCAGGTCGCCGTTGCACTGCGCCATGTCGTCGGGGTCGGCGCCGCCGGAGGAGTTCGTGCTGCTCATCTTCCACGGGTACTGCCGTCCGGACCCGTTGGGCTGCTGGAACGCCGGGTACCCGCCGTTGAGCAGCACCCCGGCCCGGTCCGCGAACCCGCGTACGCCCTTGAGGGTGCCGAAGTAGTGGTCGAAGCTGCGGTTCTCCTGCATCAGCACGACCACGTGCTTGACGTCGGTGATGGTGCCGGTGGCGGCGGCGCTCGCCTCGGCCGTGCTGCCCAGCTCCACCCCGGTCGCGACGACGGCGCCCGCCGCCGCGCCGGCGGACATCGCCACGAACTTACGGCGGCTCACTTCTTCCATCGGAGTCTCCTTCGCCTGCTCTCTGCCATGGACGGTGGCGAGAGCGTGAAGGCTCCGGGTTACGCCGGGTTTGCCCCGTGACGAAGACCCGCCCAGCGTCGTGGCAACACCACGCGAACAGGGCGGATATCCGATGATCCGATGTGTACACGGTACGTTCGGCCGACCCGCGTCAGTGCGCGGCGACCTCCGTCTGGATCAGCTCGCGCAGCTGCTCCATCGGGTCGCCGTCGCCGAACGACATCTGGTTCTTGGTCGCGGCCACGGCCAGGCCCAGCTGCGGGAACGCGTACGCGAGGCTGCCGCCGCTGCCGCTGGAGCCGAAGTGGCCGTCCTCCACGGCGTAGCCGAGGCTGCGGCGCACCGGCTGCCCGAACACCCAGTCGGGCCCGTCCATCGCGACCGCGGTGACCCGGGCCAGCCGCTCGGGCGAGATCAGGCGCACGCCGTCGACCGCGCCGAGCAGGGCGGCGTACATCCGGGCCGCGGCGCGGGCGCTCATGGTGCCGGTGGCGGGCACGTCGGCGCGCAGGAACTCCGGCCGGTTGCCCAGTGCCGCGTCCGGTCGCACCGCGGGCGGAACCACCAGGTCGATGTGGGGCAGGTTCGCCGACAGGTACGCCAGCGCGGGCTGCCAGCCGTGCTCGCCCAGCCGCGCCACCCGCCCGAGCTCGGCCTCCGGCACGCCGAAGAACAGCTCGCCGCCGACGCCCAGCGGCCCGGCGACCTGCTCGGCCAGCGCCTGGGCCAGCGTGCGGCCGGTGGCCCGGCGCACCGTCTCGCCGACGATCCAGCCGTAGGTCCAGGCGTGGTAGCCCTGCCGCGTGCCCGGTTCCCACTGCGGGGCCTGCGCGGCGATCAGCGCGCACATGCGGTCCCAGTCGGCGAAGTCGGCCGGGGTGACGTCGGCGGGCAGCTGCGGCACACCGGTGGCGTGCGTCAGCGCGTGGGCCAGGGTGGTGCCGGATTTGCCGTGGGCGGCGTACTCGGGCCACACGTCGGCCAGGCGCAGGCCGTAGTCGAGCTCGCCGCGCTCGGCCAGCACGTGCACGACCGTGGCGGTGACACCCTTGGCGGTGGAGAAGCTGGGGAACAGCGTGTCGGCGGTGACGGGGCGACCGGTGCCGTCGGTCCCCGCGTACGCCTCGACGATCGGCTCGCCGTGCAGGTAGGCGCTGACCTGTACCCCCGTCTCGGCGCCGGAGGCGACGAGGTCCTCGATCGTCTGCTGCACCCGGTCGCGCAGCCCGTCCCACTGTCCGCTCATGGCGATCCACCCTGCCAGACCGGAACGCCCGCCTCGACCGCATTTCCCGGCGACATTTCCCGGCGGCGCCATTTCATATATCGTATAGGATAAGCCCGCCGCCCTGCTCCGGAGGTTTCGCCATGCCCCACCAGCTCGGACGCTCCCGCGTCACCGTCGGCCCGCTCGGCCTCGGCGCCGCCTCCATCGGCAACCTCTACCGCGCCGTCCCCGACGACCGCGCGGCCGCCACGGTCGACGCGGCCTGGCAGGCGGGCGTCCGCTACTTCGACACCGCCCCCCACTACGGTCTCGGCCTGTCCGAACGCCGTCTCGGCCAGGCCCTGGCCGCCCGCCCGCGCGAGGAGTACGTCCTGTCCACCAAGGTCGGCCGCGTCCTGGTCGACAACCCGGCCGGTGCGGGCGCCAACGACCTGGCCAACGGCTTCGACGTCCCGGCGGGCCTGCGCCGTGAGTGGGACTTCAGCTCCGCCGGGATCCACCGCAGCATCGAGGACAGCCTGCGCCGCCTCGGCCTGGACCGCATCGACCTGGTGCTCATCCACGACCCCGAGGAGAGCCCCGACGCCGCCCGCGCCGTCACCGAGGCCTACCCGGCCCTGCACGAGCTGCGCGACCAGGGCGTCATCGGCGCCGTCGGCGTCGGCTCCAAGGACACCGCCGTGCTCACCCGGTTCGCCGTCGAGACCGACGTGGACGCGCTCATGGTCGCGGGCCGCTACACGCTGCTGGAACAGCCCGCCCTCGACGACCTGCTGCCCGTCTGCGCCGCCCGGGGCATCTCGATGGTCAACGTGGGCGTGTTCAACAGCGGCCTGCTCGCCGTCGACTGGCCCGACGAGACCCGCCCGTACGAGTACGGCACCGTCCCCGCCGACATCCTCGCCCGCGCCCAGGCCATCGCCCTGGCCTGCCGCCGCCACGGCGTGGCCCTGCCCCAGGCGGCGCTGGCCTTCGCCGCCGCCCATCCGTGCGTCGCCTCGGTCGTCGTCGGCGCGGGCCGCCCCGAGAACATCCTGCGCAGCGCCGACCTGTTCGCCCGGCCGGTCCCGCCGGAGCTCTGGACCGACCTGGTCGCCGAGGGCCTGCTGCGCCCCGACGCCCCCACGCCCTAGCGCGCGGCGGCCATCGCGCCCAGCAGCGCCTCGACCTCCGCCTGCCGCCGGGCCAGGCGGGCGGGGGCGGCGACGGCCAGCCGCTCGAACCGCGCCGCGGCCCTGCGGGCAGCCTGCTCGGCGGCGACCGCGTCGAACGGCCGCAGCGCGTACGCCACGGCGAAGTCGGCGTAGCCCATGCCCTCGGACTCGTGCTCGCCGTAGACACCGAGGTCGAGCAGGCCTCGCCAGATCTCGGCGGCGGTCTGGGCATCCGGGCGCCCGTCCTGGCCCGCGTCGGTCCGGGCGAGCGCCAGCGCCGCGTGCAACCAGCCCGCACTGGCCCGAGTGAACGGGGGCAGGCTGCCGGCGGCCAGGCGCCCGTCGACGCCGACACCCCACTGCGCCACGGCGATCGCCGTCGCGCAGTCGCCGAGCCGGCGCAGGACCATGGTGTAGTTCGCGGCGACGAGCACCCGCAGGGCATCGGACTCGGGGTCGTTCGAGGGGTCGGCCCGCACGTCCTCGTAAGCCTCGCGCAGCCGCTGTCCGGCCCCGTGGTCGTCGCGCTGGTCGGCGAGCACCTGCCCCAGGATCACCAGCGGCCAGGCCGCGTGGCCGGGATGGCGGTCGGCGACCGGCCGGGCGACCGCGACGGACTCCTCCGCCAGCGGCCGCGCCTCGTCGAGGCGCCCGTCGCGGTGGTAGAGGTGCGCGCACATCCGCAGGATGGTGGCCAGCCGCGACCGGTCGGCGTCGGTGGCCGCGGACCGGCGCAGCCGATCGATCTCCGCGAGCATCAGCGTGGCCGCCTCGGCGTCCAGGCCGCGGTCGAGCAGCTGCCGCAGCCGCTGGTCCAGGCGCCGCGCGCGGCGGTCGGCCGCCCAGCGGCGGATGCGGGACAGGTTGAGCAGCAGGCCGATCGCCAGCAGGGCCAGGCCGAGCAGCAGCGGGACGCGTTCGTCGGACACGAGCCGAGATGCTAGACGCACCACGGCCATCGCGGGGGGTGGTGCGTGTGCCGGGGCGGCACCCCGCGCGAGGTGGTGCCGCCCCGGCCCGGCGATCAGTGGAAGATCGTCAGCTGCACCTTCGACACGATGCTCGGGAGCTTCCCGACGCCGTTGAGGCAGTTGATCAGGTCGGTCGCGTTCGCGGTGAAGACCTGCTTGGCCGAGCTGCCCGCGAACAGGCCCGCGGTGACCGTGCCGTTGAAGGTCACGATCAGCTGGCCACCCGAGATGGTGGCGGTGCGCACGGCGCTGATGGTCGACGTCGCCCCCGTGTTCCAGGTGATGGTGAAGTTGACGTTGAGCGTCAGCAGCACCATCGTGCAGTCGTCGTTCATCGTGATGGTCTTGGTCTCGAAGCCCGAGTTGAGCTGCGGCACGCGCGGCGCGCGGCAGGGCTCGTACTTCGTCGTCCGCTGGACGACGGTGGGCTGGTTGACCAGCGTCAGCGGCGGGTTGAACGTGGTGACGTTCTGGCTGTTGGGCGACACGCAGGTGAGGTCGATCACCGCGGCGTCGGCGGGCGCGGCGGCGAGCAGGCTGCCGCCGAGCGCCAGGGTGGCGATCATGGCGGCTCTGACGAGTCGGACCATGAGGGGACTCCGATCTGAGGGGGGACGGTGGTGACCGCCGGCGTGGGAGCGTTCGACGGTCACCGATATATTAGGTATCGTTGTCGGTCTATTGATTGTCGGATATCGATCCGCTGCGGCCGTTGAAACAATCTATTAACATCTATATAGTCGTGTGGTTGCGGGTGCGTCGCCCCCGGTGAAGCGACCATCGAGCGCCTTCTCAATTGCGTCCAGAATGGACAAACAAACCCCACCCTGAAGTTCAGCTGTGAACCACCCACCCGTTAGGTGGATTCCACAACCGACCCCTTACTCGAAGGATGGTCGGATGACATGGATCGGCGCGTGGTGCGCACGCTGCCGGTCCGTCGGGATCGGATCGCTCCCGCGATGCCGGTGAGCACAGCCAACACCCTCGGGAAGGGGCTCAGATGAGACCTCGCAAGTGGCTACGAGCTGCGTTCGTGGGGGTCCTCGTCGTTCCGTTAGCCGGTGCGACGTGGACCATGCCCAGTGCCGCCGCGCCGTCGCCATCGCGGTTCACCGCGACGGCCATCGCACCGACGTCGGTGATCACCGGCACCAAGACCCCCAGCAGCCGCCTGGCCCAGACCGACCCGTCGCTGCTGGGCCGCAAGGACGGCGCGCTGGTGCCGGTGCTGGTGAAGCTCGACGCCGACGCGGTGGCGACCTACACCGGCGGCGTGCAGGGCTACGCCGCGACCAGCCCCACCGTGACCGGCCGCAAGCTGTCCGGCGCCGCGGCGGAGAAGCGGTACGAGGGCTACCTGGCGCAGCGTGAGGACGCCTTCGTCAAGGCGCTGGCCAAGGTCCCGGGCGCCAAGGCGGGCACCCGCCTGCGCACCGTGTACGGCGGCGTCGCGGTGGTCGTGCCGGCCAACCGCATCGCCGACCTGCTGCGGATCCCCGGCGTGGTCGCGGTGCAGAAGGACGAGCTGCGCAAGCCGCTCACCGACGCCAGCTCGGCGTTCATCGGCGCCACCTCGCTCTACCCGGGCCTGGGCGGCACCCGCAACGCGGGCCGGGGCGTCATCATCGGCGTCATCGACACCGGCGCCTGGCCGGAGCACCCGTCCTTCGCCGACCAGGGCAACCTGGGCGCCCCGCCGGCCAAGGCCGACGGCACCCCGCGCACCTGCGACTTCGGCGACAACCCGCTGACCCCGGCGACCGACGTCTTCGCCTGCAACAACAAGCTCATCGGCGGTGCCAAGTTCCTGGACACCTACGACGCGCAGACCGGCGACGACATGTACCACTCGGCCCGTGACAGCGGCGGCCACGGCACCCACACCGCCTCCACCGCGGCGGGCGACAAGCTCGCCTCGGCGAAGGTGTTCGGGGTGGAGCGCGGCCCGCTGAACGGCGTCGCGCCGGGCGCGTGGCTGTCGGTCTACAAGGCGCTGGGCCCGCAGGGCGGCTTCAGCTCCGACCTGGCCGCGGCGGCGCAGCAGGCGATCCTCGACGGCGTGTCGGTCATCAACTACTCGATCTCGGGCGGCAGCAACCCGTACACCGACGCGGTCGAGCTGACCTTCCTCGACGCGTACGCGGCGGGTGTGTTCGTGGCGGCCTCGGCGGGCAACTCCGGACCGGGCTCGGCCACGACCGACCACGTGTCGCCGTGGGTCACCACGGTGGCCGCGTCGACGCAGACGCGCGAGTTCGTGTCGACGCTGACCCTCAAGGGCGGCGCGGACACCCTGACGCTGACCGGTGCCTCGATCACCAGCGGCGTCGGCGAGTTCCCGGTCGTGCTGGCCTCGGAGGCGCCGTACAGCGACGCGCTGTGCACCACGACGCCGCCGGCGGGCCTGTTCGCGGGCAAGATCCTGGCCTGCCAGCGCGGCGTCAACGCCCGCGTGGAGAAGGGCCTGCACGCCTCCCAGGGCGGCGCCGCGGGCATGATCCTGTTCAACGCGACGCTGGCCGACGTGGAGACCGACAACCACTTCCTGCCCACCGTGCACCTGGCCGACGGCACCGCGTTCAACGCGTTCCTGGCCGGCCACACCGGCGTCACCGCCAGCTTCACCGGCGGCACCAAGCACAACGGCCAGGGCGACGTGATGGCCGCGTTCTCCTCGCGCGGTCCGGGCGGGCTGGGCATCAAGCCCGACATCACCGCGCCGGGCGTGCAGATCCTCGCGGGCAACACGCCCACCCCGGACTCGCCGGAGAGCGGCCCGGCGGGCGAGTACTTCCAGGCGATCGCCGGCACCTCGATGTCGTCGCCGCACATCGCCGGCGCGGCCGTGCTGCTGAAGGCGGCGCACCCGAACTGGACCCCGGGCCAGATCAAGTCCGCCATGATGACCACGGCGAAGACGTCGGTCGTCAAGGAGGACACGGTCACCCCGGCCGACCCGTTCGACTACGGCTCGGGCCGCCTGGACCTGACCAAGGCGTCCAACCCCGGTCTGACCTTCGACGAGACCCCGGAGCGGATGTACGCGCTGGGTAACGACCCGCTCGCGGCGGTGCACCTGAACCTGCCGTCGGTCAACGTGCCGACCCTGCCGGGCCGGATCACGACCGAGCGCGTCGCCAAGAACGTCTCGGGCAAGACGCTGACCTACAAGGTGAGCACCACGGCGCCGGCCAAGAGCAAGATCACGGTGTCGCCGAGCACGTTCACGCTGCTGCCGGGCAAGTCGGTGAAGCTGACCATCACGATCAGCTCGTGGGCCGAGACCGCGCAGCTCTTCGGCCAGATCAAGCTGACCCCGACCAAGGCCGGCCAGCCGGCCCTGCACCTGCCGGTGGCCTTCGTGCCGCAGCAGGGCAGCGTCAGCCTGGACAGCAAGTGCGCCGACACGTCCATCGTGAAGTACGGCACGACCAGCTGCACCGTGACCGCGACGAACAACTCGTTCGCCGACGCGGTGACCGACTTCAAGACCACCGTCGACTCCGACCTCAAGGTCACCGGAGCCACCGGCGCCACGGTCAAGAACGGCAGCACCGTCGAGCTGAAGAACGTCACGCTGCCGGGTGCGGCCGCGGGCGTGCCCTCGATCGACCCGGGCGTGACGCCGGCGGGCTACCTGCGGCTGTCGCTGTTCGGCATCCCGGCGACGCCGGTCGGCGACGAGAGCATGCTGAACTACACCGTGCCGGAGTTCCTGTTCAACGGCGTGACCTACGACAGCATCGGGGTCGACTCCAACGGCTACCTGGTCGTGGGCGGCGGCACCAGCGAGGACAACAACTGCTGCAACCTGACCCAGATCCCGGACCCGGCGAAGCCGAACAACATCCTCGCCCCGTTCTGGACCGACCTCGACGGCACCGCCGCTGAGGGTGTCCGCATCGCCAACCTCACCGACGGCGTCAGCAGCTGGCTCGTCTTCGAGTGGCAGGTCAACATCTTCGGCACCAGCGCCAACCAGCACTTCCAGGTCTGGATCGGCGTCAACGGCGTCCAGGACATCTCGTTCACCTACGACCCGGGTCAGCTCCCCAATAACATGGGCCAGCCGTTCCTGGTCGGCGCGGAGAACGAGAGCGGCCTGGGCGGCGAGGGACTGCCGCTGGGCGTCCTGCCGACCGAGGACCTGGTCGTCACCAGCACCGACCCGACCCCGGGCGGCTCGGTGTCGTACACGGTGAACCTGCGGGCGATCAGCACCGGCGTGGGCGTGGTGACCACCGAGATGGTGGCCTCGACCGTGCCGGGCACCACGGTGGTCAACTCGGCCATCCTGGTCACGCACTCCTCGCGCAGCACGGGCCGCCTGCCCTGACGGGCTGACGGCCTCGGTTGACACACCGGCGGCTCCGGCACCTGCGGGCGCCGGAGCCGCTTCGCGTCGCGGGCCGGGTCCGTGCGATGCAAGAAAAGATATGGATCCGTTGGGTACCGTCGGCGGCCGGATCGAACCGGAGGAATGCCTTGCGAACGTCGTCGAAAGCCGTGGTGGCACTGCTGCTGGCGGCCGGTCTGCTCCAGGGGTGCGGATCGGGGCGCGACCCGGACGGCCCGCTGCGCGGCGTCGACCCGGCAGGCGGCTTCGTCGTGAGTGACCGGGAGTCGGTGGTCGACCGGCCCTGGAGTGTGGGCGCCATCAGGATCTGCATGCAGGAGGCGGGCACCGCGGTCATCGAGGCCGTACGCCCGCAGCAGGTGATCGGAGCCGTCGCCGTCGACCGCTTCGGCCTGCGTGCGAACAGGTCGGACGAGGTGGAGACCGGTGGCTCGCACGAGCCGCTGCCGACGCTCGGGTTCGGCGACGTGAACGGGTTCGCCGTGACCGCGAGCTGCGCGGCGGACCAGCCGGGCCCGGAGCTGGCGATCCAGCTGCACCGCACCGGGACGGGCGGCGGCGCCGTCGACGGGATCGTCGTCGACTACCGCGTCGGCGACCAGGAGTACCAGCTGGTGAACAAGCTCGTCGTCGTCGCGTGCGACCCCGATGTGCCGGGGGCCGCCCCGGAGGAGCTGAGGCAGGACTGCCCCGACGCGGACTGACCGCGGTCATGGAGAGCACCTTCTACATCGGATACCGACAAGAAGTTGCCCTTCCTTGTCTTCAGGGTGGTTGCGGCGTGTGACCAGCTGTCGGACAGGCGGTGACACATTCGCGGCTCGCATCGCTGTATGGACAGCAATGAGACCCTCGCCGACCGGTGCGGGTCCGATGCGGGCCCGCTACCCCGCGGTCCGCCGAGCCAGCGGAGGCACCTCTCCATGCGTCGTACCCCCGTCATATTGAGCGGCCTCGCGGTGGCCGCCCTCGTCGCCGCCGCGGGCGCCACCGCCGCGGCCGCACCGCCCGCGGACCCGTTCGCGCGCGCCGTCGGCCACCTCAGGTCGCACTCCGGCACGCAGTACGCGGCGGGCCAGACCTTCACCCTGCGCGGTGTCGCCACCGACGCCGACGGCACGCAGCACGTCCGCATGCACCGCTACTACGAGGGCCTGCCGGTGCTCGGCGGCGACGTCGTGGTGCACCTGGACCGCGCCGGTGCCTACCGGGGCGCCAGCCAGACCCTGGCCGGGGCACCGCGGCTGGACCGGACACCGCGGGTGAGCGCGCAGGCGGCCGCGGGCGCGGCCCTGGCCGCCTCGACCGCGGGTTCGCGGGCGGTCGCCGGGACGCAGCTGGTCGTCGACGCGGACGGCGCGGCGGCGGCGCTGGCCTACGAGGTCGTGGTGTCCGGGGTGTACGCCGACAGCACCCCCAGCGAGCTGCACGTGCTCGTCGACGCGACCAGCGGCCGGGTGCGCGACTCGTGGGAGGCCGTGCAGGCCGACGGCGTGGGGCACAGCTTCCACTCCGGCGACGTCGCCGTCGGCACCGTGCTGTCCGGCGGGACGTACCAGCTGAACGACGCCGCGCGCGGCGGCCACAAGACGTACGACCTCAACGGCGGCACCAGCGGCACCGGCACGCTGTTCACCTCGACCGCCAACGTCTTCGGTGACGGCACCCTGGCCAACCGCGCCACCACCGGCGCGGACGCGCACTACGGCGCCGCGATGACCTGGGACTTCTACAAGAACACGTTCGGCCGCAACGGCATCCGCAACGACGGGGTCGCCGCCTACAGCCGGGTGCACTACAGCTCCAACTACGTCAACGCCTTCTGGGACGACTCGTGCTTCTGCATGACGTACGGCGACGGCAACGCCGCCCAGGGCTGGACGCCGCTGACCTCGCTGGACGTGGCGGGCCACGAGATGAGCCACGGGGTCACCAGCAACACCGCCGGGCTGCGCTACAGCGGTGAGTCGGGTGGCCTCAACGAGGCGACCAGCGACATCTTCGGCACCATGGTCGAGTTCTACGCGGCCAACGCCAACGACCCCGGCGACTTCCTGATCGGCGAGGAGCTGCGCACCAACGGGACGCCGCTGCGGTACATGGACAAGCCGTCCAAGGACGGCGCCTCGGCCGACTGCTGGTCCAGCAGCGTCAAGCGGCTGGACGTGCACTACTCGTCGGGCGTGGCCAACCACTTCTTCTACCTGCTGTCGGTCGGCAGCGGCGCGTCGTCGTGGGGCAACAGCCCGACCTGCAACGGCTCGACGGTCACCGGCATCGGCCGGGACAAGGCCGCCGCGATCTGGTACCGGGCGCTGACGGTCTACATGACCTCCCGCACGGCCTACTCCGGCGCCCGCACCGCCACCCTGTCCGCCGCCGCCGACCTGTACGGGTCGGCCGGCACCGAGTACAGCACCGTGGCCGCCGCCTGGTCGGCCGTCAGCGTGAGCTGACCCCTGACGCGGCAGGACCCGGACGGCCTCCCCGCCGGGTCCTGCCGCCGGATGACGCCGATCCGCCAGTGCCGGGCCTGGTGCGGGGCCGGGCCGCTCGGGCACGATCGCGGAATGGATGCCGAGGTCGCAGAGCAGGGCACCACGTACCGCGCCGTGCCGGCGTGGCGGAGGGTGACCGAAGGGGAACAGCGCTGGCGGGTCGGCCTGGCCGTGCTGGTGCTGATCGGGTTGCAGCTGTACGTGCCGCGCGAGTACGCGTTCCGCCCCGCCTGGGTCGTGCCGGCGCTGGAGCTGGCCCTGCTGGTGGTGCTCAGCATCGCCAACCCGCGCCGGATCAACCGCCGGTCCCGCCCGCTGCGGGTGCTCGGGCTGGCCCTGGTATTCCTCTCCGGGCTGGCCACCGCCTGGTCGGCGCTGGTGCTCGGCTACGCCCTGATCCAGGGCACCGACCTGGACACCCCGCTGGAGCTGCTGCGCGACGGCGGCGCCATCTGGGTCACCAACGTCATCGTCTTCGCCCTCTGGTACTGGGAGTTCGACCGGGGCGGCCCCGCGGCCCGCGCCCACAACGTCTGCCCGCCGCCGGACTTCGTGTTCCCGCAGATGACCAACCCCGAGCTGGCCGCGCCCGAGTGGGAGCCGGAGTTCGTGGACTACCTGTACCTGTCGTTCACCAACGCCACCGCGTTCAGCCCGACCGACGTGCTGCCGATGTCGCGCTGGGCCAAGCTGACCATGATGACCCAGTCGGCCACCACCCTCGTGGTGATGGCCCTGGTCATCGCCCGCGCCGTCAACGTCCTGGGCGCCTGACGCACCCGTCGCGCCCGTCGCACCCGCCGCACCCGCCGCACCCCGTGCGACGGTGCAGTTTCGGGGAAACTGCACGAAAGACCGCCAAGATTCCTGCACTTTCCCCGAAACTGCACGAACCCGCCGCGGCGGGCGCGGCGGGCGTGGCGAGCCGGGCGCGAGACGGGTGGAGCGGGTGGGACGGGTCAGGCCAGGCAGGTGGGGATGCGGCCGCCGTTGAACACGACCATGTCGCCCAGGACGGCCGGGACCGGCAGCTCGGCGGCCTCGGGCAGCCCGGACAGCTCCGCGTACCCCCGGTGCAGGTTGGCCACCAGGCGCTCGGAGTCGAGCAGGCTCTTGAACGCGCCCAGGTCGGCGGTCTGGGCCGTCTCCAGCGGCGTACGCCCGGCGGCGCGGCCCTCGGCGGCCAGCTCCTGCACCCACCGCAGGTAGGCCGCGTTGGCGTCGAAGACCTCGGGCCCGGTCACCGGCCCGTGCCCGCTGACCACGATCTCCGGCTCCAGGGCCCGCAGCAGGTCCAGCGCCCGCAGGGTCCCGGTCAGCGACCCCATCAGGTACAGCGGCGTGACCCCGGAGAAGGTGATGTCGCCGGTGAACAGGATCCGGTGCTCGGGCACCCACACCACCGCGTCCCCGGCGGTGTGCGCCGGACCGGGGTGGATCAGCTCGACCCGCAGCTCGTCGACCCACAGCGTGAGCCGGTCGGTGAAGGTGACCGACGGCGCCCGCAGCGCGACCTCGCCCCAGGCGACGTCGGGCCAGATGCCGGGCAGGTTCAGCCCGTCGGACAGCAGCAGCTCGCGGGTGCGCTCGTGGGCGACGACCGTCGCGTCGGGCGCGACCGCGCAGGCGCCGTAGTGGTGGTCGCCGTGCCGGTGGGTCACGATCAGGGTCCCCACCGCGGCCGGGGTCACGGAGTCGATGTGCTCGCGCAGGTGCAGCGCCCGGGGCACCGTCGCCGTGGCGTCGACCAGGGTGACCGCCTCGCGGCCGACCAGCACGCCGGCGTTGCTGACACACCAGCCGCCGTCGGGCTGGACGTACGCGAAGACGCCGGGGGCGAGCGCGGTCAGCGTGGGCGGCGGAGTGATCGGCATGGGCTCTCCTGGACGGTCGTGACACGAGACCGCCAGTGTTCCACGCCCGCCGTCACAGGGCGCAGAAGATCAGTCCGAGCGGCACGAAGCCGAGGCCGAGCCCGATGGCGGCGGCCAGGTGGCGGATGCGGTGGTACGCCCGGTAGAGCTGGAAGAAGACCGCGGCGGTGAACAGCATCGCCACGGTCAGCGCGACATACGCCGACCCGGCCGCGACCGAGGCCAGCAACCCTTCGGGGCTGCCGTCGTGCGCGGCCGCCTCGGCGACGGCGAGCAGCACGATGCCCAGCGCCCAGCACCCCAGGGCCGGGCCGATCAGCCCGCGGCTGACGACCTCGCGCACCGGCCGCACCGGTGGCGGCTCCTGCGGGGCGGGCGGTTCGGGGGCCGGGGCGGCAGGGTCGGACATGTGCGGCATCGTAGACCCATCGCCTCGGCGTTCAGTCGCGCAGGCTGGCGATGTGCCGCATCTTGTTGGTGGCGTCCAGCGCGGCCACCTTGTACGACTCGGCCAGCGTCGGGTAGTTGAAGACCGCGTCCACCAGGTAGTCGACGGTGCCGCCGCAGCCCATCACCGACTGCCCGATGTGCAGCAGCTCGGTGGCGCCGGTGCCGAACACGTGCACGCCGAGCAGCCTGCGGTCCTCCGGTGACACCAGGATCTTCAGCATGCCGTGCGAGTCGCCGATGATCTGCCCGCGGGCCAGCTCGCGGTAGCGGGACACGCCGACCTCGAACGGGATGCGGTTGTCGGTCAGCTCATCCTCGGTGCGGCCGACGTAGCTGATCTCGGGGATGCTGTAGATGCCGATCGGCTGGAGCGCCGACAGGAGGCCGACCGGCTCGCCGCAGGCGTGGTGGGCGGCCAGGCGGCCCTGCTCCATCGAGGTCGCGGCCAGGGCGGGGAAGCCGATGATGTCGCCGACGGCGTAGATGTGCGGCACCGCGGTGCGGAAGTTCTGGTCGACCGCGATCCGGCCGCGCTCGTCGGCGGACAGGCCCGCGGCCTCCAGGTTCAGCGTGTCGCCCATGCCCTGGCGGCCCGCCGAGTACATGACCGTGTCGGCGGCGATGGTCTTGCCGCTCTCCAGCACCGCGATCGCGCCGCGCGCGTGCCGTTCCACCGCCGCGACGGCCTCGCTGAACCGGAACGTCACGGCCAGGTCGCGCAGGTGGTACTTGAGCGCCTCCACGACCTCCAGATCGCAGAAGTCCAGCATCCGGGCCCGCTTCTCCACCACCGTCACCTTGGTGCCCAGGGCGGCGAACATCGAGGCGTACTCGATGCCGATGACGCCCGCGCCGACCACGACCATCGAACGGGGCACCCGGTCGAGCTTGAGGATCCCGTCGGAGTCGATGACGGTCAGGTCGTCGAACTCCACGGTCGCGGGCCGGGCCGGGCGGCTGCCCGCGGCGATCACGATGTGCTCGGCGGAGATGGTGTACTCGCGGTTGCGCTCGCCCGCGACGTGCACCGTGTGCGGGTCGGCGAAGGTGGCCTTGCCCGCGTGCAGCCGGATGCCGTTGCGGGCGAGCTGGTTGCGCACCACGTCCACCTCGCGGCTGATCACGTGGTGGGTGCGGGCGGTGAGGTCGGCGACGGTGATGTCGTCCTTGAGGCGGTAGCTCTGGCCGTACAGCTCGCGCTGGCTCAGGCCGGTGAGGTAGACGACGGCCTCGCGCAGCGTCTTGGACGGGATGGTGCCGGTGTTGACGCTGACGCCGCCGACCATGTCACCCCGCTCCACCACGGCGACCTTGCGGCCGAGCTTGGCGGCGGCGACGGCGGCCTTCTGCCCGCCGGGGCCGGATCCGATGACGAGCATGTCGACGTCGCGCATGGCCGAAACTGTGGCACGCCAACGTTAACGCCGGGCACCTCCGCGGCGGCGGAGTCGCCCGGCGAAAAGAACGAGGGGGTACGGCCTGACGACGGTCAGGCCGCACCCCCTCGCGAAGACGGGTGCTACGCCGTGGGCGAGGCCGACGGGGCCGGGCTGGCCGAGGCGGACGGCTCCGGCGACGCCCCCGCGCCGCCCAGCGCGGCGAGGTCGGCGGGCACCGGCAGCGCGCTGCCCTTGACGTACTCGTCCCAGGTCAGGTCCCAGGCGGTGAACCCGTTGCCGGACTTGAGCCGGCGCTCGGTGCCCTTGACGGTGACCGGGTCGCCGATGCGGGTCAGGTTGAACAGGAACTTCGCGTTGGCCATCGACACGTTCACGCAGCCGTGCGACACGTTGCGCTTGCCCTGGTTGGGCACCGACCAGGGCGCGGCGTGGATGTACTCGCCGTTCCAGGTCAGGCGCTGGGCATACTCGATCTCGACCCGGTAGTGGGTCGACGCCGGGCTGGCCGGTGGTGTCGAAGATGGTCTTGACCAGCTTGTCCATGATCACCATCGTGCCGGAGGAGGACGGGGTGCTGGCCTTGCCCAGGCTCACCGGCAGCGTCTTGATCAGGGTGCCGTTCTTCATCACCCGCATCTGCTTGTCGGCGTTGTCCACGAACAGCTCGACCTTGTCCTTGCTGATGTTGCCCTCGCCGTAGCGGTCCTGGTCGCCGTAGCGGCCGCCGCCCAGCGGCACGCCCTCGAACGCCACCCGCACCTTGATCTTCGTGCCGGGCTGCCAGTACTCCGGGGCGCGGTACATGATCTGCTGCGGGCCGGTCCAGTGCCAGATGCCGGGCTGCGGCGGGTCGGTGGTGACGAACAGGCGCTTCTCCACCGCCGCGCGGGCCGAGTCGGCGATCGGCTTGGTGAACTCGACGACCACCGGCATCGCCACGCCGTACTCGCGGTCGGCGAACAGGTAGAGGCCGCTGCCGCCGCGCTTGCCCGGCTTGGCCATGGTGGTGAACGAGGTCTGCTGGGTCACCGTCTGGCCGTCGGGCGCGGCGGCGACCACGGTCGCGGCGTACTTCTTGCCGTACTTGAGCGGCTTGTCCGGCACCCAGGAGCTGCCGTCGGCGCGCATCTTCCCGGCGACCTTCGCGCCGCCCGCGTCGGTCAGCGTCACCGACTGCACCTGGCCGCCGGTCAGCTTGGTGCCGACCTCGGTGCTCACCGGCTGGTTCTTGGCGTCGGCGGCCGGGTTCAGCGCCAGCGTCAGCGGCTCGGGCGCCGGGGACGGGCTGGCCGACGGGGCCGTCTGCACGAACGTCGGCGGTTTCTCGTCCTCGCTGCACCCGGTGAGCAGCAGCGGCGCCGCGATCAGCAGCGCCAGGGCGGCCACCGTCCCGCGCGCCCGCAGCCTGAACCGACCCGTCATCACGTCAAACCCCCGCTCGATACCCCGACGACACAACCGCACATGGTGCCGGACGCGAGACATTCTCGGGAGGGCTGTTCGGGTCGTCTGCGCTGGCGGGCCGGTCGCCGGACCGTCGCCAGTGGAACTCTGCGGCAGTCTCAGGGCGTGAGCTCGGCCGAGAACGCGGCCAGCACGCTGCCGTCGGCGGCGTACGCGGTGAGCTCGCCCGCGGCCAGGTTCGCGCTGCGGAACGAGAACCCGCGTTCGCCGAACATGTCCACGATCGGGATCAGCCGCCGGGCGCCGCCGGGCGCCGACCGGTACTCCAGCCGCGCCACCGCCGGGTCGACCACGCCGTTGACCCGGGCCTTCGTCTTCTCCCGCACGATGCCGAACCGCACCGCCGCCCCCTGCGCCGCCGCCCCGTGGGCCGCGTCGGCGCAGGTCGCCTCGGTGCGGCAGAAGTAGAAGTAGCGCGGATTGGCGGTGTCGGTCTGCGCGTACGGCTTGAAGGTCGGATCGGCGCCCGCCGGCAGCGGCAGCACCGCGAAGCAGGCCAGCACCGCCGCCATCGCCGTCGCCGCACGCAGCCACACCCGCCCGCGCCGCCGCGCCGTGCCCACCGCCAGCGCCGCCGCCCCGCCCAGCCCGGCCAGGCCCATCACGTTAAGGCTCCGGTGCCCGGCCCCGGACGGCCTAGATCTATGTCTGCGGTCGGAAGACGTCTTCCTGCTGCGTCTTCCGACCGCAGACGGCGATCACTACACCGACTCGTGCCGCTCCCGGTCGACGGCGCGCAGCCGTATCCGGGTGATGGTGTGGCCGGTCACCTCTACGACCTCGGCGGTCAGGCCGGGTGCCTTGATGGTCTCGCCCGGGGCGGTCGGGATGTGGCCGAGCTTGTCCAGCACGAGGCCGGCGACGGTGGTGTAGTCGACCTCGCCGAGACGGTCGTCGTCGATGCCGAGGTCGGGCAGGTCGTGCAGCGGGAACGAGCCGGGCACCAGGAAGACGCCCTCGCCCTCGCGCACCGCCGACTCGACGTCGCGGTCGGTCTCGTCGTAGATCTCGCCCACGACCTCCTCGACCAGGTCCTCCATCGTGATGATGCCGTCGATCGAGCCGTGCTCATCCACGACTAGGGCGAACTGCTCGCGCTGGTGGCGCAGCTTGCGCATGGCGTCCGACACCGACTGCGTCTCGGGCAGGAACAGCCCCGGCCGGGCCGCCTCGGCGGCGGTGCCGTCGCTGTTCAGCAGGTCGCGCAGGTGCACCACACCGACCGTGGAGTCCAGGCCGCCCTCGCCGACCACCGGCGCCCGGGTGTGCCCCGACTCGGCCAGCACCCGCAGCGCCTCCTGCGTGCTCAGGCGCCCCGGCAGGGTGAACACGTCGCGGCGCGGCACCATGATCTCGCGTACGTCCCGCTCGATGATCTCGAACGCGCCGGAGATGATCTCCCGCTGCTGCGCGGTGAACCCGCGCTGTGCCACGACCAGGTCCCGGATCTCCTCGGCCGAGATCTCCTCCCGGCCCGCCCTCGGGTCGCCGCCCGCGATCCGCACCAGCAGGTCGGTCGACTTGCCGAGCAGCCACACGAACGGCCGCGACGCGGTCGCCATCCAGTTCAGCGGCCGGGCCGCCAGCAGCGCCCAGCTCTCGGCCCGCTGCATCGCGATGCGCTTGGGCGCCAACTCGCCGATGACCAGGGTCAGGAACGTCAGGATCAACGTGACCACGATGATCGAGACCGCTTCGGCCGCCTCGCCGAGGAACGACAGCGGCTTGTACAGCGGCTGGGCCAGCGAGGTCGCCGCGAACGCCGAGGCGAGGAAGCCCGCCAGCGTGATGCCGATCTGAATGGTGGCCAGGAACCGGTTCGGGTCGCGCGACAGGCGGGCCAGCACCCGGCCGCCGCCCGAGCTGCGCTCCAGGCGCTGGATCTGCGACTCGCGCAGGGAGATGAGCGCCATCTCGCTGCCCGACAGCGCGCCGTTGATCAACATCAGGACAAGCACCAGCAGTACCTGGGTGCCGTAGCCGCCCACAGGCGTTCACTCCTCGGAAGGTGAGTACGAAGCCTCAACCGTAGTCGGCCCGCGCCAACCGGTCGGCACCGCGCCACCCGTCCGGCCGCCGCCGACTACCCGACCGGCCCCGCCAGGCGTTCTCCGGCGTTCTCCGGTTGGGAGCTTGTGTCATTTTCGGGATGTATGTGTTGAAGTGGCGTGTGTCGGGCGTCGGTGACGTGGGCGGTACCTGCGACCAGAGCGGACGGGTCACCCCGACGGGTGGAACCGCCAGCGGCTTTCGTCGCGATGTAGCTGCCGGGTTGAGCCGGCCGTTTCCTGGAGGCTGCAAAAAGGGGTGGACAGGAAGCGGAACTAGGAGTGAGCTGTGAGTCCGGGCAGGACGGTTGAGCCACCGTCCTGCCCTACTCGTACCCCGGGATTCTGCCTGTGGGTAACGGTTCCTGCCTGTGGACAACATCGACGCTGCCGTTTGAGTTCGATACGCTCCGTGCTGATCCATGGAGGCGGGGAGGATCTCATGGGCAGCGGGGGAAGCCCCAAGGTATCCGTAGACCTCGGCGAACTGCGCATGTTCGCCGACGTACTCAAGGCTGACGTCGACCGGGGGCTGCGGCCGGGGGTGGCGAAAGCCGACCAGGAATTGCAGAACGGGCTGCGCTTCGGCGCGCACACGGTAGGTGGCGAGGTCATCGCCAGCCGACAACTGGTCGCCATGGCCCTGAACCGAGCGAAGGCCAACGGTGCACGCCAGGTCGAGGCGGCAGATGTTCTGGCACAGGCTATGCAGCAGGTCCTCGAGAACTACTCGAACGCGGACACTCACTCCGCCGGGCAGATCGATGCCATTGAGAAGACACTTTTGGATGCCATCGTAAGGGCGAAGCTCATACTGCCTTCGGTCACTGAGCCTCACCGGAGCGAGATCGCATGAGTGATCAAAGGCGAGCCGTCGTGGCGCCCCTGAACGCTGCTGTGATCAAAGGCGAATTCGTTGCCCCAGTCCGCACAGTTTTCACAGAACAGCCCGAGATCCAGGCGGTTTGTACTTTCTGGGGTGCATTCGATGTACCCCGGATGTGGGACTCTGTTCGGACCGAGGACGATCCCGACGCCTGGAAGCAGGTGCAGGGATGGGAGAGCCTCGGTCAGCTGCTCGCTGAGCATCACGACCGACTGGCGGGCATGCGCAACAGCCTCATTGAGGTGTGGGATCCAGCGCGTTCTCGCGCGGCGGACGAGTTCTTCAAGTTTCTGGACAAGCTGATCGACACGATGGGCGAGAACGCTTACGCATCAGTGGGCAATGCACGTGGACTCGACGGTGTGCTTACAGCGCTGAAGACGGCGAAGGAGAAAGTGTCTCCACTCAAGGAGCAGTGGGACAGCGTGACTTCGGACTGGCTGCCCGAGTGGTGGGATCACGCGGCGGGGAAGCTCAACGATCAGGCCCGCCAGGCCATGACCGATGCTGAGACGGCGGTGGCCGACCACCGTCGCCGTATGATCATTCCTCAGCCGTACGAGTTTCGCGAGGCGCAGTCCAGGCCTCGTGATGAGGACGACGATGACGACGACTCGCCGCACGGCGGTGGTCCTGAGACGCACCGGATTGGCAAGCCCGCAGGTCCGCCTCCTGTCCCCGGGCACCACCCGGTGATGCCCGGGAGCCCTGAGCTGGAAGGCCTACCGGACCCAGTACCGGCAGTGCCCGGTTCGCCGGTCTCCGTTCTCCCCGTGCCGCCCGGCAATCGTTACGCGCCAGGCGGTGGTGCATATGTGTTGCCCGGACCTGGCGTCGGACGTGGCGGCTGGATCGCGCCTATGCCCTCGCCTGGTGGCCTTGGGTCCGCGCAGGCTGGTGCCACAGCTGGCAGAGGCGCCGCCGGAACGGGCATGATGCCGATCGCCAGTCCGGTCGGTGGGCCCGGTCAGCAGGGTGCCCGTGGATCTGGTCGAGAGGGTCGTAAGGATGTCATCTGGCAGGTGGGCCAGGGCGTTCCGCCTGTGATCGAGGGTGCGCCGCGCGACCCTGGTCCGGCCAGCCGCGACGAGATGGCCGCAGTAGATGAAAGCTTTGTCGACTGGTTCGCAGGTGTGGCGACCCCGTGGAGCGATGACCTTAAGGTGAAGATCACGAGGCGGGCGGAATGACTTTCGTATTTGCGTCATTCCGCTCGCGCATCTGGGCGGCCGCGATTGTGGTGCCGATCGCGTTGAGCCTTTCCGCTCTCGGCTCTCCTGCTGCGGGAGCAGACAAAATCTCCGATGGCCAGTGGTACCTGAACTATCTCGATGTTTCTGCTGCGCACAAGATCAGTCAAGGTGAAGGTGTTCGGATTGCGGTGATCGACACCGGAATCGATCCGAACCATCCCGACATCCGAGGCTCGGTGGAACCCGGGGTTGATGTCAGGCAGTTCCCTGCGTCCGGCGACGGACTGACCGACGATGACGGCCACGGCACCTCCATGGCCAGCCTGATCGTCGGCCATGGCCGGATTCGGGGTATTGCTCCGAAGGCCACCGTGGTCTCGTTGAAATACGCGGACTCGGTTTCGAGTTCGCCGACCGCCATGGGTAGCGCGATCAACTGGGCCGTCGAGCACGGCGTTAAGGTGATCTCCATTTCGGCGGCTCATGTAGACCGTGACCTGGTTCTACAACAGGCTGTGGAGAAGGCGATCCTTCAGGACGTGGTCATCATCGCCTCTGCGGGCAATAAGCCGGAGAAGTCGGCGATCGAGTACCCCGCTGCCTTCCCTGGTGTGGTGGCCGTGTCCGGAATCGGCTCGGACGGGCAGCTCTGGTCGAGTTCCGTGACCGGGCCCGAGGTGCTCCTGTCGGCGCCGGCGAAGGGGATCAGCACTGCCTGGCGGGACAACCGGCGTGTGGTCACGGACGGCACCTCCAACTCGGCTGCCATCGTCGCGGGAATGGTCGCCCTCATCCGGGCCAAGTATCCGACGATGCCTGCTACCGAAGTCATCCGTCGGCTGATCAGCACCGCAACCGATAAGGGCCCAGCCGGACGAGACTCAGCCTACGGATTCGGCGTGCCGAATCTCGTCGCGGCCCTCACCGCACCGGCAGTCAGTGCATCGGCAGGGAGGTCCGTCGCCCCCAGTCAGATCGCGCCAACCCGGATCGACGCACCCGGGGCCGAGTTCCCGCTGCGGACGGCACTCTTCTTGGGCGGGGGCTGTCTGACGATCGTCATTCTCGCGGTTGGGCTCGTGGTGATGGTTGTTCGGCGGCGTAGGCCCGAGTGAATCTTGCAGTTTCGGGGAAAGTGCTGGAATTCGGGCGAGGATTCGTGCAGTTTCCCCGAAAGTGCACGCACGCAGGGAGCTCGAGTGCGGAGGCGGTCCCGAGGGGGAGTGATGCGTCCGGGATGTGCGGCGTGTTGGGGGCATAAGTCCGAAATGTGGCGTGTAGCCTGGCGCGGTTGTCAGCACCCCCGCGCTGATGGAGATCACGCCGATCATGAATTCCCGAAAGGTCGCCCTCGCTGGTGAGGCGGCCCTGCTCACGTTGGTCATGGCCGCCGCCGGAGTGGTGGCGCTGGTGCGCCCCGCCGCCCCGGCCGGGCCGGTAGACCTGTCCCCGCTCGCGCCGACCATCAGCGAGCCGAGCACCGACGGCCAGCTGGTCAGCGGTGCCGATCTGCACATGGAGGCGCAGCCGTTCGCGGACCCGGACGTACGCGACGAGCACCGCTGCACCGACTGGGAGGTGTGGACGGTGCCCCCGGCGCAGGCGGAGCGGGTGTGGGCGTCGGAGTGCATCACCGGCGCCCAGCGACTGCACGCCCACCTGGGCGACGGGGTGTTCCAGGGCTCGCTCGCGGGCGCCGCGGAGCTGCCGCCGACCACGGCGTTCGAGGTCCGCAGCCGCCACCGGGACAGCAGCGGTGATCCGCGTGCGGAGTGGGGCCAGTGGTCGGTGCGTACGTTCCGGACGGACGCGCAGCTCAAGCCGCTGCCGGGGGCGCCGATCTGGCGCACCTTCCAGGATGGGTACGTCGTGGAGGAGGTGGCGTCGGGCTTCTCGCTGCCGGTGAACATCGCGATGGTGCCCGCGCACGGGTCCGCGCCGAGCAAGCCGATGTTCTACGTGACGGAGCTGTACGGCCAGATCAAGGTGGTCCGCGGCGACTTCACCGTCGGGACGTACGCGAAGGATCTGTTGAATTTCGACCCGCGCGGCCGGAAGGTGCCCGGTGACGGTGAGATCGGCCTGACCGGCATCGTGGTGGAACCGGCCAGCGGCGACGTGTTCGCCTCGATGCTGTACCGGTCGGGCTCGGGCGCGCACTTCTATCCGAAGGTGGTCCGGTTCCACAGCGACGACGGCGGGTTCACGGCGGCGAAGGCGACGACGGTGCTCGACATGAAGGACGAGGCACAGGAGGCCTCGCACCAGGTGTCGAACCTGACGATCGGGCCGGACGGCAAGCTGTACGTGCACATGGCCGACGGGTTCGAGCCGAAGACGGCGCGCAGACTGGATTCGTTCCGGGGCAAGGTGCTGCGGATGAACCTGGACGGCAGCGCGCCGGAGGACAACCCGTTCTACGACGCCAAGGACGGGATCAAAGCCAAGGACTACGTGTACGCCTCGGGCTTCCGCAACCCGTTCGGGGGCGCCTGGCGGGCCGCCGACGGCCAGCACTACTCGGTGGAGAACGGCCCGTCGGTGGACCGGTTCGCCCGGGTGACCCGCGGTGCCGACTACGGGTGGTATGCCGGTGACAGCGCGATGCGCAAGAAGGCGCTGTACAACTGGGGTGTCGCGCACGGGCCGGTGAACATCGCGTTCGTGCAGCAGGAGGGCGGGCAGTCGGCCGGCTTCCCGAAGGACAAGCTCGACCACGCGTTCGTGTCCGAGAGCGGCCCGACGTACGCGACGGGGCCGCAGGTGCGCGGCAAGCGGATCGTGGAGTTCGTCTTCGACGGCGACGGCGAGGTGGACGACCCGAAGACGCTGGTGGAGTACAACGGCAACGGCAAGGCCAGTGTCGCGGGCCTGGCGGCCGGGGCCGACGGGCTGTACTTCACGGCGCTGTACCCGGACGATCTGAAGGACGGGCCGTACGCGGCGAAGGCGAAGATCTACCGGGTGCGCTATGCCAGCGAGGCCGGGGCGGCGCCCAGGCCGGTCAAGCTGGACCCGAAGCTGTGCACCGACGACGAGCTGTCGGTCACCGCGGTGCCCGCGCGGACCAGCCTGGACGCGGGCTCGCCGCTGGCGGTCACGCTGAAGGTGAAGAACTCGTCGAAGCGGACCTGCTCCCGCGACATCGGCGCGGACCTGCAGGAGCTGCGGCTGCTCGACGGCGAGCAGCGGGTCTGGTCCTCCGACGACTGCGGGGCACAGCACGGCAACCAGCTGGCGAAGTTCGCGCCGGGCTACGAGCGGGTGTTCCAGGTGGTGTGGAACGGCCGGTCGAGCACCGAGTGCGTACGCAAGAACCGCCACCGGATCCCGGACGGCCCCGTTCCGGACGAGGGCAAGTATCAGCTCGTCGGCCGGATCGGCTCGGACCGCAGCAGGCCGGTGACCATCACCCTGAAGTAGTCCGCCGCTGCCGCTGACCGGGGACGCCCCCGTCAGTGGCAGCGGCCGGTGCCGGTGTCGGTGAAGGTGCTGCCAGGCTGGGCCACGAACGCCCAGTCGTACCCGTCGGGGTGCAGGGCCAGCTTGAGCACCCCGAACGAGCGGTCGTCGCGCGACTCGGAGTTGGCGGCGACGGCGTCGGGGAAGCGGTAGAGCGAGGCGCCGCCCGTGCCGACGACGAACTCGCGCACCCCGGCGGCGTCGTCGCGTATGCCGTCGGGGTTCTGCGGGGCGAAGCGCTCGTAGTTGTGGTTGTGCGCGGTGACCAGGACGTCGACGCCGTGCTCGTACAGCTCGCGGAAGGCGGGCAGCAGGCGCTGCTCCGGCGGGTGCATGCCGCCCGAGGTGAAGACAGGGTGGTGCCACATCGCGACCGTGCACCGCGCCTGCTCCTGCTGGAGCGTGCGGTGCAGCCACCGCGCCTGTGGCCCGCGGGCCGAGCAGTCCACGACGTCGCAGGTGGAGTTGAGCACCAGCACCAGCCAGTCGCCGACCCGGTAGGAGTACCAGCCCTGGCCGGGCGTCCCGGCGGCGGCGCCGAAGTAGTCGTAGTACGGCGCGCCGCCGTCGGTGAGCAGGTCGTGGTTTCCGGCGGCGGGCCGGGTGCGGTCGCGGTGGCGCCCCCAGTACGGCGCGTAGCACTGCCGGAACTGGCTGCGCGAGCCCGACATGTACGCGTTGTCGCCCAGCGTGAACACCGTGCCGGGGATGCCGTCCAGCAGCTTCGCGGTGATCTTGTCGCCCTTGCTGGTGCAGCTGCCGATGTCACCGGCCCCGACCAGCACGGTCGGCTGCGGTTCGCCGGACCCGGCGGCGAACACCAGCGCCCCGGCGGCGAGCACCGCCAGGGCGACCGGCACCAGACGCAGGACCAGTCGCGGATTCAGCGGCGGCAGCACCGCCCGATTATCCCGAAAGATGACGTTATCGCTGGTGGCGCCATTCGTGCAGTTTCGGGGAAAGTGCACGAACGGCGGCCAAGATTCCTGCACTTTCCCCGAAACTGCACCCACGCCCCACGGGGGCGCGGAGGCGGGCTCAGGAGATCGAGGCGCAGACGATCGCGGCGACGGCGACGTTGGTCGCGGCGCTGACCCAGACCGCCGGGTGCGGCTTCGCGTCGACGAGGATCTCGCCGAGCCGCCCCGGTGTGACGAGATCGACAATCAGGAACGCCACGGCCATCAGCACCATCCCGAGCACGCCGAACACGGCGGTCGAGAACAGCCCGACCAGCAGGTCGTCGTACGTGGTGATGATCGAGGTGAAGCAGATCGCGCCCACGCCGACAAGCGCTGAGCTGAGGAAGATCGAGGCGTTGGCGTTGCGCTCGGTCCAGATCTGGTGGCGCAGCCGACCCGGGGTCAGCAGATCGACCAGCAGGAATCCGCCCAGCAGGAGGGCCACGCCCACGGCGGCGAAGGTGGTCGCGGCGACCAGTCCGTGCAGTACGTTCGTCACGGCCGCAGACCGTACATGATTACCGCCAACTTGCGTCAGCCTTGTAGCCTGCCCGCTCATGACGTCCACGAGGAAGAAGCGCAGGTCGAAGGTGGTGCGCCAGCAGCGCCGCCAGGCCGGCCTGGGCCTGGTCGCCGGGTCGCCGCGGCCCAAAACGGGCATCAAGCGGTCCCAGTATGTGACCTTCGGCGTGGTCGGCGCGCTGGCGCTGGCGTGCTGCGGGTGGGGAGCGTTCGGCCAGAGCCGCGAGTGCGTGGACGCCACCAAGACGGTCGTGGACAAGTCCCGGTGCGAGCGGGGCGGCACCGGCGCCCGGTGGTACTACGGCGGCTCCAGTCGCGGCACGGGCAGCAAGGCGACCGGCGGCTCGTACGAGCGCGGCGGCTTCGGCGGCCGCTTCTTCGGCGGCGGCTGATGCGCCGCGTCGCCTGCGCGCCCCGTGAGGGCTGGCGCGAGACGGTCGAGGAGCAGGGGCTCGTGTACGCGGTCCCGCGCGGCCAGGACGACCTCTACTGGGACGAGTCGGCCTACTACGAGTTCACGCTGGCCGAGGTGGAGGCCCTAGAGGAGGCCGTCGCCGACCTGCACGAGATGTGCCTGGACGCGGCCGGGCACGTCGTGGCGTCCGGCCGGTACGCCGACCTGGGCATCACCGACCGCCGGGTGATCGAGCTGATCGAGCGCTCCTGGGCCCGGCGGGACACGGAGATCAGCCTGTACGGCCGCTTCGACCTGCGCTACGACGGGTCCGGCCCGGCCAAGATGCTGGAGTACAACGCGGACACCCCGACGTCGCTGCTGGAGGCGGCCGGGCCGCAGTGGTTCTGGCTGGAGCAGCTGCATCCGGGGTGCGACCAGTGGAACTCGCTGCACGAGCGGCTGGTGGCGGCGTGGCGCAAGCACGCGGCGACCCTGCCGCGCGGTCCGGTGCACTTCGCGTACACGCTGACCGACGAGATCGGCGAGGACATGATGACCGCCGCGTACCTGCAGGAGTGCGCCGAGCAGGCGGGCCTGCACGGGACGCTGCTGCCGGTGGAGGAGATCGGCTGGGACCCGGCGCTGCGGCGGTTCGTCGACGAGCAGGACCGGACCGTCAACACGATCTTCAAGTTGTACCCGTGGGAGTGGCTGGTCGCGGACCGCTTCGGCGGGTACGCGCTGGACCTGGCGCTGGCCGGGCAGGGGCCGGCCTGGATCGAGCCGCCCTGGAAGATGCTGCTGTCGAACAAGGCGCTGCTGGCGATCCTGTGGGAGCGGCACCCCGGGCATCCGAACCTGCTCCCGTCGTACCTGGACGGGCCGCGCGAGCTGTCCGTGTTCGGGTACGTGGAGAAGCCGCTGCTGGGCCGGGAGGGCGCGGGCGTGCGCATCGTGACGCCGGGCCACACGGTCGGCACGGCGGCCGAGCCGGGCGAGCGGCTGTGCTACCAGGCGTTCCACGCGCTGCCGGACTTCGGCGGCAACCGGACGGTGCTGGGCGCCTGGGTCGTCGACGGCGAACCGGCCGGGCTGGGCATCCGGGAGACGGCCGGGCTGATCACGGACACGACGGCCCGCTTCATCCCGCACCTCATCCGCGGCTGACCCGCCCCGGTCAGGGGAGGGTCTCGCTGCGGAGCAGGGTGGTGGCGTGGGTGATCGCCTCGGGGGAGGCGGTCGCCGGGGAGCCGGTGGTGAACGGCGGCCGCGGGTCGTATTCCAGCGCGAGCTGGATGCTCTCGGCGACCTCGGGGCCGGCGACGAGGATGGCCAGTTCGAGGGCCATGTCGATGCCCGCGGAGACCCCGGCGGCGGTGATGACGCGGCCGGAGCGGACGACCCGGCGCGGCACGTAGGTCGCGCCGTACGCGGCCAGGGCGTCGTGGGCGGCCCAGTGGGTGGTGGCGTCCAGGCCGTCGAGCAGCCCGGCGGCGCCGAGCAGCAGCGCGCCGGTGCACACCGAGGTGGTCCAGGTGCTGGTCGCGTGGGCGTTGCGCAGCCAGTCGAGCAGGAGCGGGTCGTCGGCGGCGGCGTAGGTGCCGTGCAGGCCGCCGGGGACCACCACGATGTCGGGCTCGGTCAGGTCGGCCAGGCCCGCCTCGGCGGTCATGGTCAGCGCGCCGGTGTCGGCGACGACGGGTCCGGCCCGGTGGGCGAGGAATACGACCCGGGCGTCGGGCAGGCGCGAGAGCACCTCGTACGGCCCGACCGCGTCCAGGGCCGTGAATCCCGGGTAGAGCAGCACCCCGATTTTGGTCATTCATCCACTATCGCCCGCCTGGACAGGTGCTGCTGGCACTGTTAGCGTAACGCGTGTTACGTAACAAGCGTGATGCAACAGCTGATGCGACGGAGGTGCGCGATGCCCCGCCAGGTCGACCACGACCAGCGCCGGGCCGAGCTCTCGCAGGCGGTGTGGCAGGTGGTCGGCGAGCGCGGGCTCGACGGGCTCACCCTGCGCGCGGTCGCCGGGGCGGCCGGCTGCACCACCGGCCGGGTGGCGCACTACTTCGCCGACAAGGAAGCGCTGCTCGCGCACGCCCGCGACATCATGCACCGGCGCATGACCGAGCGCATCGAGGCGCTGCCGACCGGCACCGGGCCGCGTGCGCGGCTGCGGGCGGTGCTGCTGGAAGGGCTGCCGCTCGACGCGGAGCGGCTGCTGCTGACCACGGTGTGGGCATACTTCCTGATCGCCGCGCACAGCAGCGCGATGCTGCGGGCCGAGCACGACCAGCGGCACGCCTCGTGGATCGGACGGCTGACCGGCCTGCTGCGCGCGGCGTACCCGCAGCCCCCGGCCGACCTCGACCTGCGGGTGCGCGGCCTGGTCGCGCTGCTGGACGGCCTGGCCGTCTACGCCGTCACCACGCCGCACACCTACCCGCCCGAGCTGCTGGTGCGCACCCTGGACAACCACCTGGAACTGCTGGGAGTCATGCCATGACCGTGAACTGGCCGACCGTGGACGAGCTGACCGTGGACGAGCTGACCGTCGCCGAGACCTCGGGCACCGACCCGCGGGTGGCGCCGCTGGTGGCGGCGATGAAGGCCGAGATGGACCTGCGCTACCCCGAGGAAGTCGGGCTCGACCACCCGCAGGTGCTCACGGATGCGGTGTTCCTGCTGGTGCTGGCGGCCGGGGAGCCGGTCGGGACCTGCGCGGTGCAGTTGCTGGGCGCCGAGGCCGAGCTCAAGCGGATGTATGTGCGCCCCGACCAGCGCGGGCGCGGCGTCGCCGGGCGCCTGATGCGCGAGGCCGAAGCCGTGGCGCGGCGGGCCGGGTGCGCGCGGTTCAAGCTGGAGACGGGTGTACGCCAGCCCGAGGCGATCGCGGTCTACGAGCGCGCCGGGTTCGCCCGCATCCCGAACTACCCGCCGTTCGACGGCTGGGAGCTGTCGGTCTGCTTCGCCAAGGACCTGTGACCGGCCCGCCGAGCGCGGCCGGGGCGGCCGTGGCCGGTCAGGCGACCACGGCCACGCGCACCTGGTCGGGCAGTCCGACGTGCGCGGCGATGATCTGCGAGGGCACGCCCCCGGCGCGGCACTCGCGCACCGCCTCGTCGCGCAGGGCGGTCAGCCGCCCGGCGTTGTAGTCCAGCGCCCAGGCCAGCTGCGCCATCCGCTCCAGCAGGATGCTGTCGGCGTCCGACGGCGGGTGGTGCTCGGCCGCGGTCATCGCCGCGCGGACCTCGTCGACGGTCACGCCGGCCAGTTCGGCGACGGTCGTCTCGGGCCAGCCGTGGTGGCGGGCCAGCACCGCCGCGTACAGGATGCGCGAGGCGTCGTTGGCGGCCTGCAGGCCCTCGACGAAGCGCAGCCAGTGCGCGCAGTGGGCCACCCGTTCGGTGGGCCCGTCGGGCAGGTTGCGTTCCAGCCGCACCGCGGGCAGCAGCCGGGTGGCCTGGTCGTACGCGCGTTCCAGCAGTTCGTGCAGGTCGGCGACGACCTGCTGGTGCTGGTAGAGGTCCTGCTCGGTGCCGGGGGCCTCCTCGGCGCCGTAGGCGTGGCGCAGGCCGGTCCAGTCGACGATGGTCGCAGCGCGGTGCGCGTGGGCGCGGTGGCCGCAGATCACCTCGGCCACGTCGGCCGGGGACCAGCCGCTGCGGCGCACCAGCGACGCGGCGGCCTGATCCCGGGCCAGCAGTGCGCGGCGGTACTGCTGGCGGAGGTTGAGGGTGAGGGTGCACACGTCGAGCGCGCTCTGGTCGACGTCCTGGTAGTCAAGCAGGTCGACCTGCCGCCCCAGCTCCGGCACGCAGATGTCGGCGATAGGGTTGGTCATGCCACCGACCGTAACCGAGCGTGTGCACGCTGCCTACGTTTAGTGCTGGTCGGGTGACATTGCCGACCCGCGGAACCGGTCAAAGCGCCTTGATCAGCAGTTCGAACTCCAGATCGGTACGTTTGGGCAGCCCGAAGCGCGGATCGCCGTACGGGAACGGGTAGCGCTGCCCGGTCCGGCGGTAGCCGCGCCGCTCATACCAGGACAGCAGTTCGGGGCGCTGCACCAGCACGGTCATGTGCAGCTCGGGCGCGGTCCATTCCTGCCGGGCCAGCCGCTCGGCCTCGGCCAGCACCGCCCGGCCGATCCCGCCGCCCTGCCGGTCGGGGCGCACCGAGAACATGCCGAAGTAGGCATATCCCTCACGGCGCTGCACGTGGCAGCAGGCGACCAGGGCACCGTCGCGTTCGAACAGCAGCACCCGGCCGTCCTCGGCGCCGACCATCCCGGCCACCGCGTCGGGGTCGGTGCGCTGCCCTTCGAGCAGGTCGGCCTCGGTGGTCCACCCGGCCCGGCTCGACTCGCCCCGGTACGCCGACTCGACCAGCGCCACCACCGCGGGCACGTCCGCGGTGGTGGCGCGACGGATCTGCAACTGTCTGATCGTCTCCACCCGATCAAACTACCGAATCAGGCTCGTGGATCGACGTTGACCAGCTTCGGATGCGTCTTCACCCAGCCGGCCAGCTGATCCTTGCGCAGCGCCGCGAAGTACGACGCCTGCACCGAGTCCAGCGCCTCACCCTGGTACTTGCCGCCCGTGTAGACGCCGTGGCCGGGCAGCCCGACCAGGGTGATGGCGGCCGGGGTCAGCTTGCGCAGCGCGTACGCCCAGGCTGAGGGGGTGTGCCCGCGCCCGTCGAACACCATCGTCTTGCCCAGCGCCTGCAGGATGGCCTCCAGCCGGCCGGGGCTGGTCAGCAGGTCGCCGCTGAACGCCCTGGCCGCCATCGCCTTGATGAGCTGCCGCTGGTGCCGCTGCCGGGTGTACTCGCTGCCCGCCGTGTAGCGCTGCCGCCCGTAGTCCAGCGCCTGCCAGCCCGTCATGTGCATGGTGCCCACGTTGTAGGTGGCCTGCGGCCCGCTGTAGCCGTGGCTGCACCCGCCGCAGGAGGGCCGCAGCTTGCCGTCGGGCGCGCGGTGGATCGAGACGATCTTCTGGTCGACGTAGATGTCGACCCCGCCCATGGCGTTGATGAGGTCGCGGTATCCGGTGAACGTGACGACCGCCCCCGCGTCGAACCGCGCGATCCCGGTGTACCCGCTCACCGCCTTGGCCATCAGCTGGAACCCCTGCGCCATGTCGAACCGGCCGGTGCCGGGCACCCGCGCCCCGAACGTCATCGCGTGGGTCAGCTTGGTGTGCGCCGTGCCGCCGTAGTTCGACGGCTTGAACGCGGGCACCCGCACCACCAGGTCGCGCGGCAGCGAGGTCAGCCACGCGCTGCTCAGGTCGGCGTTGACATGCATGATCATGACCGCGTCGCCGTGCGCCGGCCAGCTCTTCTGCGCCTCGCGGGTGTCGACGCCGACGATCAGGATGTTCAGCGGGCCCTTGATGTCCGATCCGGCGGGCGGGGTCGGGCTCGCGCTGGGGCTCGGCGAGCCGGGCGCCGACGGGGACGGGGTGTCGCTCGGGCCGAACAGGTCTGCCTGCGGGATCGCGTCGTCCACATGGGAGCGCAGCATCGACACTCCGGCGTACGCGCCGCCGCCGAGCAGGACGACGATCACACCGATGATCAGCAGGAGACGGGTGGAACGGGTCATCGGTCTTCCTCCAGGGGGTGCGCCGGGGGACGGCGCGGAGGTCAGGGGCCTCGACTTTAACCATCCGCTCCCGCGCGGAACACCCCCCGCACCGCCTCGGCCGCCGCGTGCTGCCCGGCACCGTCCAGACCGGACGCCACGCCGCGCAGGTCGGCGTCGGAGCGGTTCTGGCTCAGCTTGAACTTCGCCTCGACCCGCGAGATCACCAGTTCCACGCCGACGATCGCCCGCAGCTGGCCCTCCACGTACGCCGCCGGGGCGTCGTCGACCGACCAGGGGTGCTCGCGGCCGGCCTCGTGCCGGTCGGTCAGCTCGCGCACGAGCGCCCCGGTCCAGACCGGGTCGTCGTGCACCACCAGTTCGCCGTAGACGTGCGCGGTGACGTAGTTCCAGGTGGGCACGACCCGGCCGTGCTCGGCCTTGGCGGCGTACCAGCTCGGGCTGACGTAGGCGTCGGGGCCGCGCACGATCGCCAGCGCCTGCCCGAGCACCGGCAGGCGCCACTGGTCGTTGTTGCGGGCCAGGTGGCCGCGCAGGCGGCCGTGCGGCAGGTGGGCCGGGCGGTCGAACAGCATCGGCAGCAGGGTCGCGACCGGGCCCTGCTCGGTCGCGGTGACCAGGTCGACGGCGCCGATCCCGGCCAGCAGCTCGGCCACGGCCGCCTCGTCGGCGGCGAAGTGCGCGGGAATGTACACGGCTCGCTCCTCTCAGGGCGTCGCCGCGACCGGCGCGGGCGCGGCGGGCGCGGCGGGTGGCGCGGCGGCGCGGGTGCGCTGGGTCAGGGCCACGCAGGCCAGCACGGCCAGGGCCGCAACGATAGCGGCCGGGCCGACCGGCTCGCCCAGCAGCAGCGCCGACCACAGCAGCGTGAGCACCGGCTGCGCGAGCTGCACCTGCCCGACCCGGGCGACGCCGCCCCGGGCCAGGCCCGCGTACCAGGCGAAGAAGCCCAGGAACATGGAGACGACGGTGACGTAGCCGAACCCGGCCCAGGCGGTCGCGGCGGCGTGCGGCGGGTGCGCGAGCGCGGACAGCGCGGTGACCGGCACGGTGACGGGCAGCGCCACGATCAGAGCCCAGCAGATGGTACGGGCGCCGCCCAGCTCGCGGGCCAGCGCGCCGCCCTCGGCGTACCCGAGCCCGCACAGCAGCACCGCCGCCAGCAGGTACAGGTCGGGCAGCTCGACCGTGCCGCGCACCGCCCCACCCGCGACCAGGAAGCCCAGCACGGCGACCAGCCCGGCCGACGCGGCCAGCCAGAACGCCCGGGGCGGCCGCTCGCCCGCGCGCAGCACCGCGAACACGGCCGTGGCGGCGGGCAGCACGGTGACGACGACGGCGCCGTGCGCGGCGGTCTGCGCGGTCAGCGCCAGCGACGTGAACAGCGGGAACCCGACCACTACGCCGAGCGCTACCACGGCCAGCCGCCGCCACTGGGTAGCGGTGGGTCGGGGTGCGCCGGTAACGCGCAGGTACGCCGAGGCCAGCAGGCCCGCCCCGACGGCCCGCCCGAACGCGACGAACCACGGATCGAGCTCGTGCACGGCCAGCTTCGTGGCAGGCAGCGACATGCTGAACAGGACCACCCCGAGCGCGCCCAGCAGCAGTCCGCCGGTCGGGACCGCTACCGTATCGGCGACGATAGCGCTACTCTTGCTCTTCATGAACAACGGTAACGCAGTGCTCCGCGTTATCCAAGATCTGCGCGACCGGGCGGCCGCCGCCCGCCCCGGCGCCCAGCTCCCCTCGGTACGCGAGCTCACCGCCCACCACCAGGCCTCGCCGGTCACCGTGGCGCAGGCGATCCGGCAGCTCGCCGCCGAGGGCGTGCTGGACGCCCGGCCCGGCAAGGGCACCTACGTGGCCGCCCGCCCGGCCCGCGCCCAGGCCGCCGACCTGGCCTGGCAGACCGTGGCGCTGGGCAGCGCGCCCGACGGCGAGCGCGAGATGCAGGAGCTGCTGGCGATCCCGCAGCCGGGGGCGATCAGCCTGTCCAGCGGATACCTGGAACCGGGGCTGCAACCGGTCGCGGCGCTGGGCGCGGCCCTGGCACGGGCCGCCCGCCAGCCCGCCGCCTGGGCGCGCGGGCCGGTCGAGGGGCGCGAGGACATGCGCGCCTGGTTCGCCCGCGAGGCCGGGGCCGGGCTGCGCGCCGACGACATGGTCATCTGCCCCGGCGGCCAGGCCGCGCTGTCCACGGCGCTGCGGGTGCTCGGCCGCCCCGGCGACGTGCTGCTGGTCGAGTCGCCGACCTACCTCGGGGCGCTGGCGGCGGCGCGCGCGGCCGGGCTGCGGGTGGTGCCGGTGCCGGCCGACGCCGACGGCGTACGCCCCGACCAGCTCGCCACCGCGTTCGCCCGCACCGGCGCCCGCCTGTTCTACTGCCAGCCGCTGTACGCCAACCCGCACGGCGCCACGCTCAGCCCCGACCGCCGCACCGCCGTCATGGACGCGGTCCGCGCCGCCGGGGCGTTCCTCATCGAGGACGACTACGCCCGCGACCTGGCCATCGAGGGCGACCCGCCGCCCCCGCTGGCCGCCGACGACCCCGACGGGCACGTGGTCTACCTGCGCTCGCTGACCAAGTCGGCCGCGCCCGGCCTGCGGGTGGCCGCGATCGGCGCCCGCGGCCCGGCCGGGGCGCGGCTGCGGGCCGGACGGCTGCTCGACGACTTCTTCGTCTCCGGGCCGTTGCAGCAGGCCGCGGTCGAGTTCGTCACGGCGCCCGCGTGGGGCCGCCACCAGCGCGCCCTGCGCACCGCGCTGCGGACCCGCCGCGACGCGCTGCTCGACGCGATCCGCCGCCACCTGCCCGCGGTCACCCCTGTCGGCGTCCCGCGCGGCGGCCTGCACCTCTGGGTACGCCTCCCCGACGGCACCGACGACGTCGTCCTCGCCGCCAGGGCCGCCGCCGAGCAGGTGATCGTCTTCCCCGGCCGCCCCTGGTACGCCGCCGAGCCCCCCGCCCCGCACCTGCGCCTCACCTACGCCGCCGCCCCACCCGACCAGCTGGAAGAAGGCACCCGCCGCCTATCCCGCACCCTCCCCACCCCACCCCCACCTGGTTGATCATGAACTTATGGCCGTGTTCGACGGCGTGTCACACCCCCACCACCGTGATCACCTCTATCCGCCAGCCCGCCAGCCCGCCAGCCCGCCAGCCCGCCAGCCCGCCAGCCCGCCAGCCCGCCAGCCCGCCAGCCCGCCAGCCCGCCAGCCCGCCAGCCCGCGGGGCGGGTGCGTGTCGTGCGGTGGGTGCCGGTCCGGAAGCGCGGTCTCGCGCGCAAGATCGCTGTCTCCGGTCGAAACCGGCAGGAAAACGGCGCCGTTGGACCGCAAGCGGCGATCTAGGCGAACCGCGCGGGCCCGCAGACTCCCTCCCGCCAGGCGCGGGCCTCCGCTGGTGGCTGCAGTTTCGGGGAAAGTGCAGCTAAGGCGGCCAAGATTCGTGCAGTTTCCCTGAAACTGCAGCCGACCGAGGGCGAGCGGCGAGGCGACGCGAGGCGGGCGAGGCGAGGCGAGGCGGCGGTGGGCGGCGAGGCGGGGCGCAGGCGGGATGCGGGTGGGGTGCGGATCAGCGGGTGATGGGTGGGGTGCGGGTGAGCAGGTGGTGGGTGGGGTGCGGCTCAGCGGGCGGTGGGTGGGGTGCGGGTGAGCAGGTGATGGGTGGGGTGCGGGTGAGCAAGCGGTGGGTGGGTGCGGGTCAGCGGGTGGGTTCGGGGTCGGTGAGGTCGGCGAAGGTGCCGGCGAGGCCGGTGACGGCCGTGTCGGCGTCCACGGCGACGGCGACGCCGCGCTCGCCCGCGCCCAGCGTGATCTCCCGCCCGCGCAGCCGCTCGTCGGCCAGCACCGGCCACGCCTTCGCCGCCCCGTACGGCGTGATCGTGCCGCGCTCGTACCCGGTGGCGTCCTTGGCCTCGGCGGCGTCGGGCAGGGACAGGCGGTTGACGCCGAGCAGGGCCCGCAGCTTCGGCCACGAGATCACCCGGCCGCCGGGCACCAGCACGAACAGGTAGTCGCCCGCGCCGCGCCGCACCACGATGGTCTTGACGACGTCGGCCACCTCGACGCCCCGCGCGGCCGCCGCCTCGGCGAGGCTGCCCACGGCGCCATGTCTGATCACCCGATGGGCGATCCCGGACGAGACGAGCGCGTCGAGCGCCGAACCGGTCATGTGCGCACCCTACCGGCCGGAACGACGGGTGCCCGTGACGGCCGAGCGGCCGCACTACCCTGAGTACGTGCCCACCGTGCGCCCGGCGACCGCGGCCGACCTGCCCGGCGTGCGCGCCGTGGCCGCCCGCTTCGGCAACCTCTGGCCGAGCCGCCCCGACCATCTCGACCGCGAGCTGGAGACGGGCCGGCTGTGGGTGGGCGAGCGCGGCGGCCTGGTCGTCGGATTCGGGGGTACGACCGCCCGAGGCGCCCTGACCCACCTGGCCGACCTGTTCGTGCTGCCCGAGCACCAGTCCAGCGGTGTCGGGCAGGCGCTGTTGGCCCGGCTGCTGCCCGCCGGCGCGCCCCGGATCACGTTCGCCTCATCCGATCCGCGCGCGATCGCCCTGTACACCCGGCTGGGCCTGCTCCCGCGCTGCCCGCTGCTGTACCTGCGCGGCGTACCCGGCGCCCTGCCGCCACCGCCCGCACCCGCCCGCCCGGCGACCGCCGCGGCCGTGGCCGACCTGGACGCCCAGGCCGCAGGCGGCGCCCGCCCCGCCGACCTGGCCTGGTACGCGGCCCTGCCCGGAGTCACCGCCCACCGGGCCCGGGACGGCTACGCGTTCGCCCGCGCGCTGCCCGACGCGGTGCTGATCGGGCCTGCGGGCGGCGCCACGGCACCTGACTGCGCGGCCGCGGTGCTCGCCGCGCTGGCCGCGCACCGCGAGCTGCCCAGCGCCCGGCTGACCGTGTTCGGGCCGAACCCGCTGCTGCCGCTGCTGCTCGGCCACGGCTTCACCATCACCGACGTCGACCTGTGTGCCGCCAGCGTCGCGGACCCCCTGCCGTACGACCGCTACCTGCCACATCCCGACCTGGGCTAGAGCAGGTCGCGACCGCTACCGGCCGCACCCCGATCTGGGCTAGAGCAGCTTCACCGCGGTCCCGGTCATCACGCAGTGGGTGTGCTGGCCGGTGCTCAGCAGCGTCTTGACGTCGACGATGCCGTCGGCTTCGAAATGGGTGGCCTGGTAGACGAGCTGCTGCACCAGCTGGTGCACGCTGGTGCCGCCCAAACTGCTCAGGGCACCGTCCGCGAACACCAGTCCGCGCACTTCGAACGCGCGTCCGCCGAGGTCGGGCAGGGTGGAGATGAGCACGGGATACCTCCGGGAAGCAAGCCTGGTTCGTCGGCTGGATTGTGGCGTACGGGCGCCAGCGCGTCAGACGAGCAGCTGCGAGCCGCGTACCGCCGCGGAGTCGGGCGAGCACAGCCAGGCCACGGTCTGGGCGATGCGCTCGGGCGGGGTCCAGCCGCCCCGGTCGGCGCCGGGCATCGCCGTGCGGTTGGCCGGAGTGTCGATCACTCCGGGCAGGATCGTGTTGACGCGCACCCCGTCGGCGGCGTACTCGGCGTGCAGCGCCTCGGCCAGGCCCAGCACCGCGGTCTTGGCGGTCAGGTAGCCCGCCGCGCCGGGGAACGGGTGCCGCACGGACTGGCTGGACACCAGGACCAGCGCGCCGCCGCCCGCCGCGACCAGGTGCGGCAGCGCGGTCTGGCTCACCAGGTATGCCGGGCGCAGGTTCAGCCGCAGCATCCGGTCGAACTCCTCGACCGGCGTCTCGTGCACCCGCCCGCCCATCGCGAACCCGCCGACCAGGTTGACCACCGCCCGCAGCGGCCGCTGCGGGTCGGCGGCGGCCAGTTCGGCGCAGCGGGCCGCCGCGTCCGGGTCGGTGAGGTCGGCGCGCACCCCGACCAGGCCCTCGCCGGCGTCCGGGGCGGGTTCGGACCGCTGGGGCAGCACCACGCGCCAGCCCGCGGCCAGCAGCGCGGTCACGACCGCCCCGCCCAGCCCGCCCGTGCCGCCGGTGACCAGTGCCGTCGCGCCCATGCCCGCTCCCTGCCGATCGTGAGGTCGGGCGGCCGCCCGCACCCATCACAGCACACGCGGAACGGCGGCGCGGCCGTACCGCAGCGTGGAAGGCTGGGAGCATGAACGAGAAGCAGATCCTCGACCGCATCGACGCGCTCGTGGCCGAGGAGCACCAGCTGCGGGCCAGGCGGGTGGCGGGGTCGATCGAGCCTGAGGTCGAGTCCGCCCGCCTGCGCGACCTCGAACAGACCCTCGACCAGTGCTGGGACCTGCTGCGCCGTCGGCGCGCCCGCACCGACGCGGGCGAGAACCCCGACGACGCCAAACCCGCCGACATCGCCCAGGTCGAGAGCTACCTCCAGTAACACCCCGCCTGCGGGAGTGCAGTTTCAGGGAAAGTGCACGAATTCAGGGACGGATTCCTGCACTTTCCCCGAAACTGCACGGCTGCTGCGTCATACACGAGACGGCGACCTCCGGGGAGGAGATCGCCGTCTCGTGCCGGGAGCCGCGCCGGGCCGCGCGGCTGACCGGGAGGGAGGGTCAGGCCACCGCGACCGGCTCGCCCTCGTCGACGACGTCGCCCCGGCGCGGGGTGTCCTCGTCGGCGAAGTAGTCGGCGCGGGTGGTGGCGTCGATGCCGTCGGCGACCTTCGCCGCCCGCAGCACCAGGGTGAACAGGACCGCGACGAGCAGGTTCACCGCTACGGCGACCAGCCCCGCGTAGATCGTCATGGGGGTGTCGAAGCCCAGCTTGGACAGCGGGAACGCCGATCCGGCGAAGTGCGCGCGCCCGGTCGCCGGGTTGGCGACCTGGTAGAGCATCCACATGCCGAAGCCCATGCCCGCGACCCAGCCCGCGATCAGCGCGCCGCGGTGCAGCCAGCGGGTGAACAGGCCCAGCGCCACCGACGGCAGCGTCTGCAGGATGATCACACCGCCGATGAGCTGGAGGTCGATGGAGAACTGCGGGTCGAGCAGCACGATGCAGCCCAGCGCGCCGACCTTCACCACCAGCGAGGTCACCTTGCTGACCTTGGCCTCCTGGGCCGGGGTGGCGTCGCGGTTGAGGTATTCGCGGTAGATGTTGCGGGTGAACAGGTTCGCTGCCGCGATCGACATGATCGCCGCGGGGACCAGGGCGCCGATGCCGATGGCCGCGAACGCGATCCCGGCGAACCAGTCGGGGAACTGCTGGTCGAACAGGAGCGGCACGATGGTGTTGGTGTCGACCGAGCCCGGCTTGGCTCCGGCCAGCGGCTTGACCTTGGCCGCGATCGCGGCGAAGCCGAGCATCGCCAGCAGGCCCAGCAGCAGCGAGTACGCGGGCAGCGCCGACATGTTCCGCTTGATCACGTCGCGGTTGCGGGAGGCGAGCACGCCGGTGACCGAGTGCGGGTACAGGAACAGCGCCAGTGCCGAGCCCAGCGCCAGGGTGACGTACTGGAGCTGGTTGTTGGCGTTGAGCAGCAGGCCGTCGCTGGGGGCGGGGCTGGCGTCGTACTTGGCCTTGGCGGCGCCGAAGATGGCGTCCCAGCCGCCGAGCTTCGCGGGCAGCCAGAACACCGCGACCAGGATGACGATGTAGATCAGCGCGTCCTTGACGAACGCGATGAGCGCCGGGGCGCGCAGCCCGGACTGGTACGTGTAGGCGGCCAGGATCGCGAAGGCGATGATGATCGGCGCGTGCCGGGCCACGGTGGACTCGCCGGTCACGCCCATCGTCTTGAGCACCGCCTCGATGCCGACGAGTTGCAGCGCGATGTACGGCATGGTCGCCACGATCCCGGTGATCGCCACCAGCAGCGCCAGCGTCGGCGAGCCGAACCGGGCGCGGACGAAGTCGGTCGGGGTGACCATGCCGTGCCGGTGCGCCACCGACCACAACCGGACCAGGACCAGGAAGAACATCGGATAGATGATCACGGTGTACGGCACCGCGAAGAAGCCCATGGCGCCGGCGCCGAACACCAGCGCGGGCACGGCGACGAACGTGTACGCCGTGTACAGGTCGCCGCCGACCAGGAACCAGGTGATCCAGGAGCCGAAGTTGCGGCCGCCCAGCCCCCACTCGTCCAGGTGCTCCATGGTGGTGGGGCGCCGCCAGCGGGCGGCGACGAAGCCCATCGCGCTCACGCCGACGAACAGCAGCGAGAACAGGATGATCTCGGTGAGATGGTCACGCCACATGTCAGCGCCTCCGGGTCATCCGGTAGACCAGCGTGGTGGTGCAGACGCCGACGGCGATGTACGCCAGCTGCTGCCAGTAGAACCGCGGGAAGCCCAGGAAGGCCGGGCCGGCCGTGTTGAAGAACGCGGGGATCAGCGGCAGCACGATGGGGACGAGCAGCAGCCAGTTCCACGGGCTGTGATCGCTGCGGGAGCGGTCTGGCAGCGCGTCGGGTGCGGGTTCACCCATGGGGGTCTCCTAGCCGGACGGGATCGACGGTGCCGGGAGGATACGCAGCGCGCGAGCGCCGTGTGCCCCTAACGGCCGCCGACACGCGCCGAACGGTGTCATCGGTGCGCTGAACGGCTGATGCCTGCTTAGGCAACCAGTGGCACATCATCGCCTTATGTAGTCATACCAATGCAGAAAGTAACCTTCGGACACCGGGTCAGTTGAGCGCACCAGGGACGCGGGTCGAGGGGGACACATGCGGCACGGGGCGCGGACACTGGCGGGACTCGGCCTGGTCGGCCTGGGCGCGGGCACGGGAGCGCTGACCGGCACGCCCGCGCTGGCGGCACCCGGCGACATCGTGATCAGCCAGGTGTACGGCGGCGCCGGCAGTGCCGCGGCGGCGTACCGCCAGGACTTCGTCGAGCTGTACAACCGCTCGCGGGTGCCGGTGTCGCTGGACGGCTGGTCGGTGCAGTACGCCTCCGCCCTCGGGATCAGCTGGCGGCTCACCGCGCTGTCCGGCACGCTCGACCCCGGCCGCCACTACCTGGTCGCCGAGGCCGCCGGGGTCGGCGGTGCCGCGCTGCCGACTCCGGACGCCACGGGCGTGATCAGCCTCAACGCCGTCGCGGGCAAGGTCGCCCTGGTCGCCGGGACCACCCGGCTGTCCTGCCTGGGCTCCTGCCACGACGCCGCGGGCGTGGTCGACTTCGTCGGGTACGGCGACCGGGCCGGCGACTGGGAGGGCGGCGGCCCCACCCCCGACCTGGATCGCGTCACCGCGGCCGTACGTGACGACGCGGGGGCGGGCGACACCGACGACAACGCCACCGACTTCACCACCAGCCCGCCCGACCCGCGCGACAGCGCCGACGGCGTCCCGCAGCCCCCGCGGTCCGAGGCGGACCTGGTGGTGGCGGTCGTGGACACGCCCGACCCGGTGGCGGCGGGGGACAAGCTGCTCTACACGATCACGGTCCGCAACGACGGCCCGCAGGCCGCGCGCCAGGTGCGGCTCAGCGACGCCGTGCCGGTGCAGACGGCGCTGCTCGGCTTCAGCGCCCCCGACGGCTGGGCCTTCTCGGCGCCCCCGGTCGGCAGCGGCGGCACCGTCACCGCGACCCGCGACGCCGTCGCCGCGGGCGAATCGGCGACGTTCACCCTCACCGTGGCGGTCGGCGAGGCGGCGCTGGGCACGATCACCGACCGGGCGCAGGTCACCGCCCTCACGTCCGACGGTGACACCGTCGACAACACCGCCGTCGCCGCCACGCCGATCGCGGTAAGCACGCCGTCGTGCACCATCACCGGCACCGGCGGCCTGGACCTGCTCACGGGCACGTCCGGCGCGGACGTGATCTGCGCGCTGGGCGGCGACGACATCATCTCCGGCGAGGGCGGCGACGACGTCATCTACGGCGGCCCTGGCAGCGACTTCATCGACGCGGGTCCGGGCGCCGACACCGTGTACGGCGAGGACGGCGGCGACTTCATCGACGCCGTGGACGACGTGGCCGGCAACGACACCGTCGACGGCGGCCCCGGCTTCGACCTGTGCGGCACCGACAGCGGCGACGTCATGTCCGCCTGCCCGTAGCCGGGCCCTTCGCGCGGGGCATCGCGCGGACGCCCCGCGTGAGATCATCTCGCCCTACGCGCGACGGTGGAGGGGCGATGCTGCACACACGGCTTCCGGTGGCCTGGGTACGCGCCGGGCACGGCATCCCGACGGTGTGCAGCCGGCACGGCCTGCCCGCCACGCTGCGGGCCCACACGGGGTTCGAGTCGTCGCCGCCCGGCTGGACGTACGCCACGATCCCGCTCGGCCTGTTCCTCTTCTTCATCGTCCGGGCCGCCACCCGCAAACGGGTCGAGGCGCCGGTGTGGCACTACTGCGACCGCTGCCGAGCGCTGCGCCGCAACGCACGGGCGGTGTTCGGCTCGGCCACCGCTGCCGGAGTCGGGATCATGGCAGCCGGGTTCGCCCGCCACGTCGGCGATCCGGGGATCCTGCTGTTCTCCCTGGGCCTGCTCGTGGCGGTCATCGGGTATTTCGGCCTCACCCGTACCCGGCTCGCGGTCATCGCCCAGGGCGCGGTGACCCAGGACGGGCAGTGGGTGACCGTCGCCAGGCCGGCCGCCGAGTTCGCCGCGCAGGTCGACGCCGCCTACCGCCAGGCCCAGGCCCAGGCGCAGGCGCAGGCGGCGGCCGTGCCCGCGGTGCCGCAGGCGTCCTTCGAGGAGCAGGCGCGCCAGTTGCTGCGCGAACCCGGCCGCTGATCGGCAACCAGGCCCGATCTGGTCTTTGACCAGGTCAGACTGGACGGTGTGAGCGCGACGGGCGACGCGATCGGCGCGATGCTGCCGTACGCGGTGGGTATCGCGGTCAGCCCGCTGCCCGTCATCGCCGTGATCCTGGTGCTGTTCTCCAGCCGGGCCCGCGTCGGGGGCCCGGCCTTCCTGGCCGGCTCGCTGCTCGGGGTCGCCGTCGTCGGCACGGGAACGTTCCTGCTGGCCGGGGGCGGCACGGTCGCGCCCGGCTGGGAGTCGGCGGGCTGGACCCGCTGGGTGCGCCTGGCCCTCGGCCTGCTGCTGGTCGCCGCGGCGGTACACCACTGGATGCGCCACCGGCACCACTCCCGCACCGGGCGCGAGCACCTGATGCCGCGCTGGATGTCGGGCGTGGACCGCTGGTCCCCGGTCAAGGCGGCCCTGCTCGCCCTGGTCATGTACGGCCTGGACCCCAAGAACCTGGCCCTGTGCGCCGGTGCGGGCCGCCAACTGGCCGGACACGGTGTCACCTGGCTGGGCGCGGTGCTGGCGCTGACGGTCTTCACCGCCGTGGCGTGCGTGCCGGTGCTGGTCGTCGTGCTCGGCTACCTGGCCGGCGGCGACCGGGCGGCGCGCATGCTGGGCCACTGCCGCACCTGGCTGTCCCGCCACCACCTGCTGGTGATGGCGGCCCTCCTGCTCGTCTTCGGCGCCATCCTCATCAGCCACGCCCTCCGCGACTTCCTGTGACCCGCCTGCGCGCCGCCCGGCCTCGTGTTGATCAGGAAGCCGTGCCCGCGACGCGCCGTCGAGCCGTGCCATAAGTTCATGATCAACGCGGAGAGGGTCGGTGGGGGGCCGGTGGGGGGTTAGTGGTAGGTGGTGACGCGGGTGGTGAGGGTTTGGTGGCGGGATTGGCGGAAGCCGGGGCGGAAGCCGGGGGTCCAGGGTTTGCGGGGGCCGGCGAAGTGCATGACGCGGACGTCTTCGGCGGCGCGCTGCTGGGGGGTCATGGGTTCGAGGAGGTAGCTGCACATGTGGTTCCAGCGGGGCGGCAGGCGCAGCCATTGGGCGAAGGCGACCAGGTTCAGGGCGTCCTGGTCGGGGAAGCGCAGGCTGCCGCCGTGCTCGGCCAGGTACGCCAGGCAGCGTTCGGTCACGCGCAGCTCGCGCCAGCGGTCCATGTTGATCAGGAGCACGCCGGAGTTGAAGTACGGCGCGTCGTCCGGGTGCTCGGCCCCCGCGCCGGGGATGCCGCCCCACATGTCGAACCGGTCGGTGAACGCGTCGCGCACCGCGGCCAGCGGTGCCGTGCCCAGCGGTAGCTGCCACAGCGGCCCGAGGTCGCCGCAGACCTGGATGTCGGCGTCCAGGTACAGCAGCCGCCCCGGGCCGTCGACCAGGTCGGGCAGCAGCAGCCGCAGATACATGCCGGGGCTGAGGTAGGTCAGCGACTCGTGCTCGGCGACCGGCAGCGCCCGGAAGGCGTCGCCGGTGGTGAGCAGGTGCAGCCGCCCGCGCCCGGCCAGCTGGCGCCGCAGCGACTGCTCCTGCTCCTTGGCGACCGTGTCGGTGGTCAGCAGCCAGAACGTGATGTCGTCCCGGTCATGGCTGTCGAGCACCGACTCCAGCGCCACCCGGGCGTGCCCGGCGTACGCCTCGTCGAAGGCGAAGGCAATGTCCACCCTGGTGGTATAGCAAGACTTAACCGCATCACTGAACCGTCATGTCGGAATCTGGCACAGCTTCGTTAAAAAACTTGCACGAGTCTGCAACAGACTTGCGCTACTTGACCGGCACCACGGTGGTGGGCGGGGCGCCGCAGGTGAACGCGGCGGGCAGCTGGCGGCCCTCCTTGGTCATCCGCTCGACCATGTCCAGGCAGTTCTGGTAGAGCACGCCGGTGGTGTTGTTCGCCGCGGCCAGCAGGTCGTTGGCGCGCTTCTGCGCCTCGGCGGTCTTCTGGCGCTGCTCGGCGATCTGCGTCTCGGCGACGGCGGCCAGGTACTGGTTGATCTTCGCCTGGATGTTGTCGTCGAAGCGGATCGTCGGGATGGTCACGCTGCGGATGATCACACCGGGGGGCATGACGCCGCTCAGCTCGGTCTTGGTGTCGCCGGCCAGCTTCGACAGCGGCGCCTGCTCGGCCCCGGCCTTGGTCAGCGCGCGCAGCGGGTCGTACTGCTCGAACACCGAGTTCAGCGCGCTGGCCAGCTGCCGCTTGACCACGTTGTCCTGGATGTTGTCGAAGTTCCGGTAGTCGCTGTACAGGTCGACGATGTTGGCGGCCGGGTCGATCTGCCACTGCACGGTGACGTCGACGCGGGCGGTCGCCGCGTTGGCCAGCCGCACCAGCAGGCCCGGGTGGTCGCCCTGCTCGCCGGAGAGTTTGAGCGTCTGCACGGTGGCGTCGAACTGCTCGATCGTGGCCCACGGCGCGACCAGGTGGAAGCCGTTGCGCAGGGTGCCGACCGGCTTGCCGAAGCTGGTCTCGACCGCGACGGTCCGGGTGGGCACGACCTGCGCCATGGTGCCGAAGATGCCCAGCACGCCGAGCACCACGGCGGCGGCCCCGCCCCAGCGGATGTAGCGGGAGCCGTCCTGCGCGGCCCTCGTCGACGGGCCGCGTGAGGCCAGCGAGGAGACGACCAGCGCGGCGAGGCCGGCCAGGACGAGGAGGGTGAGGAGGACGAACGCTGACATGGTCGCTTCCGATCTTCAGGTACGGACGCCAGCAGGGTGCCACGACCCGTCAACCCCGATCCGCCGAGAGAGCGCGATCATCGCCCGTCGATGAAAGCTGACACCGGCACCGACCTGCGAACAGAGCCGAATATCAAACCACGGGCCGGGAAACCGTTGAAGCGTTTTCGCAACTCCTTCAGGATCGGATCGACTGCACCGCATCGATCAATGAACGGAGCCCGGATGCTCGCCAGTGCGACCGGTCGCTTGAGCGTGCTCATCCCCACCTACGGCGACGCCTACGCGTTGGAGCTGGTGCTGCGGATGCTCGACCGGCAGACCCTCGCCCCGGACCGGTTCGAGGTGGTGGTCGTCAACGACGGCTCCGACCCGGCGCCCTACCAGCCGCTGCTGTCCGCCGTACACCCGTATCGGCTGCGTTTCGACACCCTGCCCGCGCACCAGGGCCGCGCCGCCGCCCGCAACCGGGCCGTCGCGCTGGCCACCGGGGAGGTGATCTGCTTCCTCGACGGCGACGTGCTCGCCGAGCCCAGCCTGCTCGCCCGCCACCTGGAGTTCCACACCGAGCGCACCGAACCCGCCGTGCTCATCGGCAAGCGGTACGAGGGCGACTGGGGCGTGCTGGCCGCCGCCGCGGCGGGGGAGCCGGTCGACGCGGGGCTCGTCAGCGACCGCCACGAGGACTTCCGGTTCCGGGTGCCGGGCCGCGACGAGCGCCCCCGGGCCTGGCTGGCCGGGGCGCCGTGGGCGTTCGCGCTGACCAACAACGTGTCCATGCCCCGGCGGGTGGTGCTCGACGTGGGCGGCTTCGACGAGGCGTACGGCACCCGCTGGGGCTTCGAGGACACCGACCTGGCGTACCGCATCCACCGCCACCTCGGCGGCGACGACGAGCGCTTCTGCTACGACGCGGCCGCGATCGGCTTCCACCTGCCCGCCGTGCGCGACCTGACCAACCTGCAGGACGACTACCTGGTCAACCTGAAGCTGTTCCGGGACCGGCACCGCGACCTGGCCGCCGAGCTGATCGACCTGCCCGCCCCGACCGAGGTGTCGCGCAAGCTGCGCTACTACCGCCGGATGCTGGCGCTCTGCGAGCAGCAGCGGGTGGGGTGGCTGCCGGACGCGTGGCCCCGGGTGGACCATCTGGCCGGGCGGCGGGTGCTATGCCAGGCGTTCGGCACCGGCGAGGTGGAACTGGGCCCGGGTTCGGCGACGCTCGACCACGGCCGGGAGGCGTCCGAGACCAACCTGCACCTGCTGGGGGTGTGGACGCCGTACGCCGACGACGAGTTCGACGCGGTGGTCAGCGTGGACCTGTGGCGGTTCCTGGAGCAGCGGGAACTGTCGCGGTTCCTGCGGCAGAGCCTGCGGGTGGCCCGTGAGGTGGTGCTGCTCTACACCGAGGGTGCCGCCGAGCGGATCGCCGGGCCGGACCTGCCGGTGCTGACCACGCCGGACCTGTTCCTGCCGATGCTGCGCCGCCGGTATCCGCAGGCGGTGCGCGAGCCGGACGGCTCCGGCAGCGTCCTGCGCATCCCCCGCACCTGACCCCGAGGCGCGACCCGGCCCACGCCTCGGCGGTGCCCACCCTCGCCGGCCGCCCCGACCTAGCATCGACGCTGGCCTATCTAGGAGACGATTCTCCGAAATCCGTCCTCTGGATAGGCCAGCGTCAATGCTAGGTCGGGGCCGTGAACGCCGTGTGGGTGGTGCCGACGCGATGTCGGCACCACCCACACGTTCACCGCCGGGACGGGCTACGGCGAGTAGACCTCGAACTCGAAGAGGCTGTAACCCCACGCGGTCGCGCGGGTGGTGGCGTAGACGCGCACGTAGCGGCCGCTGCCGGTCAGGCCGGTGAGGTCGTCGGTGCCGCCGTCGCCGCCGGTCACGGTCCGGATCGTGGTCCAGGTGGCGCCGTCGGGCGAGGTCTGGATCTGGTACGCCGACCCGTAGGCCGCCTCCCACACCAGCTTCACCCGGCTGATCGAGTACGTGCCGCCCAGGTCGACGCTGACCCACTGCGGGTCGGCGAACGCGCTGGACCAGCGGGTGGCGGTGTTGCCGTCCACCACGTTGGACACCGGGTAGGTCGCGTTCTCGGTGCTGGACGCGGTCACCGGCTTGTTCAGCGCGACGTTGGTCGAGGTGGTGGTGCCCGTGTAGGGCAGGGTCACCTTCGACTGGTTGCCGACGCCCAGCGTGGTCGCCGTGTTGCCGATGGCGTTCCACACCTCGACCTTCACCGTGCCGTTGGCCAGGTTCGCGAACGTGCCGGTGGCGGTCTTGATCCCGGACGCCTGGGTGTAGTGCTCGTACCCGGCGACGGGGTCGGTGGCGAAGTAGTTGTACGTCTCCACCCGGTCGAAGCTGCCGTCACCGGTGAAGTCGTACGACACCCGGGCCTGGGAGCCGCTGCCGACGCCCGTACCCGCCTCCAGGAACAGGTCGTACTGGGTGGCCGCCCCGGAGTAGGCCGCGGTCAGGCCGGTCGCGGTGAAGACCTGGGCGCTGTGCGGGGTGCCGTCCCAGTTGCCGTTGGCGGCCGCGATGGTCACCGTGGTCGCCGCGCCGGTGGTGCCGGGCAGGCCGCCGCCGGTCTGCGGGTAGCGGATCGCGGCGAAGTTGCCGGGCGGGTTCGGCGAGGTGCTGGGCGAGGGGCTGGGGCTCGGGCTCGGCGACGGCGACGGGCTGGTCGACGGCGTCGGGCTGGGCGAGTTCGGCGGCTGCGACGGGTTGGTTCCGCCGCAGGCGTTGCCGCCGCTCCAGGTGAACGCGCCCGAGGTGACCGTCTTGCAGCCGGGCACGGTCAGCGTGGTGCCGTTGGAGAAGGTGACCGTGATCGCGGTGCTGCCGGTGTTGGCCGCGACGTACGTGCGTACGCCGTTCTTGCTGAACACCTTCGCCAGCGGGTGGCTGGCCGTGACCGTGTTGTCGACGTTGCCCAGCGCGGCCAGGTTGCGGATCCAGTGGTAGGTGTGGGCCTTGCTCTCGCCCTCTTCACTGGTGAACCCGCTGTTGGCGTTGAAGTTGTTCAGCGCCGTCTGGCCGTTGCCCAGGGCCAGGAACTCCCAGATGACGTCCTGCCAGACCGTCGGCGCGCCGCCGTTGTTGGTGACCAGCTCGTTGTAGTTGGTCTGCACGTACGCCGGGTTGTCGCCCAGGTAGAAGTGGCCGCCGGTGACGGGCAGCATGTTGATGCCCTGGATCATCTCCGGCTCGCCGCTGAACCAGGTGGCGTAGGCGCCGCCGTCGCCCCAGACCATGCCGACCGCGTTGTGCGCGAAGGCGGCAGGGAAGTTCTGGTTGCGCACGTCGAACCAGTACTCGCTGATCGCCGCGGCCTGGGTGGTGTAGATGAACACGCCCGCGTCGCGCACCGCCGTGTTGCCGGTGGCCTGGCCCCACTGGATCAGGGCGTTGGCGAAGTTCATGCCCTCCGACGAGGACTCCTGGTTGTTGCCCGCGCCGAACGAGCCGTGGCCCGAGGCCCAGTCGTGCCCGGCGAAGATGTCGAAGTCGCGCAGGTACGGGAACCGGGTGTCGTTGCGGTCGTAGTTGTTGGCGTCGCGGACCAGCAGGTCCACCATGCCGCCGTACTGCGCGTTGGTGGCCCAGGTGGGGTCGAACTTGGCCAGCGTCGCCGCCGCGGCCACGAAGTAGCCGTAGTGGAAGTGGTGGTCGTTGAGCTCCTGGTCGGAGCCGTACGACGCCGGGTAGCCGAGCAGGGTGCCCCACGACGGGTTGTAGTAGAAGACCCGGGCGGTCTTGCCCGCGGACGCGGTGAACCAGTCGTTGAGCCGCGTGCGGATCGTCGACAGCGCGGTGTCGCGCACCGAGGTCAGGTTGAGCTGGTCGGCGATCTCGGCGATGCGCGCCGCGCGGCCCAGGCCCTTGCCGGTCCAGTACGTGTCGTCGCCGCGGAAGTCGGCCGGGTTGGCCGCCACCGCGTTGAGGTAGTTCGTCAGCGTGGTCAGGTCCGCGCCGCTGCTGTCGGCGACCGCGGGGATCTCCGGCAGCACGCCGTTGTACTTCATCGAGGTGGTGAAGCTGCTCACCCCGGTGAGGATCTTCATCTGACCGCGCGCCGACGTGTACGTCTGCGCCAGCGGGGTCGCGCCGGTCAGGTAGTTCCACTGGTGCGGGTAGAGCGCGGTGACCGTGCCCGAGCCGCTGCCCTGCCGGGCCGTGGTGGTGAAGCTGTACGTCGTGTTCAGCGTCGCCGTGGCCGGGTTGTAGCTGTACGACACCCGGGTGCCGGTGACGTGGTTGTGGGCGTACTGCCCGTACGTGGCGGCCAGGGCGGGCTTGTCGGCACCGGCCGGGAGCACGGCGACGGAGAAGAAGCCCTGCCCGTTCAGGCCCGACGAGATCGAGGTGCCGCTGACCGACCAGGTCGCCCCGGTCGGCGCGTACGCCACGTAGTCGCGGCCGTTGACGGTGAACCCGATCGTGGCCCCGCTGTTGGACCACACCGTCGGCGTCGCCACCGTCGTGATCTGCGCGTTGCCGCCGGTCACCTGGAAGTACGAGAACGGCAGGCCGTGGCCGATCGTCGCCTTCATGGTCCGGGTGCCGTCACTCCAGTACGGCGTGACCGTCCAGTCCGACCACCCGTCGACCTTGGTGTTCGGCGAGTTCAGCCCCGCCACGCCGACGAGGATGTCCTGCGTGTACGGGTAGTGGAACTCACCCGGCCCGGTCGCGGTGCCGCTGATCGCCGGAGTCGTGTTGTACGAGAACCCGAGCCCGCCCGCGAGCGTGTCGTACGACAGCGGGTGGGCGTGCAGCGGCTCGCTGTAGGCGCATTCGGTGCGCTTGAAGATGAGCGAGGACCACCAGTCGTTGGTGGGGATCGGCCCGGCCGGGGCGTTGGCCGTGACCCACAGACGCGGGTTGGTGGAGATGGCGCCGCAGCCCGTCGGCAGCGAGGCCCCGGCGGGCAGCGAGTCGGCGTAGCTGCCCGCGCCGACCGTGCCCGCCTGGGCGGGGGTGCCGGCGGTGGCGATGGCGAAGCCGAGCAGCGCGGCGGTGAGGGTGGCGACCGTACCGGCGGCGAACAGGCGCCGGCGGGTGCGGTGGAGCGGGCCGGACCTGCGGCGGGGGGCGCCGCCGGAGGTCGGGGTCCGCGAGGACGGTTGCATGGCATGGCCTCCCGAGCTGAGGGGCGGTGCGTGACAGGGAGAGCGCCCGGAGGGGGCGGGTCGGGCGGCCGTCGGAATCGGCCGTGAGAGCGCTCTCTGCGTGCAAACTAGACCGTGCCTGTGGGATACGTCAATGTTTCACCGCGATGGCGTCCGGATTAATGGCGCCGCCGCAACCGTTCCCACCCCCGTCCCTCCAAATGAGAGCGCTCTCATCCCACCCCCCACCACCCCCTCACCCGTCGATCATGAACTTATGGCCGGGTTCGACGGTGTGTCGCCACCCTGGCACCGTGATCGATCTGCGAGAGGCGTCGCCGTGCGGCCGGGCGGGGCGTCTGTCGCGCCGGGCGGTGTGCGGCGCGGGGCCACTGGCCGGGGCGTCTGCTGTCCTGGGCGGTGTGCGGTGCCGGGCCGCTGGCCGGGGCGTCTGCCGTGCTGGGCGGTGTGCGGCGCGGGGCCACTGGCCAGGGCGTCTGCCGTGCTGGGCGGTGTGCGGTGCCGGGCCACTGGCCAGGGCGCCTGCTGTGCTGGTCGGTGTGTGCGGCGCCGGGCCGCTGGCTGGGGCATCTGCCGTGCTGGCCGGTATGTGCGGCGCCGGGCCGCCGGGTGTGGCGTCTGCTGTGCTGGATGGGGTGTGGCGCTGGGCCACCCGCCCCAGGGGGTGGGTCTGGATCTTGGTAGTGCGTTCGTGCAGTTTCGGGGAAACTGCGGCTCTGGCGGCCGGGATTCGTGCAGTTTCCCCGAAAGTGCAGCTTCGACGTGCCCGGTTTGGGGCGGACGGTGGCGGACGGTTCGGGCGGTGGCGCCTCTGGCGAGTCGATCACGGTGCCAGGGTGGCGACACACCGTCGAACACGGCCATAAGTTCATGATCGACGGGGTGGTTGCGGCGGCGGCGGCGGCGGTGGGCGGTGGCGGCGGTGGTGGGGGGTTAGGGGGTGGGGTGGGTGGTGGTGAAGGTGAGGATGCGGTGCCAGGCGTCGGTGCAGGCGTCGGCCCACTGGTCGTACGAGCGGTCGAAGAACGAGTGCGGGGCGCCCTCGTAGACGTACATCTCGTAGTCGGCTCCGGCGTCCGCCAGCGCGTCGGCGAACTTCTCGAACTCGGCCAGCGGGGTGGCGGCGTCGTCACCGGCGACGAGCAGCAGCAGCGGTACGTGCATCTGGTCGACGACGTCGTAGACGCGCTCGGGCCGGCCGTAGAAGCCGATCACGCCGGACAGGCCGAGGTCGGACGCGGACAGGCGCCACGAGCTGCTGCCGCCGTAGCAGAAGCCGACGGTGAACACGGGCCCGTCGGGGTTGGCGGCGCGGACGGCGGCGACCGCGGCGGCGGCGTCGGCCTTGACCTGGTCAGGCGTGAGCTGCGGCAGGTGCTCGGCGAACGGGAAGGACTCGTCGCGCTGGGACACCCCGGCGGTGCGGCCGAAGTAGTCCATGGCGACGGTCTCGTATCCCGCCTCGGCGAACCGCTGGGCGAGCCGGACGTAGAACGGGTGCAGCCCGCGCACGTCGGGCAGGATGACCATGCTCGCACCGTTGGGCGTGGCGGGGCTGGCCTGGTACGCCGCGAACGTGTTGCCGTCGGCCGCGGTCAGTTCGAGCGGGCCGTGCGAGGCGACGTCGCCGGCCTCGGGCGCGGCGGGCGGGGCGCTGTCGTCACTGTGGCACATCAGGACGGATCCTCTCAGAATCACTCTAAACGGCCGATCCGGCAGCGGACCGCCGCGGCGGCAGCCTAACCCGCAAACCCGGACACCGAACCCTCGCATGCCGCGCCGCGCCGCCCGCCCCCTACCAGCCAAGTTGCCGGGCAATCGGCCGTTTGACCGGCCACCGAGTGCCCGATTGCCCGGCAACTTGGCCAAAAAGGGGTTCGCGACCACGGGCGGGTGAGCGGGGCGCGGGGCGGGGCGGGCGGCGCAGGGCGGGGCGTGGGGTGGCGGGGGGATTGTCAGGGAACTCCGAGGGTGGTGCGGGTGGTCTGGGGGGTGTATAGGTGCTATGAGGTGTTAGTACTTTTCTTGAGGAAGATGCATTCCGCGTAGTGGCGGATGTTTCGTGGGCTTAGAACCCGGATCCTTGGTGGGGTGAGGGCGACCCGGCGTGCCGGGAAGTCTTCTGGCGTGCCGGGGCACCGGCGCGCCCCGGAGGAGGAGACGCACTTTGTACGTCACATCTGATCTGGCGCTGTGCCTGGTCGACGAGGCGTCCGCAGGACGGGTCGACGACAGCGACAAGGTCTGGCGTTCCGCGATCCGGGAGGCCATCGCGTGTAACGCGCCGATCGAGCACGTGGCGATGCGCGCGCGGACCACGGTCGAGGACGTCATCTCGATCGTGAGCGACGAACACGGGATGCTGCCGTGACGGTGCGGTCACGGCGCCCGGTGTACGCCGGCTGAGAGCGAGCTTTCCGCACAGCGCAGTGCGGCCGCGATGACCGCACAGTGCTGTGCGACCCATCCCCAGCAGGTCACCCGATCCCCGAAGCCTGAACCGTAGGGCCCCGACGCGAGTCGGGGCCCTACGTGTATCAGTACGCCCGCTAGCATATCGGGCAAAATGCGCTTCGAGGGAGGAACGTGAGCGGGACTCTGCTGGAGCGGCGGCGGGCGTCGGCCCGTACCCCCGAGCAAGCGCGACCGGAGCGGCTGCCGCGCGTCCTGGCCTGGTCGGTTGCCGCCGGTGCCGCCGCGACACTGCTCGCGGTGCTCGCCCTGCTGCTGCGCGAGCTGCCCACCGGCTCGCGGCTGGGTGGCTGGACCTACCCGTACGTGCGCGCCGCCGGGTCCTGGGCGGTGCTCTGGCCCGCCGTGCCGGTGATCGCGGCCGTGCTCGGCCTGCTGGTGCTCTCGCGGCGGCTGCCCGCCCGCCTCGACGCCGCGGCGGTGACCGGGTGGCTGGTCGCGGCGGTGCCGCTGCAACTGCTGCTGCGCTGGTACGCCCCGTCGTCGCTGGCCGGGATCGTGGTCAGCGACCGGGCCAACTCGTTCTACTCGCCGACGCGGCGGTGGAGCGCGGGGGAGTTCATCCGGGGCTACCACGAGCTGGTCGAGCAGCTGCCGCCGCACGCGCGCACCAACATGCCGGGCAAGACGATGCTGTACTACCTGCTCGACGCCCTCGGGCTGACCCCGGCGGGCATGGGCACGGCGGTGCTGGTGCTGTCGAACCTGGCCGCTCTGCTGCTGTACCTGGTCGTGCGCGACCTGACCGGCGACCGCCGCCTCGCGCTGTACGCGCTGGTGCTGTGCCTGTTCGCGCCCGGGCGGCTGCACTTCGTCCCGATCCTCAACGCGGTCGCGCCGGTGCCGATCCTGCTCGCGCTGTGGCTGCACGTGCGCTTCCTGCGCACGCGCCACCGGGCGTACGCCCTGGGCCTGGGCGCCGCCGTCTACCTGACCCTCTTCTTCGAGCCGTCGCCGCTGATCCTGGGCCTGGTCTTCGCCGCGCTGCTGGCCTTCGCGCTGCGCGGCGGGTCGGACCGCGTGCACGCGAGCTGGGCCGACACGGCCCGCCTGGCGGCGCTGGCCGTCGCCGGCTTCGCGGCCTGCCTGGTCGCGATGCGGCTGCTGTTCGGCTACGACATCGTGGCCGGTTTCGAGTACGTGCTGGCCGACGCGAACCGGTTCAATGACCGGTGGCGGCCGTACGGCATGTGGGTCACCCGCAATCTGTGGTATTTCGTGCTCTGTGCCGGGTTCGCCAGCTGCGCGCTGCTGCCCGCGGCCGCGTGGGCCTCGGTGCGGCGGGTGCTGGTGCACCCGATGGCGCTGCTGACGCTGTCCGGCCTGGCCGTGCTCGCGCTGCTGGACCTGCTCGGGATGAACCGGGGCGAGACCGTCCGGCTCTGGATCTTCATCGCGGTGTTCCTGGAGCTGCCCGCCGCCTGGCTGTGCGCGCGGACCACCCGCCTGTGGCCCTTCGCCGTCGTCACCTCCGCCCTGATCCTCCAGGCCGCCGCCGCCACCGCGATGATCGGCTTCGTCCAGCCCTGACGCCTCCCCGGAGCGCGCCCCGACGCCCGTTCTGACGTGCAGTTTCGGGGAAAGTGCTGGAATCTTGAGCCGGATTGCAGCACTTTCCCCGAAACTGCACGAAACCGCAGCGCGAGTGCGTTGAGGCGGCGGCGCGGTCGATAATTTGTAACACCCGAACCCGTTACGGGGAAACAAAATTTTTGTCGCGGTGCGTTGACAGCGGGGGGTGTGGGTCGTAATTTTCTTCACCAACGGCATGCGGTGAAGGGAATTCTTGTGCAGGGTGTGATCGGTCGGATGCGGATGGAGCTGCCCAACCTGCCCGACGCGTTGCAGCGGGTGGCGGAGCAGATCCTGGAGGACCCGGCGCTGGCCGCGCAGGCGTCGATCGTCGACCTGGCCGAGCGCTCCGGCACCTCCACCGCGACGGTGACCCGGTTCTGCCGGGTGCTGGGCTTCCGCGGGTACGCCGCACTGCGGGTGGCCCTGGCCACCGAGAGCGGACGCGCCGCCCAGGCCCGCTGGGAGACCGACATCGACCGCGACATCGAGCCCGGCGACTCGCTCGACCGCGTGCTCGGCGTCATCGCCAGCGCCGACGCCCGCGCCATCCAGGAGACCGCCGCCCGGCTCGACATGGCCGCGGTGGCCCGGGTCGCCGAGGCGGTCGCGCAGGCCAACCGGGTCGAGTTGTTCGGCCTGGGCAGCAGCGGCACCGCCGCCCGCGAGATGGCGTTCCGGCTGGAGCGCATCCGGGTCCCCTGCTGGCACCGCGAGGACTCGCACAAGGCGCTGACCAACGCCGCGCTGCTCGTCCCCGGCGACGTCGCGATCGTGCTGTCGCACAGCGGCCGCACCCGCGAGGCGATCGAGGTGCTTGCCGAGGCGGGGGAGCAGGGGGCGCTCACGGTCGCGGTCACCTCGTTCGACAAGTCACCGCTGGCCGAGGCGGCCGACGTGGTGCTGACCACGGCCGTACACGAGACGACCTTCCGGCTCGCGGCGCTGTCGGCGCTGCACGGGCAGCTGGTCGCCCTCGACCTGATCTACGTGGCGGTCGCGCAGCTCACCTACGAGCGCACGTCCGAGGCGTTCGAGGTCACCGCCCGTGCGGTGCAGGCGCACCGCCTGCACGACGAGCCGACCTCGCACCGGCGCAACCGGCGCTGACAACCATCCGAACAGGAGCATCATGAACGCGCAGACGTACCTGGAGACCGTCACCGAGCTGGTCGCCAAGGTGGGCAACGGCCAGGCGGCCGCGGTGCAGCGGGCCGCCGACCTGATCACCGAGAGCCTGGCGGCGGGCGGGGTGGTGCAGGCCTTCGGCAGCGGCCACTCCGAGGCGGTGGCGATGGAGATCGCCGGGCGCGCGGGGGGCCTGGTGCCGACCAACCGGATCGCGCTGCGCGACATCGTGCTGTACGGCGGCGAGCCCCGCGAGGTGCTGGAGGACCAGCTCCTCGAACGGCGCACCGAGGTGGCGCACCGCATCTACGACCTGGCCCCGATCTCGGCCGCCGACGTGTTCGTGCTGGCCTCGCAGTCGGGCATCAACGGGGTGATCGTCGAGCTGGCGCTGCTGATCAAGGAGCGCGGGCACCAGCTGATCGCGGTCACCTCACTGGAGCACACGGCGCGCTCGGAGCCCCGCCACCCCTCGGGGAAGCGGCTGGCCGAGATCGCGGACGTGGTGCTCGACAACGGCGCACCGTACGGCGACGTGGTGCTGGGCAACCAGAGCGGCGCGGTCTCGTCCGTGACCGCGGCGGTGCTGGCCCAGATGGTCGTCGCCGAAGTGGTGGAGCGCCTGGAGCAGGCGGGGCAGACCCCGCCGATCTACCTGTCGGCCAACATCGCCGGCGGATATGAGCACAACCTGCAATTGGAGGCGCGATACGCCGGGCGCATCCGGCGTATCGCCTAAACCACCCCTATGTGCGAAGGGCGATACCGTGAACCCTACAAGACGAGGCCTGCTGCTCGGGACGGCTGCCGCGGCCGCGACGACGGCCTTGGGCGCCTGTGCCACCTCGGGCAGTGACGCCGACAGCGCCGGCAAGGGCGCTGTCACCGCCGAGAACCCGCTGGGCGTGCCGGCGGACGCGAACCTCGAAGTCGTGATCTTCAAGGGCGGCTACGGCGACGCGTACGCCGTGGACGCCGGCAGCAAGTACAAGGCGAAGTTCCCCAAGGCGACCGTGGACCACAAGGGCATCCAGGGTGTCGGCGAGGTGCTGCAGCCCCGGTTCGTGGCCGACAGCCCGCCGGACGTGGTCGACAACAGCGGTGCCGGTCGGTTGGACCTGGCCACCCTGGTCACCGCGGGCAAGATCAAGGACCTGACCGAGCTGCTGGACGCCCCGAGCCTGGACGACCCGAGCAAGAAGGTCCGCGACACCCTCATGCCGGGCGTGATCGAGGACGGCAGCTTCGACGGCAAGCCGCTGGTGCTCAACTACTCGTCGGTGGTCTGGGGCGTCTGGTACTCCAAGTCGCTGTTCGCCAAGCACGGCTGGACGTTCCCGAAGACCTGGGACGAGATGCTGACGCTCAACGACGAGATCAAGAAGGCCGGCCTGCACGCCTGGACCTGGCAGGGCAAGTACCCGGAGTACCTGAACGACCCGCTGGTGTCGCTGGCGGCCAAGGCGGGCGGGTTCGAGCTGGTCAAGGCGATCGACAATCTGGAGCCCGGCGCCTGGAAGAGCCCGGCGATGACCGCGGCCGCCGAGGCGATCTACCAGCTGGCCGTACGCGGGCACATCATGCCGGGGTCGGAGGGCCTGTCCCACACCGAGGCGCAGAACGCCTGGTGCAAGGGCCAGGTCGCGTTCATCCCGTGCGGCTCGTGGCTGGAGGGCGAGCAGCAGGCCGTCACCCCGGCCGGGTTCGACATGGTGATGGCGCCGGTGCCGTCGCTGACCAGCGCCGACAAGCTCGCCGACGGCGCGGTCATGGCGACCAGCTCCGAGTCGTTCCTGGTGCCCGCCAAGGCCAAGAACGCCCAGGGCGGCCTGGAGTTCCTGCGCATCCTGTTCTCCAAGCAGGTCGCGCGGGGCTTCGCCGAGAGCGCCAAGTCGCTGCCGGTGGTCGCCGGGGCGACCGACGGGCTGACCCTGTCCAGCGGGCTGGGCTCGGTCGCGCAGGCGGTGGCCGGTGCGGGTGCGAACGTGTTCAGCTACAAGTTCCGCACCTGGTACGCCCCGCTGTCCAAGGCGGTCGACGACGCCACCGGCGAGCTGGCCACCAAGCGCATCAACCCCGCGCAGTGGGCCGAGCGGGTGCAGAAGGCCGCCGACGCGGTCGCCGCCGACAGCTCCATCGCCAAGCACAAGCGGTGAGCGGCATGCGGCACGGCAAGTTCCGGTTCCTGGCCGGGGCGCTCACGCTGCCCCTGGCGCTGTACGGCCTGCTCGTGCTGTGGCCGTACCTGCAGGCCTTCTACCTCGCCTTCACCGACTGGACCGGTGTCACCAGCGAGGTGAACCTGATCGGGATCGACAACTTCACCCGCATGTGGAGCGACCCGCTGTTCCTGGCGGCGCTGCGGCACAACGGGCTGATGCTGCTTGTCGTGCCGCTGGCCGTCATCGTGGTGGCGCTCGGCCTGGCCGCGGGGACCCGGAACACGCGGGTCTACCGGGTGGTCTACTTCTTCCCCCAGCTGCTGTCGGTGGCGATCATCGCGGTGCTGTGGCAGTTCGTGTACACCCCCAACAGCGGGCTGCTCAACGGCCTGCTGTCGGGGCTGCACCTGGACTCCTGGCGCCGCTCCTGGCTGGCCGAGCCGGATCTCGCACTGTGGTGCGTGATGGCGGTGCTGGTCTGGTCGGCGATCGGCTTCTACGTGGTGCTGTTCGCCGCGGCGATGGAGTCGGTGCCCGCCGACATCATGGAGGCGGCCGCGATCGACGGGGCCGGTGAGCTGACCGTGTTCCGGCGGATCACGCTGCCGCTGATCTGGGACAGCGTCCAGGTCGCCTGGATCTACCTGGGCATCCTGGCGCTGGACGGGTTCGCGCTGGTGCAGATCATGACGGTCGGTCCTGGCGGGCCGGACAACGGCACCGAGGTGATGGGGCTGACCCTCTACCGGTCGGCGTTCACGTACGGCAAGTTCGGCTACGCCTCGGCGATGGGGGTGGCGATCTTCTTCCTGTCGCTGACCCTGGCCGTACTGATGCTGAGGTTCACCAGGCGGGAGCGGGTGGAGCTGGCATGAAGACGATCCGGCACACCGTCCTGACCCTGTGGGCGCTGGTGTTCACGGTGCCGCTGCTGTGGGCGTTCATGTCGTCGGTGAAGACCGACGCGGAGATCTTCGACAGCCCGTGGCAGCCCCCGTCGACGCCGCACTTCGAGAACTGGTCGCGGGCCTGGGAGCAGGCCTCGATCGGACGCTACCTGGGCAACACCGTCATCGTGGTCGGCGGGTCCCTGATGCTGACCATGCTGCTGGGCGCGCTGGTGGCGTACTGCCTGGCCCGGTACGAGTTCCCGGGCAACCGCGCCATCTACTACACGCTGGTGGCGGGGATGCTGTTCCCGGTGTTCCTCGCCCTGGTGCCGCTGTTCTTCGTGGTCAAGCAGCTGGGCATGCTCGGCACGTACCAGGGGCTGATCCTGGTGTACACCGCGTACGCGCTGCCGTTCACCGTGTTCTTCCTGCACGGCTTCTTCCGCGCCCTGCCGGGGGCGGTCGCCGAGGCCGCGTTCATCGACGGTGCCTCGCACGCCGGGGTGTTCTGGCGGGTCATGCTCCCGATGGCCCGCCCCGGCATGGTCAGCGTCGGCATCTTCAACTTCCTCGGGCTGTGGAACCAGTACCTGCTGCCCAAGGTGCTCAACCCCGATCCGGACGACTACGTCATCACCCAGGGCCTGGCCGCGCTCGCGCAGAGCCGCGGGTACGGCAGCGACTGGAGCGGCCTGTTCGCCGGTCTGGTCATCGCGATCCTGCCGGTGCTGATCGCGTACGTCTTCTTCCAACGGCAGATCCGGGCCGGCCTGACCGCGGGGGCGGTCAGGTAACCACCACCGGCCCGTTTTGCGGGCACGGTTCGGCAGACGCCGCGGCGGGCGTGCTCCGCCGCCGCTGGACCGTGCCCTTTTTGCTCCAAACAGCACAGTCAGCACCTCAGCGCAGTTCAGAAAGGAGAGCACCATGTCCATCAAGCGTCCCATGGCCGCCGGATTCGCGGCAGCCATGGTCGCCCTGGCCGCCGGCACCGTCGCCGCCGTGGCCTCGGGCGGCACGGCCGTCGCGGCCCCCACCTCGTGCCAGGCCCTGTTCGACGACTTCTCCTACAGCAGCGCGTCGGACCCGCTGATCCAGTCTCACGGCTGGACCGTGCGGACCAACTCGGGCGGCCCCGGCATCCCCGGCGCCTCCTGGCCCGCCTCCAACATCTCGTTCCCGACCGTCGACGGCGCGAAGGGCCTGCAGCTGCAGGCCGCGACCGACGGCACGGCCGGGGGCACCAGCCAGGCGGAGTTCCTGGCCGGGCAGCGGTTCTTCGAGGGTACGTACGCGGCGCGCGTCAAGTTCGCCGACGCGCCCGTGTCCGGCACCGACGGCGACCACCTGGTGGAGACGTTCTTCACCATCACGCCGCTCAACGCCCCGATGGACCCGAACTACGGCGAGATCGACTTCGAGTACCTGCCCAACGGCGGGTGGGGCGAGCCGTCGAACATCCTGTACGAGACCACGTGGGAGACGTACCGCCCCGACCCGTGGGAGGCCGTCAACGTGCACGGCCAGCAGTCGATCTCGTACAACGGCTGGCACGACCTGATGTTCACCGTCTCGGGCGGGCATGTCATCTACTACGTGGACGGCGTGCAGGTGGCCGACCACAGCGGCATCTACTACCCCGAGACCAACATGTCGGTGAACTTCAACCTGTGGTTCATCGACTCGGCCGCGCACTCCGGCGGCACCGCCACCTACCGGCAGCAGGTCGACTACTTCCTGCACACCGCCGGTGAGGTGCTCACCCCGGCCCAGGTGAACTCGCGCGTGGGGTCGTACCGCGCGTCGAACATCGCCTGGACCGACTCGGTCGGCACCGGCGGCGGCACCTGCCCGACCGCCTCGCCCACCGCGGGGCCGAGCAACCCGCCGACCAGCCCGTCCCCGTCGCCGAGCAAGTCGGCCTCGCCGTCGCCGTCGGCGTCGCCGAGCCCCGGCGGCACCGGCTGCGCCAGCGCGCCGCTGTGGAACATCAGCGGCGTGTACCTGGGCGGGGCGCAGGTCAAGTGGGAGCGCAGCGCCAACGGCAACCCCGGCGGCCCGAAGTCGGGCGACGGGGTGCACCTGTGGCGGGCCCGCTGGTGGACCCAGGGCTCCGAGCCCGGCTGGACCCAGCAGTGGGAAGACCTGGGCCGCTGCTGATCCGGCCCGCACAATGCACTGAATGAGAGGAGCAGCGCCCGTGACGTACGTACTCGGCCTCGACGTGGGCGGGACCGCGTCCCGGGCGCTGCTCACCACGCTCGACGGCGCCCGCGTCGGCTTCGGCCGCGCGGGCGCCGGCAACCCCGTCGCCGTCCCGCTGGACGAGGCGGTCACACAGGTCGCCACCGCCGCCCGCGACGCGCTCTCCGGCGCCGACGGCGCGCGGATCCAGGCCGCGGTGATGGGCATCGCCGGGGCGGGCCGGTTCACCGACCCGGTCATCGCGGCCGCGTTCGCCGCCGGGTTCGCGCAGGCCGGAGTGCCCGTGGCGGTACGCCCGGTCGGTGACGTCGACGTCGCGTACGCGGCCGGGGCGACCGTCCCCGACGGCACCGTGCTGATCTGCGGCACCGGCGCGATCGCGGCCCGCATCGAGGGCTGGGAACTCGGCTCGACCGCCGACGGGCTCGGCTGGCTGCTGGGCGACCTCGGCTCCGGCTTCTGGCTCGGCCGGGCCGCCGCCGCGACCGCAGCCCGCGAGCTGTACGCGGGCCGGGCCGACTCCCGGCTGGTCCGCCAGGTCACCGTCGCGCTGCTCGGCTTGCGTCCGGACCTGGCCGCGAGTCCCCCGACCGTTGACCCGAGTCCGCTTCTGGCCGTTGATCCGGGGCCACCTTTGGCCGGTGACCCGGGGTCGCCCCCGGGCGCAGACCCGGCACCGGCGCGCACCGCGCGACGCGGGCCGTCCCGGCAGGACGCCGATGATCTGGTCAACGCGGTGCACGAGCGGTCGCCCCGGACACTCGCGCAGCTCGCGCCGCTGGTCACCGAGGCCGCTGTGGCGGGAGACCGGCTGGCGCTGGCCATCGTGGCCGAGGCGGCCGGGCATCTGGTCGACACTGCGTGCGAGGTGCACGCGGGCGGGCCGGTGGTGCTGGCGGGCAGCGTGCTCCGCCATGCCGCCCCGCTCCGCGACGCTGTGCTGGCGTCGCTGGCGCTGCGCCTGCCGGGCACCCCGGTCACGGTCGCCGGTCCTGGCGAAGTAGGTGCCGCCCGCCTCGCGGCCGCCTCCCTGCCCTGACCCCGCCTCTCGCCTGCCCACCCGCTCACCGCTTGCCGACCCGCAGACGAGTTCAGACCACCCGATTTGCCGGGCAGCCGGGCCACTGGAGACGGGCGATCGGCCGGCTGCCTGGCAGGTCGCGAAGTCCGCGCCAAGGGCCGTTCGCGTCGTATCCGTCTGCACCGGGTCACGTCCATGGACGTGGTGTATCGCTAGACGACCATCGCTGATCCTGGGTTGAGCCTATGCGCGGCGGTGAGCTCGGGTTCGGGCTGCGCCGCGCTGGACGGGACTTGGTCCTCGATGGTCTCTTTCCGGGCCTTGGTGAGGAGTTCCGGGCCCATGGAGCGGCGCTGCTCGGTCCATCACTCAGGTGTCGCGGATTCGCTTCTCGGACACGTTATTGTCCCACGGCTTCAATCGACGCTATCCGATTCGGGTAGCGTCTTTGCTGTTTGACGGGGTGTGCGCTGTTTCGGGATGGGCGGCATCCGAGGCGGGTCGTTCTCGGCTACGAGAGAGATCACCGGCCGGGCCAGCACGCAGGCAGGCAGGCAGGCTGCTGCTGCTAACCGGCCGCGACCGCTGCGGCCAGTTCATGGAACGCGTCGCGCACCTCGTCGGGCCGTTCGATCCATGGGAAGTGCGCGGCACCCTCGATCTGGCGGTGCAGGACGTGACGGCCCTGGAACCGGGGCTCGTCCCACAGCCGCTGAGCGACGATCCGGTCCTGCGCCCCGCTGACGATCAGCGTCGGCATCGCGGCGGGCCACCACCGCAGTTCGTAGGTGCTGTCGAAGTTCTGTGCCGACCAGTTGACAGCGGCGGTGTTGTAGGGCATCCGGGCGAGCAGCTCCGTGCCGACGGCCAGGCCGTCGGGGGTGAAGTTCCACGGTGCCGACGCGACCGTGATTCGCCCGAGGTTCGCGTCAGTGGGGTCGGCGTCGAAGGCGGTGGTAGCCGCGTCGACGGCGGGCAGTGGGTTCTCCTGTGCCATGTGCACGAAGTCGGTCAGCCAGCCGGCGTGCGGCGCTGAGCTGACCAAGGCGATCCCCGCCAGTAGGGGCTCCAGTTCTGCTATGGAGAGCAGGTACATGCCGCCGGTGGAGTGTCCTACGAACACCGGGCGGGGCAGGGCCCGCGCGGCTTCGACGAGAACGTCCGGCCACTGCGCGAATGGGTCGCCGCAGGCGGCGGTGTTGGACCCGTCGCCGGGCAGGTCGACGAGCCAGGTCACGCCCGGCACACGGACCGTCTCGGCCAAGCCCTGCAGGATCTCCGATCCGATGCCGGGCCCGCCTGGCAGCAGCAGCCAGTTGAGGTCGCCGGGTTGTTCGATCACCGGCCGTAGCCGCACTCCGGACGCGGTCCGGAACTCATGTGTCGTCACGAGGTGCCATACTCCGCCGTGCCGCCGCCCCGTGCCACGCATTTGTGGTTGGCGGCGGCTGAGTCGCCGGCTGTCCGCAGTGGTGCCTGCCGCCAGGCGGATCCGCACCTGCAGTGCGGCGCCGCCAGCACGCTCAGGACACCATCATCATCATCGGTAAATCACGCTCAACCAGCGCCCGGCCGGCACCAACAACCTGTTCGTGGCCTGGGAGACGCTGACCCACGCCGCCAACCCGGCCTGATCCGGCTCGTCGCGGCGCCCTTCCCGGACCGGGTCGGGCGCCGCGACGCCGGTCTGCTCATCCCCGTATCCGCACTGCCCAGTCGCCGCCGAGGTGCTCCGGAGTGACGGTGACGGTCACCCGCGAGTCCGGCCGGAACACGAGTCCGCGCTGCCGCAGGCTGTCGGTGTCGAGATCCACGTCGTACTGGGTCCCCGTGGCCCGGTAGTCGTACCAGGCCAGCGTGGCGATCCGTACCCCGTCGACGGCGACGTGCAGCAGGCCCGGCGTCTGCGACCAGCCGAGCAGGGTGAGCCGGCCGCCGCCGACGGCCATGGTGAACTCGGTGGCGCCGCCGGAGCGCAGCAGGACGCCGTCCGAGACCTCGACGCGCTGGGGCAGGGGTTCGAGTCTGGCCGGCGGGGCCGGCAGCGGGTACTGCTCGAAGGGCACCACCTCGCCGACGATGAAGGCCATCACGCCTTGCGGCAGGTCCGCGACGTTCGCGGCGTCGCGGTAGGGGTTCTCGGCGTCGAAGTCCTTCCCGGGGACGGCGGTCAGGGTGATGGTGGCGGGTTCGCCCACCCGCACGCCCCACCTGCTCGCCACGTCCTCCGGCGGGATGTGGGAGCCGGCACCGAAGTTCAGGCCGCCGTACGGCTCGCACTTCTTCATCAGCGGCGGCCTGCCGTTCACGGCGAGCAGCAGCATCACGTCCGCTTCCGAGTCGGTGGCGCAGTCCGGGTAGAACCAGGCGTCGAGCGTGGACGGAGTCCAGCTGAAGGTGGCGGTCCCCCCGGTCATCGGCGCGAGGCCGCGCGCCGTGATGTGGCGGCCGTCGCGGTACTCGGGGACGGCCGCCAGCGCGTCCTGCGGCGAGCGCGTGCGCGGTGCGACGGCGTATCCGGTGACGGCGGCCAGGACGACCAGGCAGGCGGCGGCCAGAGTGGTGAGCCGGTGGCGGCGGCGTTGCGTGATGCGGCCGCGTACGGCCGCGAGCCGCTCGTTGCCCGCGGGCACGTCGTCGTCCGCGGGCAGCGGCAGCGCCCGCAGGGACGGGTCCAGGCGCAGGCTGCTCAGCGCCCGCGACGCGTGCGCCTTGACCGAGCCGGGAGAGATGCCCAGCGTGCGGGCGATCTCGGCCTCGCTGAGGTCCTCGAAGTAGCGCAGCACCACGACGAGCTTCTGCTGGCGGGGCAGCCGCGACAGCGCCCGCCAGATCTGGTCCCGGTCGTCGACGGCGGTCTGCGGCGCCGGGCCGGTCTGCTCGGGCAGCGTCTCGGTGGCGCGCTCGCCGTGCCAGCGGCGGCGCCACCAGGAGTTGTACGTGTTGGTGAGGATCTGGCGCACGTACGGCTCGGGGTCGCCGTGCACGCGCGGCCACGCCGACCAGGAGCGGGCGAGCGCGGTCTGGAGCAGGTCCTCGGCCAGCGTGTGGTCGCCGGTGAGCACGTACGCGATGCGCAGCAGGTGGCGCGATCGCGCCGTGACGAACTCGTCGAACTCCACCGTGCCGGCCATCCCCGAACGCCTCCCGTTGCCATGGTCAGCAGTGTGTACCGGGTGGGCCTGGGCGCCGGTTGACACCGGGTGGGGAATTCCGGCCTCAGCTCTGGTTGAGGTCGAAGTAGGCGAGGCCGTGGGCGGCGTCGAGGTAGAGGGCGCCGAACCACGGGCCCATGAGGTGCGCCTGCTCGTAGCCGTCGCTGCGGGACCAGGTGGTTCCGGCGGGGACGAACGGGGCCAGCTTCGCGTGGATCTTCGGCGCCTCGGTGACGGGCGCCCACTGGTAGGCGCTCGCCAGGGCCCGGGCGACGTCAGGTTGCAGGCGCAGGACGACCTCGTGGTACCAGTCGGACAGGCCCGGTGCGCGGGAGCAGGCGTTCGCGGCGGGCCGGGCCAGCCAGTGCGCCTCGACGGGGGTGCCGACGCCGGACAGGGCCTGCTGCCATACGGCGGAGTCGGTCTGGACGGTCACCGCGTCAGGGGTGGCGCAGGCGGCGGGCGGATCGGCGTCCCGGTCCGCCGGGCCGTTGACGGAGCAGCCGGTCAGGGCGGCCGTGAGGACGAGCGCGGTCAGCCGCAGCCATGGGCGAGTCACGCTCGGCAAGGTAACCGGTGTGCGCTCGTCGCGCTGCCCCGAAGATCGTCGTCGCGTGGTCCCGCCGCCCCAAGATCGGTCGAGTTGCCGGGCAATCGGTGGTATGGCGAGTGCGATACCACCGATTGCCCGGCAACTTGGATGACCTTGGGCCCGTCAGCGGAGCTTGTCGAGGCCGGCGCGGCGCAGGGCCTCGGCCATGGCGTTGTTGGCGATCGGCTCGTTGCGCTGCTGGCGGGGCTGCCCGCCGCCGCTGCGCTGGCCGCCCCGGTCGCCGCCGCCGCGCTGGCCGCCGCCACCGCCGCTGCGGTTGTCGCCGCCGCGCTGGCCGCCGGGGCGGTTGCCGCCGCCGGCCGCCGGGGTCGCCTCGTCGTCCAGGCGCAGGGTCAGCGAGATGCGCTTGCGCGGGATGTCCACGTCCAGCACCTTGACCTTGACCACGTCACCGGACTTGACCACGTCGCGCGGGTCCTTGACGAACGTGTGCGACAGCGCCGACACGTGCACCAGGCCGTCCTGGTGGACGCCGATGTCGACGAACGCGCCGAACGCGGCCACGTTCGTGACCACGCCCTCCAGCAGCATGCCGGGCTGGAGGTCGCCGATCTTCTCGACGCCGTCCTTGAACGAGGCGGTCTTGAAGGCCGGGCGCGGGTCGCGGCCGGGCTTCTCCAGCTCCTTGATGATGTCGGTGACCGTCGGCAGGCCGAAGACGTCGTCGGCGTACTCGGCGGGCTTGAGGGTGCGCAGCAGCGAGCCGTTGCCGACCAGCTTGGCCATCTCGACGGCGTTCTGCTTCAGGATCCGCTGCACCACCGGGTATGACTCGGGGTGCACGCTGGAGGCGTCGAGCGGGTTGTCGCCGTTGGGGATGCGCAGGAAGCCCGCGCACTGCTCGAACGCCTTCGGGCCCAGCCGCGCCACGTCCTTGAGCGCGGTACGGGACCGGAACGGCCCGTTGGCGTCGCGGTGCAGCACGATGTTCTCGGCCAGCCCGGCGCTGATGCCGGAGACCCGGGCCAGCAGCGGGGCCGACGCGGTGTTCACGTCGACGCCGACGCCGTTCACACAGTCCTCGACGACGGCGTCCAGCGAGCGCGACAGCTTCACCTCGGACAGGTCGTGCTGGTACTGGCCGACGCCGATCGACTTCGGGTCGATCTTGACGAGCTCGGCGAGCGGGTCCTGGAGGCGGCGGGCGATGGAGACCGCGCCCCGGATGGAGACGTCGAGGCTGGGCAGCTCCTGCGAGGCGTACGCCGACGCCGAGTAGACCGACGCGCCCGCCTCCGACACCACGATCTTGGTGAGGTTGAGCTGCGGCGCCATCTTGATCAGGTCCGTGGCGAGCTTGTCGGTCTCGCGGGAGGCGGTGCCGTTGCCGATCGCGATCAGCTCGACCTTGTGCGCGGCGCACAGCTTGGCCAGCGTCGCCAGGGACTCGTTCCAGCGGTTCGCCGGCACGTGCGGGTAGATGGTCTCGTACGCGACGACCTTGCCGGTGGCGTCGACGACGGCGACCTTGACGCCGGTGCGGAAGCCCGGGTCCAGGCCCATCGTGGCGCGGGTGCCCGCCGGGGCGGCCAGCAGCAGGTCGCGCAGGTTCATCGCGAAGACCCGCACCGCCTCCTCCTCGGCGGCCTGAAACAGCCGGGTGCGCAGGTCCAGGCCCAGGTGGACCAGGATGCGGGTGCGCCAGGCCCAGCGGACGGTGTCGTTGAGCCACTTGTCGGCGGGGCGGCCGCGCTCGGAGATGCCGAACTTGGCCGCGATGCGCTGCTCGAAGATGGTCGGCCCGGCCGGGGCGCCCTCGGGCGCGGGCTCGTCGGGCTCGGTGACGAGGTCGAGGACCTCCTCCTTCTCGCCCCGGAACATGGCCAGGATGCGGTGCGAGGGCAGCTTGGCGTACGGCTCGGAGAAGTCGAAGTAGTCGGAGAACTTCGCCCCGTCGTCGGCCTTGCCCTCGCGCATCTTCGAGACCAGCCGGCCCCGGGTCCACATCTGCTCGCGCAGCGCGCCGATCAGGTCGGCGTCCTCGCCGAAGCGCTCGACCAGGATCGACCGGGCGCCTTCGAGCGCGGCGGCGACGTCGGCCACGCCCCGGTCGGCGTCGACGTAGCCTGCGGCGGTGGCCTGCGGGTCCTGCGACGGGTCGCCGATCAGCGTGTCGGCCAGCGGCTCCAGCCCGGCCTCGCGGGCGATCATGGCCTTGGTGCGGCGCTTGGGCTTGTACGGCAGGTAGATGTCCTCCAGCCGGGCCTTCGAGTCCGCCCCCATGATCAGCGCTTCGAGGGCGTCGTCGAGCTTGCCCTGGGACCGGATCGACTCCAGGATCGTGCCGCGCCGCTCCTCCAGCTCGCGCAGGTAGCGCAGCCGCTCCTCCAGCGTGCGCAGCTGTGCGTCGTCCAGTGCCCCGGTCACCTCCTTGCGGTAACGCGCGACGAACGGGACCGTCGCTCCGCCGTCGAGCAGCTCGACCGCCGCGGTGACCTGGTTCTGCCGTACGCCGAGCTCCTCGGCGATGCGCTGTGCAATGGACGTCGTCACGTGGCCATTCTGCCCGCCCGTGACCTGGAAAGGGTCACAGGGGGACTGTGGCGGGGAACCCGTTGCGCCGCCCGGCCGCCACACCGACCAGGCCGATGCCGGTCAGCACGGCCGCGACCAGCGGCAACGCGGCCACGCCGAACGAATCCAGGACGAGCCCGCCGGCCAGCGCGCCGCCGCCGATGCCGATGTTGAACGCCGACGCGTTCAGGGCCGACGCGGTGTCGGTGGCCCCGGCCGGGGCGGCCCGCAGGGTGGCCGCCTGCACGCCCAGGGCCTGCGAGTTCAGTGCCATGCCGGCCAGGCAGGCGCCGATCACGGCCAGCGGGACCGAGCCGCGGCCGACGGCCATCAGCGCCAGCGCCCCCGTCAGCAGGACGGCGCCGCCGAGCATGGCGACGCGGGGCCGCTTGTCGATGAGCAGGCCGGTCACGAACAGCCCGACCGCCCCGGCGACGCCGTAGCCGAGCAGCACCGGGCTCAGGCCCTGCTCGCTCACGCCCGCGTGCAGCAGGAACGGGGAGATGTAGGTGAAGAAGCTGAAGAAGCCGAGCATGGTGACGGCGGTGGTGAGCACGACCACGGTCACCGCCGGGGTGCGCAGCACCTGGAGCAGGCTGAGCTCGTCGGCGCCGTCGGCGCCGGGCAGGTCGGGCAGGATGCGCCAGCCGAGCAGCACCAGCAGCAGCGACACGGCCGCGAGCACGACGAACGCCATGCGCCAGCCGACCGCGACGCCCAGCGCGGTGCCCGCCGGGACGCCGAGCAGGATCGCCAGCGTGCCGCCGGTGAAGACCAGGGTCATGGCGCGGCCGAGCCGGGCCGGGTCGACCATGCGGGCGATGTACCCGGCGAGCATGGCCCAGAACAGGCCGTGGGTGAGGCCGCCGGTGAGGCGGGCGACGGCGGCGACGGGGTACACCGTGGCCACGGCCATCAGCACGTTGCTGGCGGCGTACCCGGCCAGGGCGCCGGTGAACAGGACGCGGCGGCGGATGCGCGCGGTGGCCCGGCCGAGCGGGGCGGCGAACAGGGCGACCATCAGGGCGTACCCGGTGACGAGGATGCCGACGCGGGCCTCGGAGGCGTGCAGGTCGCGGCTCATCGCGGTGAGCAGGCCCGTGGGCAGCATCTCGGTGGTCACCGACAGGAAGGTCGAGGCCGTGAACAGCACCAGCGCTGCCACCGGCCAGGGGGTACGGGTTGATCTGTCGGCGCTCACCCCACGAAGGTAAGCGCTCTCTCGGCGAACCTCACCTTACTTATCCGGGTGAACTCCGACACAGGCCACGAGCCCGGCTCGGGGTTCCCCTGACTTCTGCCCTGGTATCGGCGTCGATCCCTCGACGGCGCCCGGCCCCCTGCGCCACCCTCCCTTCGACCATGCGGGACGGAAGAGGGACGGGGATCAGGGTGCGGCTCAGGCAGGTACTCGTGGTGCTGGTCGTGACGGTGCTGGTGCTGTGCGGGCTGTGTACGGGCGCGGGGGTCTGGGTGTGGAACAGCGCGGTGCTGTCCACCGCCGACCAGGTGGACTTCACCCGGCCGCTGGCGGTGCCGCCGCTGGCCCCGTCGCACCTCGACGCGCAGGGGCGGCGCGTGTTCGAGCTGAAGGCCCAGGCGGGCACGCACGACTTCGGGCACGGCGCCACCCCGACCCGGGGGTACGGCGGGTCGTACCTCGGCCCGACGCTGCGGGCGGCCCGGGGCGAGCAGGTCGTCGTCGACGTCGCCAACGGGCTGGACGAGGCGACCACGCTGCACTGGCACGGCATGCACCTGCCCGCGGGCATGGACGGCGGGCCGTACCAGGGCATCGAACCCGGCACGACCTGGTCGCCGACCTGGCAGATCGACCAGCCCGCCGCGACGCTCTGGTACCACCCGCACCCGCACGGGCGGACCGCGCAGCACGTGTACCAGGGCCTGGCCGGGATGTTCCTGGTCGACGACCCGGCCACCGACGTGGCGGCGCTGCCGCACGAGTACGGCGTCGACGACTTCCCGGTGATCGTCCAGGACAAGAAGTTCCACGGCGACGGGCGGCTCGACGACACCGCCCCGTTCCTGAGCGGCATCGGCGTGCTCGGCGACACGGTCGCGGTCAACGGGACGGTCGGGCCGTACCTGGAGGTCACCACGCAGCGGGTGCGGTTGCGGCTGCTGAACGCGTCCAACGCGCGCTCCTACGACTTCGGGTTCGCCGACGGGCGTACGTTCGCGCTGGTCGGCAGCGACGGCGGGCTGCTGCCGCGGCGGGCCGACCTATCGCGGATCATGCTGTCGCCGGGGGAGCGGGCCGAGATCGTGGTGACCGTGGCGCCGGGCGAGCGGGTCGTGCTGCGCAGCTACCCGCCGCAGCTGGGGACGCCGCTGTTCGACCGGTTCTCCGGCGGCGCGGACACCCTCGACATCCTGCAGCTGCGGGTGTCGAGTGGGGCCGTGGCACGTCCGCAGGTGCCGGAGCGGCTGGTGGACGTGCCACGCCTCGACCCGTCCGGCGCGGCGCAGCGGCGGTCGTTCAGCCTCGGCGGGCACGCGATCAACGGCAAGGGCATGGAGCCGGCCCGGGTCGACGCCGCGCCGGTGCTCGGCACGACCGAGGTGTGGCGGGTGGTCAACAACGACGGGACGCCGCACAACTTCCACATCCACGACGTGCAGTTCCAGGTCGCGAGCGTGGACGGCCACGCACCGCCGCCGTGGCTGGCGGGCTGGAAGGACACCGTGTACCTGCCGCCGAACCGGCCGTACGAGCTGGTCATGCGCTTCGCCGACTACGCGGACCCGAACACGGCGTACATGTTCCACTGCCACCTGCTCGCCCACGAGGACGCGGGGATGATGGGCCAGTTCGTAGTGGTTCCGGCCGACTCACGTTAGCCGGATGTCGTGGGCCGTGTCCGGGGCGGCGAAGGTCAGCAGGGCGGCGGCCTCGGCGGCGATCTCGTCGCGGACGGCCGCCGGCTGCGGCCCGAACAGCTCGACGGTGACCGTGGCGGTGCCGCGGCCGCGGTCCAGCCGCCACATCCCGGCCACGGCGCCGTCGACCAGCACCGTGGCCCGGATGATGCCGTTGACCGTGAACACCCTGGCCCGGTGCGGCTCAGACAGGACGCGGGAGCGGTCGGCGTACGACAGCAGCATGTTGTCGAACTCGCCCAGCAGCCGGACCGGCGCGGGCGTGTCGGCGGGCGGGCGGGGCGCGTCGGGCAGGTCGTACAGGGTGGTGCCGGACTCGTCGGTGAAGGTGACCAGGCCGGGCCGCAGCCGGTCGAAGACCTCGCGCAGCCTGGTCAGCCCCGACCAGGTCTGCGCGTCGCGCACGCTCGCCGGGCCGTACGCGGCCAGGTAGCGCAGCACCGCCCCGTCCACCGACGGCTGCGGCAGCGCGCTGCCCAGCCAGGCCTCGGCCGAGGTGTGCGCGGCCTGGCCGCTGGTGTTCCACAGCCCGCGCGGCGGCACCTGCACCAGCGGCACGCGGGTGCGCACCACCGGCGCGAGCGCGTCGGCGTCGTGGCCGGGCCAGCGCCGGGCCAGCCGCTCGCCCAGCTCGGCGAAGGTCAGCGGCTGCCGCTCGACCAGCTCACGGCCGTGCGCCGCGACCTCGGCGAGTTCCAGACCGGTCAGCCGCCTGCCGAAGGTGTGCTGCAACTGCCGGTCGAGCACGGGCTGGACCACCGGCCGCAGCAGCAGGCAGTCGGCGGCGGTGACCAGGTGGATCGTGCCGCGCATCAGCGCGATCCGCACCACCTTGCGCTCGGTGACCAGCTGGGACAGGTGCTCGGGCGCGAACCCGGCCAGCCGCGCCCACAGCCCGGTGTACGGCGGGTTCGGCGCCTGCGCCTGCATCCCGGCCAGCCGTGCGACCGCCTGCTCGGCGGGCAGGTCGGCCCGTTCCAGCAGCAGCTGCCGGGCGAGCGTGGCGCGGTTGAGGGCGGGGCGGGACAGGACGTCGGTCATGGCCGCCACGCTACGTCGCCGGTGCGTCTTCCTCCGGCCCCACGTTCGTGGTAGGAGTGTGGCGGTGACCGACGTGATTGCCGCGCCCTACGTGCCCTGGCTGCCGACGATGCCGTACCGGCCCGAGGCCGACGGGCCGCTGAGCGGGATACGGCTGGCCGTCAAGGACCTGTTCGATGTGGACGGCCTGCCCACCGGGGCGGGCAACCCGACGTGGCTGGCCACGCACGCGCCCGCGACCCGGGACGCGGCCGCGGTGGCGGCGCTGCTGTCGGCCGGGGCCCGGCTGGCGGGCAAGACCCATACCGACGAGATGGCGTATAGCCTGTTCGGCACCAACGCCCACTACGGCTCCCCGGAGAACCCGGCCGCGCCCGGCCACCTGACCGGCGGCTCGTCCAACGGCACCGCCGCGGCGGTCGCGTCCGGCAGCGCCGAGCTGGGCCTGGGCACCGACACTGGCGGCTCGGTGCGCATCCCGGCCGGGTGGTGCGGCCTCTACGGGCTGCGGCCCAGCCACGCCCGGGTCAGCCGGGACGGGGTGGTGGCGCTGTGCGGCTCGTTCGACGCGCCGGGGCTGCTCACCGCGGACCTCGGGCTGCTGCGTACCGCGGCCGGGGTGCTGCTGCGCGGCGGTGTCGACAGCACCCCGGTGCGGGGCCTGCTCGCGCCGCCGGACCTGTGGGAGCTGGCCGGGCCCGAGGTGCGGGCGGCGCTGGCCCCGGCCGTGGACCGGCTGCGGGCGGTGCTGCCGGTGGACGGGAAACCGCTGTTCGACGCGGCCGCCCCCGACTACCGGTTCGGCTACGCGGTGCGCACCGGCTGGGAGTTCTGGCAGGAACACGGCGACTGGGTACGGGCCGAGAACCCCGTCTTCGGCCCGGGGGTCGGCGAGCGGGTGCAGGTGGCGTCGACCCGTACCGCCGAGCAGCTGGCCGCGGCCGACGAGCAGATCCGCGCGGTGCGCGACACGATGGCCCGGGTTTTGACCGGCGCGGTTCTGGTCATACCCACGGCACCGCAGCCCGCGCCGTTGCGCGGCGCCGACACCGCCCCGCTGCGGGCCCCGATCCTGGGGCTGACCGGCATCGCCAGCGTGGCGGGCCTGCCCGCCCTGAGCGTCCCCGGTGCCCGCGTCGGCGGCCTGCCGGTCGGGCTGTGCCTCGTGGGCGCCCCCGGCACCGACGAGTACCTGCTCGAACTCGCGGAGGTGCTGAGATGACCGTCGAGGTCGCCGCCGAGTCGCCCCCGGCCGGGCTGTGGGAGACGATGCGCGCCGATCCCCAGTACGCCCCCGAGCACCTGGCCCTGGCCGCCGTCCGCAGGATCGGCCCGCAGGCGGCGCAGTGGGCGCGGGCGATGCGCGAGCGCCACCCGTCCATGCATCCCGACGGGCTGGCGCAGCTCGCGGTGCAGCGGTTCCGCTGGCACGGGCGGCTGTCCGGGGCGGCGACCGGCGCGATCGGCCTGCCCGGGGCGGTGCTGGACGTGGCCGGGCTGGCCTGGACGCAGAGCCGCCTGGTGCTGCACCTGGCCGCCGTGTACGGCATCGACCCGACCGTGCCCGACCGGGCCACCGACCTGCTGGTGCTCCAGCGGGTGCACAAGGCGGGCGAGGGCGCCCGCGCCGCGCTCGGGGTGGCCGCCGGGCGGGAACACATCGGCGCCGCCGTCGCCCGGGTGGCCGGGATGTCGACCGCGCGGGCGATGGCGCAGCTGAGCTGGCGGCTGGCGCGGATGGCCGGGGTGCGGGCGGTCCGCAAGGTCGCCGCGAAGGCCGTCCCGTTCGCCGGGATCGTGCTCGGGGCCTGGGTGAACTCGTCGGCGGTCAACGACGTGGCCCGGCGCGCCATCGCGCAGTACCGGCCGCCCGAGCTCACCGCCGTCCCGCTGCCCAGGTCACCCTCGGCGTAGCGGGAGGACGCCGCCGGATCCGGGTCGGCTACGATCGCGTCTTCGGCGACGTGAATCCGGTTCGGGACGGCCGCGAGGGTCACGCCGAGACGCGCGAAGGAGCAGGTGCATGGCTGTCGACGTGGTCATCCTCGGACTGGGGTACGTGGGCCTGCCGCTGGCCCAGGAGGCCGTGAAGGCCGGGCTGACCGTGTTGGGGTACGACGTCAACACGAAGCTGGTGACGTCGCTGAACGAGGGCCGTTCGCACGTGGACGACCTGTCCGACGCCGACATCGCGCAGATGCTGGCGGGCGGGTTCCGGGCCACGACCGACGAGACCGAGATCGCGTCCGCGAAGACGGCGGTGATCTGCGTGCCGACCCCGCTGTCGGCCGACGGCGGCCCCGACCTGGGCGCGGTCGACTCCGCGACCCGCGCGGTCGCCCGCAACCTGCGCCCGGGCATGGTCGTCATCCTTGAATCGACCACCTACCCCGGCACGACCGACGAATACGTCCGCCCGATCCTGGAAGCAGGCGGCCTGACCGCCGGGACCGACTTCCACCTCGCGTTCTCCCCCGAGCGCATCGACCCGGGCAACAAGCAGTACGGCCCGCACAACACCCCGAAGGTCGTCGGCGGCCACACCGAAGCCTGCACCGAAGCCGCCGCCGCGTTCTACGGCCGGTTCGTGGCCACCGTCGTGCGCACCAAGGGCACCCGCGAGGCCGAGACCGCCAAGTTGCTGGAGAACACCTACCGGCACATCAACATCGCCCTGGTCAACGAGATGGCGAAGTTCTGCCACCACCTCGGCATCGACCTCTGGGACGTGATCAAGGCCGCGTCGTCCAAGCCGTTCGGGTTCCAGGCGTTCTACCCCGGCCCCGGCGTCGGCGGCCACTGCATCCCGATCGACCCGAACTACCTGTCCCACAACGTGCGCGCCAAGCTCGGCTACCCGTTCCGGTTCGTCGAGCTGGCCCAGGAGATCAACGCGACCATGCCCGCCTACGTGGCCCGGCGGGCGCAGAACATCCTCAACGACGCCGGCAAGGCCATCAACGGCGCCTCGGTCCTGCTGCTGGGCGTCACGTACAAGCCCAACATCGCCGACAAGCGCGAGTCCCCGGCCACGCCCCTGGCCCGCGCCCTGGCCGGACTCGGCGCCAAACTCAGCTTCCACGACCCCTACGTGCAGCGCTGGGAGGCCAACGGCGTCGAGGTCCTGCGCGCCGACGACCTGGAGGTCGCCGTGGCCGAGGCCGACCTGGTCATCCTCGTCCAGCAGCACCGCCAGTACGACGTCGACGCCCTCGCCGCCGCGGCGCGGGAGTTCTTCGACACCCGCGGTGTCACCACCGGGGACGACGCGCACCGGCTCTGACCTGCGCAGCTCTGCCCGGCGCCCACGGCTATGGGCCTGCTCACAAAGCAGGCCCGGCCGTGGCGCCCGCCTTGCCGTCGGGCCCGCGCGGAATCTAGTGTCGCTGCCGGTCCGGTGCCGTGCCCCCAGGAGTGTGAAGGTGACGCTGTTCGCTCTGCGCTGCGCGGTGCGGCCGTACGCCTGGGGCTCGCGCGAGTTCATCGCCGCCATGCAGGGCCGGGCCGTGCCCAGCGCCGGACCCGAGGCCGAGCTGTGGATCGGCGCCCACCCCGGCGACCCGTCCCGGGACGAGGCCGGGCGGGGGCTGGACGAGCTGATCGCCGACGCGCCGCAGCGGCTGCTCGGGGCGGCCGCCGACCGGTTCGGGGCGCGGCTGCCGTACCTGATGAAGGTCCTGGCGGCGGCCTCGCCGCTGTCGTTGCAGGCCCACCCCGACCTCGACCGGGCCCGCTCCGGGTACGCCGCCGAGGACGCCGCGGGCGTCGCGCTGGACAGCCCCGCGCGCAGCTACGTCGACCGCAACCACAAGCCTGAGCTGCTGGTCGCGCTCACCCCGTTCGACGCGCTGTGCGGCTTCCGCCCGGCCGGACAGGCTCGGGAACTGCTGTCCGCCGTCGCCGTGCCCGTGCTGGACCCGGTGCTGGCCGACCTGGCCGCGCGGGGACCGGTCGCGGCGGTCGGGGCGCTGCTCGCGCTGCCCCGCGACACCGCGGCCGCAGCGGTCCGGGCGGCCGTGAACGCCGCCGACCGGCTGCCCGTGACCGAGGCCGCGCTGGTGCGGCGGCTGGACGCGGCGTTCCCAGGGGACGTCGGCGTGCTGGTAGCGCTGCTGCTGGCGCACCTGACGCTGCGGCCCGGCGAGGGGCTGTGGGTGCCGGCCGGGGTCATGCACGCGTACGTCCAGGGCGCCGGGATCGAGATCATGGCCGCCAGCGACAACGTGCTGCGCGGCGGGCTGACCGGCAAGCACGTCAACGTGCCGGAGCTGCTGGCGGTGCTCGCCGACGGGTCGGCCGCGCCCATGGTGATCGCCCCGGTGGAGACGGGCGACGGGGTGACCTCGTGGCCGGTGCCGGTGGACGACTTCGCCCTGCACCGGGTGCAGCTCGACGGGGGGCGCCACGAATTGGAGCTGGACGGGCCGCGGCTGGTGCTCTGCGTGGCGGGGGAGATCGTCGCGGGCGGTGCTGATGCGGGCGCTGGTTTGGTGCGGCTGGGTGCGGGGTCGGCGGCGTTCGCGGCGGCGGGTACGCGGCTGGAGCTGTCCGGCACCGGCACCGCCTTCATCGCCTCCGCCTGACCCGGCGAGTAGTGGGGCGACCGCCTCACCGCTCACCGCCTGGTTTTTCATAGACGTTGGCCTATGACATCGAAAACGATCTCGATCCAGTCGATGTGATAGGCCAACGTCTATCGAAAACCGTGGCCCCGGTGGCGGTCGGCGGATATTGTGTCGGAGTCGGGCGGGTTTGCCCTGTTCGGGTCATGATGGACGCATGGTTCTGCGACGGATCCTCAGCAGCCTCGGCTTCGGCGGCGTCGACGTCGACACCGTGCTGGCCACGCCGACCGCCCGGCCGGGCGGCCCGTTCGCCGGGCAGGTGCGGCTGCACGCGCGCGGCGCGGTCGAGATCAGCGCGGTGGACCTGCTGGTGGTCGCGTCCAGCCCGGCCGGGTCGGGCGAGTTCGAGCTGGCCCGCTTCCCGGTCGCGCAGCGGCTGGAGCTGGCCGGCGGCGCGGGGCAGGCGGTCGGGTTCCACCTGGTCCTGCCGTACGCGGTGCCCGTGACGCTCGTGTACGGCCACCCCATGCCCGGCATCGGCGTCGGGGTGCGTACGCAGGTGAGCGTGGCGGGCGGGTCCGCCAAGACGGACTTCGACCCGCTCGGCGTCGAGCCGACCGAGATCCACCAGCGGGTGCTGGACGCGCTGGGCACGATCGGCTGCCGGTTCGTCCGCAGCGAGCTGCGCCCCGGCCCGCAGCCGTGGCAGGCGATCACGTTCTACGCGCCCGTGCCGGCCGGGCAGCCGGTGGGACCGCAGATCCCGCAGCTCATGTTCGCCTTCACCGCGGACCCGCAGGGCATGACCGTGTACGCCGAACCGGCCGCCCGGTCCGGCCACGGCGACACGTACCGGATCACCACCGAGCAGTCGCGCGACCTGGGCGCCGACGCCGCCCGCTGGATCGAGCTGGTCGACGGCTGGGTGCGCGGCGCGCTGGCCCGGCTGGCGCAGGCCCCGGCCGACCAGGGCGCGTTCATGCGCCCGCCCGCCGCGGCGCCCGCCGGGCAGGGCTGGCCGCCGCGCCACCCCAACCACGGCTACGCCTACTCCGGGTTCGGCGGCCCCGGCGGCTACCGGTACGGCGGCTACCGGCCCGGGATGGGCGGGGCGATCGCGGCCGGGCTGGGCGGCGCGGCGCTGGGCTTCCTCGGCGGCATGGTCGTGGGCGACCTGGTCCACGACGCGCTGACCCCGGACGTGACCGCCGACGCCGCCGGTGCCGGGGACGCGGCCGCCGGGGACGCATCCGCCGACCAGGGCGCCGACCAGAGCGCCGACCAGGGCGGCGACGCGGCCTCGGCGTTCGAGGGCGGCGGCTACGACCCGAACAACTACGAGGTCGGCGGCGACGGGTCCGGCGGGTTCGACTCCAGCGGCTACGGTGCGGGCGGCTACGACCCGGGCGGCTACGACCCCGGCATGGACGACTTCGGCGGAGACTTCGGCGGCGGCGACTTCTGACCGCCCCCGCACCGGGACGCGGTCAGCGGCGGACCTGGAGGGTGGCGAGCAGGGTCGCGGTGGCGGCGGTGACGGCCGCCACGGCGTCCTCGAAGGCCTGGGCGTTGTGGGCGGCCGGGGCGCGGAAACCGGAGATCTTGCGGACGTACTGCAGCGCGGCGGCGTGCATGTCGTCCTCGGTGACGATCTCCTGGAACGGCGGGCGAAGGGTCTTGATGCTGCGGCACATGGCATCCATTGTCCCCGCTGCGCATCATGGACGGGTGACCGCAGCGCCGGATACTTCCGCACCCCGCCCCGCCTCCGTCCGCGTGCTGGCGGTGCTGCTGGTGCTCACGGCGCTGGTCACCGCCGCCGTTGAGTGGCTGAACTGGTACTACGCCGAGGACGGCGGTTACAGCCTGTTCATCCGTACCGGGTGGGCGCTGCTGCGGGCGCTGGGGTTCCTGGTGCTGATCTGGCACGTGTGGGCCGGGCGGCCCGGCGCGGCGCCGTTCGGGCTGATCCTCGCCGTGACCACGATCTTCTCCGTGGCGCGGCTGGTGGTGCCCAAGCAGGGCTACCCGCCGTTGCCCGGGATCGCCGGGTTCGCCGTCGTCATGGTGCTGTGCCTGCTGGTCATCGCACTGCTGTACCGGGCGTCGGGCGTCGTCGGGCACCTGACCCGGCCCCGGGCCCGGTGGGTGCTGGACCGGGAGGGGTTCAACCGCAAGGTCGTGCAGGCGCGGCCGCACGCCGCGGGCTGGCTGATCACCGCGCGGGTGGCCTCGATCAGCTACAGCGCGCTGATGCTGGTGGCGTGCGCGGTCGCGTTCGGGCCCGTGTTCGACGGGCGGCTGGGCCGGCTGCCGCTGGTCGTGGTCTGGTTCCTGCTCGCACTGGCCACCAGCTACGTGACGGTGGTCGTCAGCTACTTCCTGCTCAAGGGCAAGACCTGGGCGAAACTGCTGCTGGTGGCGCTCACGATGACCGTGCTCGCCGTGCACCTGCCGCTGTGCTGGTGGCTGCTCGGCCTGGACGGACTCGTCCGCGACGGCGGCCCGCTGCTGGTCGCGGCCCTGCTCGCCCTGTACGGCCTCTGGCGCGCCGGCCGCAACGGCCGCACCGCACCCGCCCCCGCCTGACCCTCGGGACCACCCCCACCGCCCCGCGTCCGCCTGCCGCGGCGGCAGCCCGATCTTGCAGTTTCGGGGAAACTGCTGGAATGCGCGGCCGGATTCGTGCAGTTTCCCCGAAAGTGCAGCGATCAAAGGGCGCGACGGCGCGCGGAAGCGCGGGTGCGGGCGCGGGTGGGCGGCGGGTCAGGGGGTCGGGGTGAGGGTGGGGCGGTAGGTGCGGCGGTAGGCGAGGGGGGCGGTGCCGACGCTGGCGCGCAGGTGCTGGCGCATGGAGACGGCGGTGCCGAACCCGGCCCGCTCGGCGACCTGGTCCACGGTCAGGTCGGTGCTCTCCAGGAGGTGGCGGGCGTGCTCGACGCGCTGGCCGGTGAGCCAGCGGCCGGGGCTCATGCCGGTCTCCTCGCGGAAGCGCCGGGTGAAGGTGCGCACGCTCATGTTCGCGTGCCGGGCGAGCTGCGGCAGGTCGAGCGGTTCGCCGAGGCGGTTGAGCGCCCAGGCGCGGGTGGCGGCGGTGGTGGCGTCCCCGGCCTCGGGCATCGGGCGCTCGATGAACTGGGACTGGCCGCCGTCGCGCCAGGGGGCCACGACGGTGCGCCGGGCGGCCCGGTTGGCGACCTCGGCGCCGTGGTCGCGGCGTACCACGTGCAGGCACAGGTCGAGTCCGGCGGCGACCCCGGCTGAGGTCAGGATCTCCCCGTCGTCGATGAACAGCACGTCGGGGTCGAGATCCACCTGCGGGAACATGCCGCGGAACAGGTCGGCGTACGCCCAGTGGGTGGCGGCGCGGCGGCCGTCGAGCAGCCCGGTGGCCGCCAGCGCGAACGCGCCGGTGCAGATGGACATGATCCGGGTTCGCGCGGCGGCGGCGCGGCGTACGGCGTCCAGCGCCGGGTGGTCGGGGTCGAGGCGGACGTGTTCGCGGAACAGTCCGGGGATGATGACGGTGTCGGCCCAGTCGAGCAGCTCCAGCCCGTGCTGGGGGACGATGTCGTAGCCGCCGCTGCTGCGAATCTGGGCGGCGCCGGGGGTGCAGACGCGCACCTCGTAGAGGCGGTTGCCGTCGGCGTCGGTGGCGGAGTGGAAGACCTGGGTGGGAATGCCCAGGTCGAGGGCGACGACGCCGTCGAAGGCCAGCACGGCGACGCGGTGGGCTCGGTCCATACCCCCGATGATGCCACGCCCGTGGCCGGATGTTTTCGGATAGTGGCAATCAGGCCACTGGCCGGGCCGGGCGCGTGCTCGGATGATGGCGTCGTGACATTGCTCGAAGGCCGCGTCAAGCGGGTCAGAAGTCAGAACGTCGCCTGGGCGGTGGCGGCGGTCGCATTGGTGGCGATCGTCGGCTCGGCCGGGTTCCGGGCCACGCCCGGGGTGCTCATCGAGCCGTTGCAGCAGGAGTTCGGCTGGTCGCGCGGCATCATCTCGATCGCGGTATCGGTGAACCTCCTGCTGTTCGGGTTCACCGCACCGTTCGCCGCCGCGCTGATGGAGCGCTTCGGCATGCGCAAGGTCGTGGCGGCGGCGATGCTGCTGGTCGCCACGGGCAGCGGGCTGACCGTGTTCATGAACGCGAGCTGGCAGCTCATCCTGTGCTGGGGTGTGCTGGTCGGGCTGGGCACCGGGTCGATGGCGCTGGCGTTCGTGGCCACGTTCACCGGCCGCTGGTTCATCAAGCACCGGGGCGTGGTGACGGGCGTGCTGACGGCCGGCGGCGCCACCGGCCAGCTGATCTTCCTACCGCTGCTGGCGAACCTGGTCACCCGGTTCGACTGGCGCGTCTCGGCGCTGGTGGTCGCCGGATCGGCGCTGCTGGTGGTGCCGCTGGTGCTGTGGCTGCTGCGCGACGACCCGGCGGAGCTGGGCGTGCTGCCGTACGGTGCCGACCCGGCCGAGCCGGTGCCGTCGACCCCCGCCCCGGCCGGCGCGGCCGGCCGCGCCCTGGGCGCGCTGCGCGAGGCGGCGAAGACCAAGACGTTCTGGCTGCTCGCGGCCGGGTTCGCCATCTGCGGCGCGACGACCAACGGGCTGGTCGGCACGCACTTCATCCCGGCCGCGCATGACCACGGCATGCCGACGACCACGGCGGCGGGGCTGCTCGCGCTGGTCGGCGTGTTCGACATCGCGGGTACGGTGCTGTCGGGCTGGCTGACCGACCGGTTCGACCCGCGCAAGCTGCTCGGCGCGTACTACGCCCTGCGCGGCCTGTCGCTGCTGATCCTGCCGAGCCTGTTCGCGGCCGACCCGCACCCCAGCATGCTGGTCTTCGTCATCTTCTACGGCCTGGACTGGGTGGCGACGGTGCCGCCGACGATCGCGCTGACCCGCCAGGCGTTCGGTGCCTCGGGGCCGATCGTGTTCGGTTGGGTGTTCGCCTCGCACCAGCTCGGCGCGGCGGCGGTCGCGTTCACGGCGGGCGTGGTCCGCGACCAGTCCGGCACGTACGCCGGGGCGATCTATGTGGCGGGGCTGCTGTCGCTGCTGGCCACGGGGTTGTCGCTGGCGGTCCGCCGGCCGGGCGAGGTGCGCCGCTGGCGCCTGGCCCGCGCCTGACCGCTTGGCGTGGGGTGGTGACGGGGAGGGGTGGCGAATGCGACATCCTCCCCGTTTCCGTGCCACGTTTCATCGACAGGTCGTGTTGCAAGGTGTGTCCGGGGGCCGGTCGGGGTAAACAGGGGTGGTGAGAACCACGCTGGTCAAGGGCGGTGACAGTACGCCCGAACATTTCGCCAGGGTGCAGAACACCCTGTCCGGCACCGGGTCGGCCCCACTGCGGATCGCGATGGTGGCACCGCCGTACTTCGACGTGCCGCCCGCGGCGTACGGCGGCATCGAGGCCGTCATCGCCGACCTCAGCAACGCGCTGGTCGACCTCGGCCACACGGTGACCGTGATCGGGGCCGGCCGCGACGGCACGCAGGCCCGCTTCTGGCAGGTCTGGGAGCAGGCGGTCCCCGACCGGCTCGGCGAGCCAGGCCCGGAGATCATCTACGCCGCCCTGTCGCGCCGCGTGGTCGAGGACCTGGCCGCGGCGGGCGAGGTGGACGTGGTGCACGACCACACCTTCGCGGGCCCCCTCAACGCCCCGGCGTACGACATGCTGGGCCTGCCCACGATCGCGACCGTGCACGGGCCGGTCGACTCCGAGCTGCGCGGCTACTACCGCACCCTGGACCGCGACCTGTCGCTGGTGGCGATCAGCCGCCGGCAGCGGTCGCTGGCGCCGGAGCTGAACTGGCTGGACACCGTCTACAACGGGCTGAACCCGCACGACTGGCCGTTCCAGGAGCACAAAGAGGACTACGCGCTTTTCCTGGGCCGGTTCAACGCCGACAAGGGCGCGCACACGGCGATCGAGGCCGCGCACCGGGCCGGGCTGCCGCTGATCCTGGCGGGCAAATGCTCCGAGCCCGAGGAGAAGGAGTACTTCGCCAAGGAGGTCGAGCCGCGGCTGGGCCCCGACGACCGGATGATCGGCGTCGCCGACGCCCACCGCAAGCGTGAGCTGCTCACCAACGCCCGCTGCCTGCTGTTCCCGGTGCAGTGGGAGGAGCCGTTCGGCATGGTGATGATCGAGGCGATGGTCTGCGGCACGCCCGTGGTGGCGCTGCGGGCCGGGGCCGTGCCCGAGGTCGTGGAGACCGGCGTGAGCGGCATCGTCTGCGACGATCCGGACGAGCTGCCGCAGGCGCTGGCCGACGTGGTGCAGCTCGACCCGCGGGCGTGCCGGGAGCACGTGGTGCGCGGGTTCAGCGCGACCCGGATGGCGGTCGGCTACGCGCGGGCATACCGGGCGGCACTGGCGGCCCGCCGCCGACCGCAGGCACCCGGGCGCGCGGGCCGCTCGGCCGTGCGCGCCGGCCGGCTCACGGGGCGGTGACCGTGACGAATCCCGCCCCCCTGAACGCCTCCGAGCCGGTTCCGCACGGCCAGGGCGAGGTCACCATCGTCGAGGGCACGACGTTCAGCATCTGCGCGCCCAACGGGGACATGAACCCGGGCGCGGCGCAGGGGCTGTTCTTCCGCGACACCCGGATCGTGTCGTGCTGGCAGCTGCGCCTGGACGGGCAGCCGCCGCAGCCGCTGCAGGTGGTCGACCGCGACGCGTTCGCGGCCCGGTTCATGCTGCGCCGCCCGCCCGCGCCGGGGCATGCCGACAGCAGCCTGCTGGTGGTGCGCGAGCGCATCGTCGGCCAGGGCATGCGCGAGGTGATCACGCTGCAGAACGTCGGGTACGAACCGACGATGATCACCCTGGACCTGCGCGTGGAGACCGACTTCGCCGACCTGTTCGCGGTGAAGGAGGGCCAGATGGTCCCGTCGGTCACGCACGCCACCGCGACCGGGGTGAACCTGGTGTTCAGCCGCTCGGACAACTCCCGCGGGCTGCTGGTGCACGCCACCGGCGAGCCGACCAGCAGCCATAACGGGTTGAGCTGGCAGGCGGTCATCCCAGGCCGGGGCCGCTGGCAGACCGAGATCGAGGTGCACCCGGTGGTGGAGAGCCGCCGGATCGAGCCGCGCTTTCGCGACCACCTCGCCGCCGAGGACGCCGACGACGGTTCGTGGCGGCGGCAGGTCTCGGCGATCCGGGTGCAGCACGACGGCATGTCGCTGGTGCTGCGCCGCAGCGTACGCGACCTCGACGCGCTGCGGATCTCCATCACCGACGAGGCCAGGCAGACGTTCGTCGCGGCCGGGGCGCCCTGGTTCATGACCCTGTTCGGCCGCGACAGCCTGCTCACCTCGTGGATGGCGCTGCCGCTGGACCCGGGGCTGGCCGTGGGGACGCTGTACACGCTGGCCGGGCTCCAGGGCCGCAAGGTCGATCCGCGTACCGACGAGGAGCCGGGGCGGATCCTGCACGAGCTGCGGCTGGGGCCCGAGAGCGCGTCGGCGCTGGGCGGCTCGCACTACTACGGCACCATCGACGCCGGGCCGCTGTTCGTGGCGCTGCTGGGCGAGGTGTGGCGGTGGGGCGCGGCCGAGTCGGACGTGCGCGCACTGCTGCCAGCCGCCGACGGCGTCCTGAACTGGATGCAGGTCTACGGCGACCGCGACGGCGACGGGTTCGTCGAATACCGCCGCGCCACCGACCGGGGTCTCTTCAACCAGGGCTGGAAGGACAGCTTCGACGGCATCAACGACGCGGCCGGGCGGCTGGTGGAGCCGCCGGTGGCCCTGGCCGAGGTGCAGGGCTACGCCTACGCGGCGTGGCGGGCGCGGGCGGAACTGGCCGAGGCCTTCGGCGACCAGGCGTGCGCGGCCGCCTGCACCGAACGGGCCGACAAGCTGCGCGAACGGTTCGCCGAGGCGTTCTGGCTGCCCGACGAGGGCTACTTCGCGGTGGCGCTGGACGGGCACAAGCGGCCGATGGACGCGCTGACGAGCAACCCGGGCCACTGCCTGTGGACCGGGATCGTCTCCGACGAGCACGCCGCGCAGCTGGTCCAGAAGTTCGCGGGCGCGGACATGGACAGCGGGTTCGGGCTGCGCACGCTGTCGGAGCGGATGGGTGCGTACAACCCGATGAGCTATCACAACGGCTCGGTGTGGCCACACGACACCGCGCTGTGCATCGCCGGGCTGATGCGCTACGCGCACGTGCCGGGCGCGGTGGAGCTGGCGCACCGGCTGGCCGACGGCCTGATCGCGGCGGCGACGGCGTTCGGCGGGCGGCTACCGGAGCTGTACTGCGGGTTCCCGGCCGACGTCTACCGGCCGCCGGTGCCGTACCCGACGTCGTGCTCGCCGCAGGCGTGGGCCAGCGCGGCGCCGCTGCTGATCGTGCGGGCCTTCCTCGGCCTGGACCTGGACGTGCCGCGCCGCAGCATCGTGCTGCGGCCGCGGCTGCCCGAGTCGTGGGGGACGGTCACCGTGGACCGGCTGCCGTTCCTGGGCGCGAAGCTGCGCATCAGCGCCAAGGGCACCGAGGCGGAGATCAAGGGGCTGCCGGAGTCGTCGGCGGCGGAGTCAGGCCTGGTCGCCGAGTGATTCGCGCAGCTGGACGAAGCACCGGTTGAGCAGCCGCGACACGTGCATCTGGGACAGGCCGAGCCGCTGGGCGATCTCGGCCTGGGTCAGGTCGGCGGTGAACCGCAGCGCCAGCAGGTGCCGGTCGCGCTGAGGCAGGGCGGCGACGGCCTGGCGGACGACGTGCTGGTCGGCCAGCGACTCCAGCCGGGCGTCGGCCGCGCCGAGCAGCTCGCCGAGCTCGGCGAGGCTGCCGCCGGTGCTGACCATGCTGTTGAGCGAGCCGACGGCGTACGCGCTGGCGCAGGCCATCCCGGCGCGGATCTCGTCGGGGTCGCGGTGGAGGTGGTCGGCGAGGTCGCCGACCTGCGGGGTGCGCTGGAGCCGCTGGCACAGCTGCGGGATGCTCCGGTTGATCTCCAGGTGCAGTTCCTGGAGGCGGCGGTGCACGCGCAGGGTCCAGCCCCGGTCGCGGAAGTGGCGGCGCAGCTCGCCGAGCATCGTCGGGGCGGCGAAGCGCTCGAACCGTACGCCCTGGGCGACGTCGAAGCGGTCGACCGACTTGATCAGCCCGAGCAGGGCGACCTGGGTGAGGTCGTCGAGTTCCTCGCCGCGGAAGCTGAACCGGCGCGCCAGCCTGCGGGCCAGCGGGATCGCGGCGTTGATGGCCTCGTCGCGGGCCTGCGCCCAGGCGGGATCGTCGCGCGGGAACCGGCGCAGCCGCGCCAGCGCCGCTGACACGACCCGGTCGCGTCGCGCCGACCATCCGTCTGTGGACCCGTCCCCGTTCACTATGCGAATTTTATCCGTGTACGCCCCGCCCGCCGCCCGATCAGCGGAGTTGCCCGGCAACCGGGCGTATCTTGAACCGTCATACGCCCGATTGCCGGGCAACTCGTCCCGGGGAGGGCTGATTGATCACGCCGATCATGGCGACGCTGGCGTACGTGGTGTCGCCCGACGGGGGCAGCGTGCTGCTGCTGCACCGGGACAAGCGGCCCGACGACATCCACTACGGCAAGCACGTCGGGCTGGGCGGGCGGGTCGAGCGCGACGAGGACGTGCTGACCGGCGTACGCCGCGAGGTGCACGAGGAGTCCGGGCTGCACGCCGGGGCGCTGTCGCTGCGCGGCACCGTGTCCTGGCCCGGGTTCGGCAAGCGGGGCGAGGACTGGTTCGGGTTCGTGTTCCGGGTCGACTCCTTCACCGGGCAGGCGCACGAGGGCAACCACGAGGGCACCCTGACCTGGGTGCCGGTCGAGCAGCTCTACGACGTGCCGATGTGGGCCAGCGACCGCGAGTGGCTGCCGATGGTCTTCGACGACGACCCGCGCCCGTTCCACGGGGTGATGCCGTACCGCGACGGCGAGATGGTCAGCTGGTCCTACGTCCGCTGACCGCGGCCGCCGCACCGGGCCGCGGCAGCCGCCCGCTGTTCAACCGTCGTAAATATATGACCCGCTGTATCGGAGCCTGGCAGGATCGACGGCACCGCACGGGAGCGGTGTGAGTTTCGGTGATGATCCGGCAATCCCACACTGGCGGTGACGCGCCTACGGAGGGTGCGGGAGGGTCGGGTCATCACCGAACAGGAAGTACTCGATCGCGGCGTCCTGCGGTTCGACCAGCCGGAACTTGTCCCGGGCCCGGTCGAGCGCGGCGTCCGCGCCCGGATCGCCGAGGGCGCGTAGCGCCTTGACGCGCAACCGCTCGGCCGCGGCCGGGATGTAGCGGTTGCTCAGCTGCCCGTACCGCCGCTCGATCAGCGCGGCCTCGGCCAGTGCCAGGTCGGGCCGCCCGAGCCGGACGCAGGTCTCGGCGCGCATCAGCAGCTGCAACGCCAGCGTGGTGCGGTCGCTGACCGCACGGGCCAGCCGCACCGCGCGCGCGTGCTGGCGCAGGGCCGACGGCCACCGGCCCGCCATCGCCTCGAACCGCGCCAGCGACGCCGCGTCGCCGATCCGTCCGATCAGGTCGATCCCGCCCGCGCGGATCTCCACCGCCAGGTGGAGCGTCGAGACCGCCGCGTCGATGCGGCCCATCTCGGCGTACGTGTCGGCGAGGTTGTTCAGGACGTTGGCCTCCAGCGACCGGTGGCCCAGCCGCCGCAGCACGGTCAGGCAGGCCTGGAAGTATTCCGTGGCGCCGGGGAGGTCGCCCTCCAGCCGGGCCGTGAAACCGAGGCTGTTGAGGACCACCGCCTGCCCGTCGGGCTCGCCGAGCCGCTGCCACAGCTGCGCGGCCTGCTCCAGGTGGCGCCGCGCGTCGGCGGTCCGGCGGTAGCGGGTCAGCTGCTGGCCGACGATGCCGTGGGCCACCGCCTGCGACTGGAGGTCGTCGGGTGCGCACGTCTCCAGCGCGACGGTCGCGATCTGGCCGACCATGCGCCACTGCCGGCTCTGCATCAGATGGTGCGAGGTGCCGCGCAGCAGCCGCGCCGGATAGCCGCGCGACGGCCCGGTCAGCTCGCCCGCCTGCGCCGCGATCGCCAGGGCGCACGGCCAGTCCAGCTCCAGCCACCGGTGGGCGTCGTCGACGGTGTCGATGCGCACCAGGCCGGTGCCCTCCGGCCCGTCGAACGCCGGGTCGGCCGGGCGCTCCACCGTGTGCAGCCGGTACACGGCGCGCCGGGCGGTGCCCAGGTAGTAGACGAGGGCGCGGTGCACGGCGGCGGCGCGCGGCTCGGCACCGTCCTCGGCGGTGCTGCGCTCGGCGGCGTACAGGCGCAGCAGGTCGTGCAGGCGGTAGCGGCCGCCGTCGGCCTCGACCAGCCGCGCTTCGACGAGCCGGTCGAGGGCCGCGGCGGCGGTCGCCTTGGACTCGCCGAGCAGCGCGGCCAGCGACGGGACCGTCAGGTGGGGCACGCGGGCCAGCCCGCTCATACGGAAGGCGCGGGCGGCGACGGGTTCGAGGGCGCGGTAGCTGGCGTGGAAGCAGGAGCGCACGGCCATGTCGTCGGTGTGCAGCTCGTCCAGGCGCATGCGTTCGTCGACGAGGCGTTCGACCAGGTCGTCGGCGGTCCAGTCGGGGCGGGCGGCCAGGCGGGCCGCGGCGATGCGCAGCGCCAGCGGCAGCTTTCCGCACAGCGCCACCAGGTCCTTCGTCGCGGCCGGGCCGCGGCCGGGGCCGGCCAGGCGGTCGACCAGCTCGGCGGCGTCGTCCTCGGACAGCACGTCCAGCGGGAGCAGCTCGGCGCCGTCGAGGGACGTCAGCGCGCGGCGGCTGGTCACGACGACCAGGCTGCTGGCCGTGCCGGGCAGCAGCGGGCGCACCTGCGCGGCGTCGACGGCGTTGTCCAGCAGGATCAGCATCCGCCGCTGCGCCAGCTGCGACCGGTAGAGCGTGGTGGCCTCGGCGGGGGTGGCGGGGACGGCCGCCTCGGCGACGCCGAGCGCGCGCAGGAACCGGCTGGTCACCTCGTCGCCGGTGAGCGGGGTGAGGCGCGGGTTGGAGCCCTGGAGGTCGAGGTAGAGCTGGCCGTCGGGGTAGCGGTCGGCCAGGCGGTGCGCGGCGCGTACGGCCAGCGCGGACTTGCCGACCCCGCCCGCGCCGTGGATGTTGTGGACGGCCGCACCCGACCGGACCAGCCGGTCGAGTTCGCGGTCGCGGCCGACCAGCACCGGGATGTCGGCGGGGAGCTGGCGCGGCACGTCGGCGGGCGGGGCGGCCGCTGCCGTCCGCGCCGCCAGCGCCGGGTCGCGGCGCAGGATCGCCGCCTGCGTCTCGCGCAGCTCCGGGCCGGGCGACAGGCCGAGCTCGTCCTGGAGCGCGGCGTGGGCCTGCCGGTACACCTCCAGCGCCGCCGCCGGGTCGCCGGAGCCGTACAGCACCCGCATGAGCTGGCCGTAGCCGCGCTCGCGGGTGGGGTGGGCGGCCAGGTGCCCGCGCAGCGGGGCCACCAGCGCGGTGCCGTCCCCGGCCAGCAGCCGCGCCTCGAACAGGTCCTCGCTGGCGGCGGTGCGCAGCTCGCCCAGTGCGGTGGCGCGGGCGGCCAGCGCCGCGCTCACCGGCACGTCGGCCAGGGCCGGGCCGCGCCAGCGCGCCAGCGCCCGTTCCAGCAGCGGGACGGCGTCGGCGGGACGGCCGGCGGTCAGCGCCGCGCGGCCGCGGTCGGCGTCGGCCTCCCACGCCGCCAGGTCGGACTCGCCGTCCTCGACCCGCAGCCGGTAGCCGCCGGCCGTGGTCTCCAGCCGGTCGGGGTCGACCCCGGCGGCGGCCAGCAGGCGGCGCAGCGTCGAGGCGTACGAGCGGAGGTTCGCCACGGCCGAGCGGGGCGGGTCGTCGGCCCACAGCTCGTCGGTGAGCCGGTCGAGGCTGACCTGCCGGTTCGCGTCGAGCAGCAGCACCGCGAGCAGGCAGCGCACCTTCGGGACGGCGACCGCGACGGCGGCGCCGGGCCCGAGCGCCACCGGCCCGAGCAGGTGAAACACCGCCCCCATCGCCGCACCCCTTCACCCCGTGACAAAACGGGATACATGATACGTGCAGCGTGCGGGCGGCCTTCCTCATGATCCCGTCAGTCGGTACGCAGTGCCACCACGGGATCGAGCTTGCCGGCCCGCTGCGCGGGCACCACCCCGAACGCGATGCCGACCCCGGCCGAGACGCCGAACGCCAGCGCCGCCGACCACCAGGTCACCGTCGCGGGCACCGGGCTCAGCGCCCCGACGGCCAGCGACACCCCGACGCCGATGACGATGCCCAGCACGCCGCCGACCGAGGTGAGCAGCACCGCTTCGAGCAGGAACTGCAACCCGATGTCGCGCGGGCGGGCGCCGACGGCCTTGCGCAGCCCGATCTCGCGGGTGCGCTCGCGGACCGACACCAGCATGATGTTGGAGACGCCGACGCCGCCGACCAGCAGCGAGATGCCCGCGATCGCGGCCAGCACGGCGGTGAGCACACCCAGGATCTCGCCGAGGGCGCCCAGGATCTGCCCCTGGGTGACGGCGCTGAACTCGTCGTCGGGGTGGCGGCGGTGCAGCTCGGCGACGATGTCGCGGCCGAGGGCGTCGATGCCGTCGCTGTCGGGGGCCTTCACCGCGAACGCGTCGATGCGGTTGGTGCCGATGAGCCGCTGCGCGGTGGTCAGCGGGATGTGCACCTCGTTGTCGCGGTCGACACCCAGGCTCTGGCCCAGCGGCGCGAACACCCCGATCACCCGGAACCGCACCCCGGCGATGGTGAGCTGCTGGCCGACGGGGTCGCGGGCGCCGTACAGCCGCTTGGCGACCTTGTCGCCCAGCACCGCGACCCGGCGCCCGGTGTCGACGTCGGTGCGGCTGAGGTACGTGCCGGAGCGCAGGTCGCGCAGGAACACGTGCGGCGTCGACTCCAGCACCCCCAGGACGCTGGTGAACATGGCGTTGTTGCCCGCGCGCACGTTCTCGCCGGAGGTCAGCGACACGGTGACCCGGTCCCGGTCCCCGACGATCTTCACCACGGCGTCGAGGTCGGTGCGGTCCAGCTTGGACACCGTCGGGGCGGCGTTGAGGTTGACCTGCCCCGGGACCACGATCAGCAGGTTCGAGCCCAGCCCCTCGACCTGGGCCTGCACCGCGTCGCGGGTGCCGGTGCCCAGCGCCACCAGGATCACCACCGCGCCGACGCCGATCACCATGCCCAGCATCGTGAGCAGGCTGCGCAGCCGGTTGGCGCGCAGCGCGTCGACGGCGACCCGCCACGCCTCGGCGAACCTCACGCGGCCACCTCCCCGGCCGGGGCGGCGCTGTCGGACAGCATCAGCCCGTCGCGCATCACGATCTGCCGCCGGGCCCGCGCGGCCACCTCCCGGTCGTGGGTGACCAGCACCACCGCCACCCCCTCGTCGGTGTTGAGCCGTTCCAGCAGCTCCAGCACCGCGGCGCCGGTGGCCGAGTCCAGGTTGCCGGTCGGCTCGTCGGCCAGCAGCACCACCGGCTCGGTGACCAGCGCGCGGGCGATGGCCACCCGCTGCTGCTCGCCGCCGGACATCTGGTTGGGCCGGTGCAGCATCCGGTGGCCGAGCCCGACCCGCTCCAGCATCAGCGCGGCGCGGCCGCGCCGCTCTTTGGCGCCCAGGCCCCGGTAGACCAGCGGCAGCGCCACGTTGTCCAGGGCGCTGGTGCGCCCCAGCAGGTGGAACGACTGGAAGACGAAGCCGATGGTGGCGTTGCGCAGGTGCGCCATCTCGCCCGGGTCCAGCCCGGCCACGTCGCGGCCGCCGATGCGCAGCGTGCCGCGGGTCGGCTGGTCCAGGCCGCCGAGCAGGTGCATCAGCGTCGACTTGCCCGAACCGGACGGGCCGACGATCGCAGCGTACTCGCCGTGCTCGATGGTCAGGGAGACGCCGCGCAGCGCGGCCACGTCGACCCCGTCCAGGGCGTACGTGCGCTCGACGCCGACCGCCTCGATGGCCGGGGCGGGGCCGGTCACGGCAGCCGGTCCCCGGCGGTGACGCGGTCGGCGCCGCGTACCACCACCTGCTCGCCCTCGGTCAGCCCGGCGGTGATCTGCAGCGTGTCCATCCCGGACACCCCGACCGTGACGGTACGGCGCTGCGCGGTGCCGTCGGCGGCGCGCACCCATACCGTGTCGTGGCCGTCGCTGGTGAACACGGCCGAGGCCGGCACCGTGACCGCGTCGGCGGCCTCGCGGACCTGGAGCCGGACCACGGCGCTCATGCCGGGCCGGGGCTCGGGCGCGCCCGAGGGCAGCGCGGCCAGCGACAGGTGCACCCGGTAGGCGACCGCGCCGCGGCTGTTGGGCGTGGGCAGCACGTCGATCGCGGTCACCGTCGCCGGGTACGCGGTGCCGGGCGCGGCGTCGAGCTCGGCCTCGGCCGCGATGCCGGTCCGCACCAGCAGGATGTCGGTCTCGTCGACCTCGGCGACCAGGCCGAGCTCGCTGGTGTCGACCACGGTGACGATCGCGGTCCCGGCGGACACGGGCGCGCCGACGGCGGGCACCCCGGCGACCCCGGCGGGGACCGACGTGCCGCCGCCGCTCGCGCCGCCGGCACCGCCCATGCCGCCGAGCAGGCTGGACAGGTCGGGGGCGGCGGCGGGGGTGGAGGTGCCGCCGAGCTGCACCACGCCGGGGATCGGGGCGCGCAGCGTCAGCGCGTCCACGGTGGCCTTGGCCAGGTCGTACGCCTGCTGCGCCTGCAACCGCTGCGCGGCGCCCAGCGCCTTCATCGCCGAGCCGAGCGACGCGACGCCGCGCTGCACCGCCCCGGCCGCGTCGGCGACGGCCGCCGACGCCTGCCGGTAGCTGCGCTCCCCGGCGGTGATCTGCGCCAGCAGCGCCTGCCGGGCCTGCTCGTCGGCGATCTGCCCGGCCGCCGTACGGGCCTGCGTGAACGCCTCGGCGGCGGCGGAGTCCAGGTGCCGCTGCGCCCCGCGCAGGTCGACCGACGGGCTGCCGCCGCCGGAGCGCTTCGCCGCGTCCAGGGCCTGTTTCGCCTGGGTGAGCCGGGATTGGGCGGCCGGCGAGGCGACCACGGCGAGCACCTGGCCCTTGGTCACCTGCTGGCCCGGGGTTACCGCGAGCCGGGCCAGGGTACCGTCGGCGGGTGCGGTCAGGGTGGCCGCGGCCCGCGCGGTCACCGCGGCGGGGGCGTCGACGACCTCGGTGACGGTGGCGCGGCTCGCCGCGGCCAGGGTCACGTCGGGGGCGTCGTCACAGGAGGCGGCGGACAGGCCGATCGTCAGCAGCACCGTGCCTAGCAGCAGGGTGGGCCGGACGGTTCGGTGCAGGAGGGGTCGCACCTCGGCGATGGTAGCCAGCGTCGGCCGCCGATCGCCATACTCAGGTGGCTCAGCTCACCGTCCGATGTGAGCTCAGGGAGGTCGATCGTGGACAAGCACATGTCGCCGCGCAGGTCGGTGTTCGGGACCGGGTTCGTGGGCGGGCTCGGGCTGGTGTGCGCGGTGGTGCTGGCGCTGGCCGTCCGCGAGGCGCTGTCGGTGCTGCTGCTGATCCTGGTGTCGCTGTTCCTGGCGATCGGCCTGCACCCGGCGGTGGCGTGGCTGCGGCGGCGCGGCCTCAACCGGGGCCTGGCCGTGACCGTGGTGGCGCTGGCGGTGGTGCTGCTGGGGTGCAGCGGCATCGTGGCGCTGGTGCCGCCGCTGCTGAGCCAGTCCGGCCACCTGGTGGACGCGATACCCACCTATCTGGACAAGATCGGCAAGGACCCGCAGCTGGCCGAGTTCCTGGCCCGCTACGACCTGGTCGAGCGGCTGAAGTCGGCGGCGACGCCGGAGGCGCTCGGGCAGGCGGTGTCGGGCGTGTTCGGCGGGGTGCTGCTGTTCTTCGGGCTGATCTTCAACCTCGTCACCGCGGCGGTGCTGACCATCTACTTCCTGGCCGCCTGGGACCGGCTCCGCGAGGGCTTCTACCGGCTGTTCCCGGCATACCGGCGCGAGCAGGCGCGGGCCGTGGGCGACGAGATCTTCGAGAAGTTCGGGGCGTACCTGCTGGGCTCGCTGGCGGTGGCACTGCTGGCCGGGGTGTCGGCGTTCGTGTTCTTCCTGATCGCCGGGGTGCCGTACGCGTTCGCGCTGGCCTCGGTGGTGGCCGTGTGCGACCTGATCCCGCAGATCGGGGCGATGCTGGGTGCGATCGTCGGCGTCATCGCCGGGTTCGCCGTCTCCGTCGAGGTCGGCGTCGCCTGCATCATCTTCTTCATCGTGTACCAGCAGATCGAGAACTGGATCATCGCCCCGCGCATCATGAAGCGCTCGGTCGACATCTCCGATCTCGCGGTCATCCTGTCCGCGCTGGTCGGCGCGGTGCTGCTCGGTGCGGTCGGCGCGCTGATCGCCATCCCGGTGACCGCCGCGCTCCAGCTCATCCTGCGCCGCATCATCATGCCCCGCCTCGACCGGGCCGGGATCATCGACATCCCGCCGCAGTCCGAAGCGCCGCAAGAGGAAGCAAGCCGACACACCGAAGAACAACTCGATACGGTATGACTTCAGCCATGACGAACGCCTTCGGCGCCCCCGCGCCGTCCACTCCCGACACCGACGCGGCCGCGAAGGTCAGCGACTCGGCCCGGGGCTGGCACGGCATCCAGCTCGGCGTGCTCGGCTTCATCGGCTTCTGCGGCGTGCTGCGGATGGGCGACGAGAGCGCGGGCCCCGAGTGGCTGTCGTGGATGGCCGCGATGGCGACGGTCGGCGCCTTCGTCACCGCCCTCTGGTCGATCCTGAAGGTCGGCAAGGTCGCCTGGCCGGTCGGCGACACCCCGGCGCACCCGCGGTGGTCGAGCGCCCAGCTGCGCACCGGCATCCGCGCCACCATCGCCTCGGTGGCGATGATGGCGGTGGCCGGGCTGACCGCGTGGTGGCCCGCCACGCCCGCGCCCTCGGTGGAGCTCCAGTTCGGCAACGGCGCCACCGCGTGCGGCGTGGTCACCGACGGCGCCCCGCCGCGCATGCTGTGGCTGAGCACCGACAGCGGCGTCACCCTGCCGGTCCCGGTCGACCAGATCGTCACCATGCGGCCGGTCTCCAGCTGCGCCTGAAACGTGTGAGGCCGTGCGGGCAAGTCGGTGGTGCCCGAGCTGAAGATCGGGATAGCTTGCCCGCATGGTTTCGGTATTGCAGAACGTGGCGATCGACTGCGCCAACGCCTACGAGCTCGCCCGCTTCTGGAGCGGCGTGACGGGCCGTCCGCTGGACCCGGACAACCGGCCGGGAGACCACGAGACCCAGGTGCTGCTGGCGGAGGGCCCGATCCTCTACTTCAACCAGGTGCCCGAGCCCAAGCAGACCAAGAATCGGCTCCACCTGTGCCTGCGCCCGCAGACCTCGCGCGACCAGGAGGTGGAGCGGCTGCTCGGCCTCGGCGCCACCCTCGTCGCCGACCGCCGCAACCCCGACGGCACCGGCTGGGCGGTCCTGGCCGACCCCGAGGGCAACGAGTTCTGCGTCCTGCGCAGCGACTCCGACCGGGCGGCGACGGGTTCCTGAGGCTCAGACCTGCCAGACGTCCACGCAGCTGGTGTCGGCGGCGCTCCACTGGGCCAGCAGGTGGTGGCCGTCGGCGCTGAACGCGGTCCGGGCCGAGCGCACCGAGCCGAGGTCGCTGCGGAACACCTCCTCCGCGCTGCCGGTCTCGTGCAGCCACACCGCCAGCCCTGCCGCGCTGCGCGCCGTGCCCGCCCGCAGCCGCCCGTCGGGGCTGTCGCACTCGGCGGCGAACCCGTCGGCGGTGCAGTGGTCGGTGTACCCGCCGTAGCGCCGGTTCAGGTCCTCGCCGACCATCTCCTCGACGACGGTGCCGGTGTTCAGGTCCCACATCGTCGCCACGTCCCGGACGTACCGCCCGACGTGCACCTTCCGGTCGGCTTCGGCGATCAGCCGCCACTGGCCCTCGTGCACCAGCACCTTCACCGGCCGGTTGTTGGCCGGGGCCTGGAACCGGTTGGTGAGCTGCCCGGAGAACACGTCCCAGACCGAGAACTGCCCCTGCGGGTCCCACGAGACCAGGGCGAGCCGGTCGCCGGGTCCGACGAAGACCTTGCCGCGGGTGTCGGCGGTGACGCCCATCGGGCGGACCTCGCTGACGACCGCGCCGGACGAGATCGCCCGCATCCGCACGTACGCCCCCGAGCGCTCGCACTCGACCAGCAGCTCGTGGTCGGGGGTGAGCATCCAGTCCCCGGCCACCCGCATCTGGTGCCGCTTGGCGGCCCGGTCCCCGGCGATCACCCGGACGGTGCGGCTCATCGCCGCGATCGCGTCCGAGGTCAGCATCGCGCCGGGCGCGACCCGGTGCTCGACGAGGATGCCCTCGCGCGGGGCGGTCAGGTCGAAGACGCGGTCGTCGGCGGTGCGCACCTGGGCGATCGTGGTGCCGGGACCGTACTGCTGGCCCTGGCCGACGAGCCAGCGCACGAGCCGGGCCCGGCCCTCGGGCAGCTCCCAGATCAGCGGTTCCATCCGCCACGTCGGCGCGTTCGCGGCGATGCGTCGGGCCCCGACCCGGCCCGCCCAGCGGGCCGCGCCCCGGATCACGGCCAGCTCGGGATCGGTCGGCTGCCACAGCGGGCGCTGCAGGTCCGCGCGCAGCGCCGCGCGGGCGGCGGGCAGCCGGGAGGCGCCGCCGACCAGCAGCACGCCGGTGACGTCGTTCAGGCTGAGCCCGGCGCGGGCGACTACCGCGCGGCAGCTGGCGGTGAGCCACCGCAGCGCCGGTTCGGCCAGCCGGTCCAGCCCGGCGCGGGTCATCCGGTATGCCGGGGCGTGCGGGGAGATCCGGTCGGTGACGTCGTCGGTCTCCGCCAGCCGGTGCTTGACCGAGCGGACGAAGTCGGCCGCGGCGTAGCGGGCCAGCAGCCCGGTGTCGCCCCCGGCGTGCAGCGCGGGGGCCAGCCACTCGTGCAGCGCCGCCCGCAGGTCGTTGACCAGCAGCAGGTCGAAGTCCTGCCCGCCGCCGGAGGTCTCCTGGCCGAGCACCACCGGGTGCTCGCCGTCGACCCTGGTCAGGGCCACCGACCAGGAGGCGCCGAGGTCGCACACCAGCAGCAGCGACCGGTCGGGGAAGTCCCCGTGCGTGTACGGGTCCACCACCGCCGCCACCGCGTCGCCGACCAGCTCCGCGTCGGGGAACCCGGCGTCCGCGGCCAGTGCGAGCAGCTGCTGCCGCCTCGGGTCCTGCGGCCCGTACGCCGAGGGCACGGTCAGGGCCAGCCGCTCGATCGGGCCGCCGTGGCGCTGCTCGGCCTCGCCCCGCAGCACGCGCAGGTACGCGCCCAGCACTTCGGCGGCGGTCAGGGTGCGGTCGCCGAGGTGGACCGGTTCGCCGGTGTCCAGGGCCTGCCGCGGTCCGGCGGCGAACCAGCGCGGCAGCAGCTCGCGCCGCTGCACGGCGGCGGTGCCGATCACGAGGCTGTCGCCGTCGAGGCACACCGCCGAGGGCCAGCGGGTCGCGCCGGACAGCGGGCAGGGCACGGGGTGGATCTGCGTGCCGGACACGACGGCGGCGGTCGTCTGATACGCGCCGAAGTCGACCACCAGGATGGGCTGTGTCATTTGCGGACTCCCTGCTCGTGCCGCACCGAGGGTTGACACCGTCGTCAGCCGCGCGCTGATGGACGCCGATGCTAACCATCGGCTGTTGCGAGCCCGTTAACCATTCGCGTATCGGGGTTAAGAGTTCGGCCGCCCCGTCCCGCCCGCCCCCTTCTTGATCGTCCGAGTTGCCGGGCAATCGGGCGTATCTTGGCCGGTCATTGCCCCGATTGCCCGGCAACTTAGCTGATCAAGGGGTGGGGCGGGGGCGGCGGCGCAGGCGGGAGAAGAGGAGGGGGAGGAGGGCGGCGGCGGTGGACAGGGCGAGGGTCAGGGCCAGCAGGAGGGTCGGGCGCCAGGGCCAGGCGGGGCCGTCGAGCGCCAGGTGGCCGGTGGGGTATTCGACGAAGCGGGCCGCGGCCAGGGCGGTGGCGCGGTCGGTGTGCGCGGCGAGGTCCCGCAGCACCGGGTCGAAGCTGAACTCGTCGGGGCGCTGCGCGGCGTGCGGCAGCTCGATCCGCAGGTCGCGGGCCTGCGCCCAGCGCGCGAGCGCCGGGTCCACGGCGGCGGGGTCGCGTACGCCGGGGACCAGGAACCGGTCCGCGTCCGCGTCCGTGTCGGCCGCCGCGCCGACGACCAGGGTCACGCCGTGCGCGGTGGCGACGGTGCGGCCGGTGCCCAGGGCGACCAGGGCGGCGGCGTTGGCGGTGCCGCCGTACAGCTCGAACGGTGCTGCCGCGTCGAGCTCGCCGACCCCGTCGACCAGCCCCACCGCGAGCGTCGGCCGCCCGAGGGGGAAGGCGGCGTTCAGCGCGTACGGCAGGTCGCCCGGTCGCAGGCGCAGCGCCTCGATGGCGGTGCCGGACGTCGGCGACCAGCCGGGGAAGTGCAGCTGCCCGCCGATCCGGGCCGCCTCAGCCGGTCCGGCGAGCAGCTGCATGACGTGCAGCGCGCCGACCACCCCGGAGGTGACCCCGGCGGTGGTGGTGAACAGCCCGTCGTCGACGTACCGGCGGCCGGCCTGCCAGCGCACGGCGGGACGGCTGTCACGCAACCGGTCCAGGTTGGACCAGTGCGTGGTGGCCGTACGCCCGTCGAGCAGCCCTGCCGCGGCCAGCACCTCGACCCCGGAGCACACGCCGAGGATGCGCGCGCCGCGCGCGGCCTGCCGGGCCAGCCAGTCCCGCAGCGGCGCGGCCGAGGCGGCTGCCGGGTCGACGAACGCGGGCACGACCACGGCATCGGGTGCCAGCTCGGGCCGTCGGTCCAGCTCGGACACGGTGTAGTCGGGCAGCAGGTGCAGGCCGCCGGACAGCGGCACGGGCACCCGCGCCGTGGACACGGTGAAGACGGCGAACCCGGCCGACCGGGCGAATACCTCGTACGGGGCGAGCACGTCGCTGACCACCGACCCGTCGGGCCCGGCCAGGACCGCGATCCGGTGCGGTCCCGGCGGCACCGGCCGGGGTGCGGGCCAGCCCGCGGCGGGCGGGTCGGGTGGCAGGGCGGCGAAGCTGGCGGTCATGGCCGCGGTGACTCCGGTGACGGCGACCGCGGTCACCGTCGCGGCGGCCAGGACCAGGCCCGTCAGGGCCAGAGCGGCTCGGCGCAGGGCACGGTGCATCGTCTCTCCTCGCTGGGGGGTGCGGCAGGATTCGGGGGTACGGCGGGAAGGGCGGGACGGCTCAGGCGCGGGCGGCCGACGGCGTGCGGCCGAACCGGGCGCTGAACAGGCGGCGGAAGTGCCGCGGGTCGCGGAACCCGCAGCGGGCCGCGATCGCCTCGACGGTCAGCCCGGTCTGCGCGAGCAGGCTGCTGGCCAGCTCCAGCCGTAGTCCCTGCTGGTATTCCAGCGGCGTCAGCCCGACCGCCGTGGTGAAGGCCCGGGTCAGGCCGCGTTTGGACAGGCAGGCCAGGGCGGCCAGGTCGTCGAGGGTGTGCGGGGCGTCCAGGTGCTGCGCCAGGTGCTCCTGGACCCGGTGGACGGCCGGGTGCAGGTGGCCGCGGTGGGCCAGGAACGGGCTGAGCTGCTGCTGGTCGCCGTCGCGGCGCAGGTAGACGACCAGTTCCCGGGCCACGGCGGCGGTCAGGGCCGGGCCGTGGTCGCGTTCGACCAGCGACAGGGCCAGGTCGATGCCCGCGCTGATCCCGGCGCTGGTGCTCACCGGTCCGTCGTGGACGTACAGCACGCCGTCGCGGACCCGGGCCGCCGGGTAGCGCCGCCGCAGGTGCTCGGTCAGACCCCAGTGGGTGGTGCAGCGGCGCCCGTCCAGCAGCCCCGCCTCGCCGAGCGCGGCGGCGCCGGTGCACACCGCCGCGATCCGCGCCCCGGCCCGGTGCGCCCCGCCCAGCCACGAGGTGACGGCCGGCGCCACCAGCGGGGCCCCGCCCGCCCCGGCCGTCGGCGACAGGCGCGGGCCCGGCACCAGGACCAGATCGCCCGGGTACACCTGCGGCAGGCTGGTCAATCCGGCCAGCAGCAGGCCCTGTGCCGAGCGCTGCTGGGGCGCGTCGGCGGCGTACTCGACGCGGTAGTCCGCGCCGAGGTGCGCGGCCGCGTCGAAGACCTGCACCGGGCCGCTCAGGTCCAGCAGGTTCACCTCGGGCAGCACCAGCACCACGACCCGGCCGGTACGCGGTTCGTCACTCACCGCCCCAGGCTAGCCAGCCGCCCCATACCCCCAGAAGGGCTCCACAGGCCCCCCACCGGACGGATCAGGCACCGCCCACCGCCCTTCGCCCGCCGCCAAGATCGCGGCAAGTTGCCGGGCAATCGGCCGTATCTTGGGCGCCGATTACCCCGATTGCCGGGCAACTTGCCGCGATCTTGGGGGGCGGTCAGCTGTTGACGTTCACCGAGGACAGGATGTCGTTGATGGTGTCGGACAGCATTTTGGACACGTCGGGGAACAGGACCGACACCACGACGATGACCAGCGCGAGGAACAGCAGCACCGCCAGGCAGCCGCCGCAGCCGCTGTTGGCGCTGGACTTGCGGCCCATCAGCGGGACGTAACCGTCGGTCTGGTCGTAGCGGACGTTGACCTCGTCGCCCTGCCGGAAATGGCCGTCGAGGCGGACCGTGCGCTGCTCGTTCCAGTGTGTCCGGTATGCCGCCTCGGCGTGGTGATTCGTGATGGTGTGCATGCCGCCGTTGGCGTTGTGATGCGTATGCGTGGTGGTCCAGGTCCGGGTGATGGTGCCCGTGGCCGACCAGCCGCTGCCCTTGATGCGGCGGCGCCGGAAGAACTCGTAGACCAGGTAGAAGAACATGCCCGCGCAGATGAGCGCGATGAACAGCCCGATTATCGCGCCCATGCCATCGGCATTGAAATCCATCACGCGAGTGTAGGTAGGCGGGCATCGGGACGGGCAGTCGGGAAACTGGATCGGGGAGGTGACCGAACGGCAGCGCGACGACCGGTTCATGGTCGACAGCGCGCTGACCTGGCGCGGCAACCGGCTGATGCGCCACCTCGTCGGGCGAGTCGATCCGGCCAAGCCGTACGTCGACCTGTCGATACATTCGCTGTGGGCGCTGCTGGCCGTTCGCCCCGGGCTGCCTCATGATGATCCTGAATCCGCTCGACAGCTCTACCGTCGGGCTGAAAGCCTGGTCGAGGCTGCATCTGTCTCGCGTCAGTCACGACGAGAACTCGAATCGATCATCTACTGCTTGCGTGTCGAGGGATGGGAGAAGCGATGGGCGAGGACCTCGCCGGAACGGTGAGTTACCTGTTCGAGCTGGGGATGCTCAAGCGGGCTCGGCGTACCGGATGGTGGATCGCCGGAGTCAGGGATCCGGAGAGCATCGCCGAGCACAGCTTCCGTACTGCGATCCTCGGCTCGATACTCGCCGCGATGGAGGGGGCCGACCCTGCCCGCACCAGCCTGCTCTGCACGTACCACGACACGCAGGAGACGCGGATCGGAGACATTCCGCGCATCGGGCGGCGTTACCTGACTGCGGCTTCCAACGAGTCGGTCACGGCGGACCAGGTGGCGAAGGCTCCGGACGCTGTGGCCGAGATGATCAGGTCCGTCGTGGCGGAATACGAGCAGGGAGAGACGCTGGAAGCAGTCGTGGCCCGCGACGCCGACAAGCTGGAATGCCTGATCCAGGCGGTCGAGTACCGACACCAGGGGTACGCGGACGTGCAGCGGTGGGTCGACAGCTCCCGGAGCAGCTTGAAGACCGGGGCCGCCATCCGGATCGCCGACACCGTGGAGTCCGTCGGCATCCTCGACTGGCTGCGCTGACCCATAGGCGTGCAGCCGGTCGTGGGGCGAGGGGCCGGCCGCTGCCGCCGCCGCTACCGGCACGTGCGCTCGGCCGCCTGCCGCTAAGGTGCGGCGGTGGAGTACTGGAATCGGGCCGCGTTCGACGCCCTAGGCGGTGGCGTGACGACCGGCGACCCGGCGCGGCTGGCGGCGCTGCGCGAGCGGCTGGACGTGGAGCTTCCCGCCGCGGTGCGCGAGTGGCTGACCTCCGACGGCCCGGATCTGCTGTACGACCCGCGTGGTAACCGGCTGGCGACGGCGTCGACGGTCACGCGGCTCGACGACACCCCGCCCGGCAGTGACTACGTGTGGCTGGAGACCGACTGCCAGGACTGCTGCGACTGGTTCGTCCGCGTCGACGAGGGCGACGATCCGCCGGTGTACCTGCTCGACCCCGAGGACGGGACGGGCGAGTCGCGGCTGGAGTATGCGGCCAGGTTCAGCGACTACGCCCTGGTCCGGGTGTGGGAGAAGCGGATGTTCGACGCCGAGGTCGACTTCCTGCTGCACCGCCGGATCCCGCCGGGCGCGGTGGAGGTGCTGCGGGAGCGGCTGACCGAGCTGCCGGTGACGTACGGCTGGGCCGGGAACCAGGGCTGTGAGCAGGTGCTGCGCTTCGACGGCCCGGCCATGGTCGGCTTGGCCCTGATCGGCGACACCGCCGTCTGGAGCGTGGTCATCAGCGACGACCCGGCCCTGCGCGCCGAACTCTCCACCCTCCTCTACGGCAACCCCACCCTCACCTGACCCGCGAAGATCGGCCTCTCCGGTCACTCGCCTCCCCGCCACTGGTCCCGCGGCGTCCCATTCCCGCCCGATCCGGCGAGTTCCCTGCCGGAGATCGCCGTCCTCGGTCAATTTGTGGCCTCAAGCGCAATCTTCTGACCGATAACGACGATCACCACGGCTTCACCGTCGAACCTCGCCGGGGAGGCGAAGCCGGTGCCGGTCGCCTGGCGCGTCGGGTGGTTCGGGGTGGTCAGAGGGGTGCGCCGGTCTTGCCCCAGGGTTTGTAGACCGAGAGGACCGTGGCGACGCTGAGGACCACCACCGAGGCGATCGAGGCGTCCAGGACCTGGCGGGCCGGGTCGGTCAGCAGGCCCGCGCGGGCGGCGGCCAGCGCGTCGCCGAGGGCCGGATGCCGGGTCAGCATCGGGATGACCAGCGCGGCCAGGTTGAGGCCCAGCTTCACCGCGACCCACCAGTGCCGGATCAGGCCCCAGTGGGTGCCGAGCCCGAGGATCACCCCGGTGGCCAGGGCGAGCAGGCCCAGCGGCAGGACCGCGGCCAGGTCGAGGACCGACATCAGGGCGTACGCCCCCTGCCGGGTCGCCAGGTCGTCCGACCCGGCGGCGGTGATCGTCATGACCAGCATCGCGTACGCGACGCCGAGCCAGCCGACCGAGGCGCCGATGTGCGTGGTGAGCAGCCAGCGCCGGTGGTCGCGGGTCAGGCGCACGTCACTCACCGGCCCAGCCGGGCCGGACCAGCCCTGATTCGTACGCCTCGACGACCAGGTGGGCCCGGTCGCGGGCACCCAGCTTGATCATGGCGCGGCTGACGTGGGTCTTGGCGGTGGCGGGGCTGACGAACAGCCGCTCGCCGATCTCGTCGTTGGACAGCCCGGCCGCGACCAGTGCCATCACCTCGCGTTCGCGCTCGGTGAGCGCGGCGAGCCGGTCGGTGTCGCGGGGCCGCCGCGAGCGCTGGGCGTACTCGGCGATGAGGCGGCGGGTGACGCCGGGGGACAGCAGCGCGTCGCCGCGGGCGACGATCCGGACGGCCTGGATCAGGTCGGCGGGCTCGGTGTCCTTGACCAGGAACCCGCTGGCGCCGTAGCGCAGGGCGTCGAAGACGTACTCGTCGAGGTCGAAGGTGGTCAGGATGACGATCTTGACGTCGGCCAGGGCGGGGTCGGCGGCGATGCGGCGGGTGGCCTCGATGCCGTCGAGGCGGGGCATGCGGATGTCCATGAGCACGACGTGGGGGCGCAGGGAGGCGGTCAGGGCGACCGCCTCCTCGCCGTCGGCGGCCTCGCCCACGACGCTGATGTCGGACTGCGCCGCCAGCAGGGCGCGGAAGCCCGCGCGCACCAGCGCCTGGTCGTCCACCAGCAGTACGTCGATCATCACGCGGCTCCGGTCGGCAGCACCGCGCAGACGGTGAATCCGCCCTCGGCACGCGGGCCGACCGCGACGGTACCGCCCAGCGAGTCGACCCGTTCGCGGATGCCGGACAGGCCGTTGCCGTCGCCGGCGACGCCGCCGCGGCCGCGGTCGGTGATGTCCAGCAGCAGCTCGTCGTCGGCGTACCCGATGGTGACCTGGGCGTTGTCGACGCCGGCGTGGCGGTGCACGTTGGTCAGCGACTCCTGCACGATCCGGTACGCGGCCAGGTCGACGGCGGCGGGCAGGGGCCGGGCGGTGCCGGTGACACGCAGGTCGACGCGCAGCCCCGCGGCGGCGAAGCGTTCGACGAGCTCGTCGAGGCGGGCGATGCTGGGGGCGGGGCTGCGCGGGGCGTCCTCGTCGACGTCGCGCAGCACGCCGAGGGTGGTGCGCAGCTCGCGCAGGGTGTCGCGGCTGGCGGTCTTGATCGCGGCCAGCGCGGTGCGGGCCTGCTCGGGGTCCTCGTCCAGCAGGTGCAGGGCGACGCCGGCCTGGACGTTGATCAGGGAGATGTGGTGGGCGACGACGTCGTGCACCTCGCGGGCGATGCGCAGCCGCTCGTCGCCGACGCGGCGGCGGCGCAGCTCCATCACGCGGTCGCGGTTGCTGCTGACGATCTGCCCGATCAGCAGCGGCGCGGCCAGCGCGACGGCTCCGGCGGCCAGGCGCGCCTGGTGGTGGTACTCCATCACCGGCAGGTTCTGCCAGAACCAGAAGGCGTAGGCCGCGGCGGCGGTGATCCAGGCGGCGAGCCGGTGCCCGAGCACCACGGCGGCGGCCAGCGCGAACAGCAGCGCGATGAAGAACGGGCCGTACGGCGGGTAGTCGAGCAGGACGTACGCGGCGGTGCAGGCGGCGGCCCCGGCCAGCGCCGCGACGGGGCTGCGCCGGGCCAGGTACAGCGACAGGGCGGAGCCGAGCAGCAGCGCGTAGCCGAGCGGGGCGAAGTCGAGCATCCCGCCGGGCGAGAAGCTGGTGCGGGTGGAGTGGGTGATCGCGAAGACACCGAGCACCTGGATCAGGCCGACGACGATCGGCAGGCCGACGGCGCGGCGGTGGGGGCGGAGGTGGCGCGGGTGAGGTTCCCAGGTCATGGCCCCTAAGTTAGGTCGCGGCGGGGGCCGGTGTCGTCGCACGCGGGGAGTGAGCGTGCCTACTCCCGCGGGAGTAGGCACGCGGCGGGTCGGGGGCGGTCAGGCGCAGCCGGGGTTGCAGAGTCCGCCGATGGCGTGGGCGTCGCCGAGGTTCTGGTTGACCACGTTGAAGGTGTAGCTGGAGGTGCCGCCGTCGAAGCTCATGGTGATCTTCGTGTGCCCGGCGGTGTTGTCCTCGCCGGTGACCATGGAGGAGGTGGGCGGGGTCTTGCTCAGGAAGAACGCGGCGACCTGCTCGTTGGCGTACCGGATCATGCGCTGCTTGTTGCCCTGCTGCCAGGCGTAGACGAAGCCGCTGACGTAGCTGCCCGCGTCGTTGGCGTACGAGGTGCGCATGAGCTGGGCCTCGGTGACGGCGGTGGGGTGGCCGAGCTGGGTCTTGACCATCTTGACCAGGCTCTCGTCACCGTGCGCGTTACGGAACAGGCAGGTGGCGTACGTGCCGTCGTCGTCGCACTTGATGTAGGTCCACGACGAGTTGGGGTAGCCGTTGTCCTTGATCTGCTGGACGGCGGCCTGGACGGCGAGCTGGTCGATGCGGGTGCCGTTCTTGGCACCCCACGCGCTGAGCAGGGCCTGCGCGTACGACTTGGCGGAGCTCGGGTAGGTCGGGGCGCCGTTGCCGCTGCCGCCGCCGCTGGTGGGCGAGGGGGCGGCGCTGGACGGGGCGGTCGAAGGCACGGCCGAGGCGGTGACCTCGGTGCTGAAGGTGGGGGCGGTCTGCGGCTGCTGCTTGCCGCCGCAGCCGGCCAGCAGGAGGCCGCCGGTGGCGGCGAGCGCGACGAGGGTGCGGCGCAGGGGGGTCATGGCGCGAAGGATAGGTTCGGCCACGGCAAGATCCACGGGTACGTCGAGTATCCGACGGAGGTCCCCGGTGCCGGGTGGCACCGGGGACCTCCGCGTGGTGCGGGCTGGCTCAGGCCGGGGGCATGAGCACGCCGTCGATGACGTACACGGTGCCGTTCTTGGTCTTGATGTTGCCGCAGGTGATCGCCGCGGTGTCGTTGACCTTGAAGTCGGTGCCGCTGCCGGCGATCTTCAGGTCCTGGCCCTCGACGGTCTTGTGCGAGCCGTCGAGCTGCTCGGGCGTGATCGTGCCGGTGACGACGTGGTAGGTCAGCACCTTCTTGAGCAGCTCCGGGTCGGCCATGACCTTGTCGAGGTCGGCCTTGGGCACCTTCTGGAACGCCTCGTTGGTCGGGGCGAACACGGTCAGCTCCGGCGCGGAGTTGAGCGTGTCGACCAGCCCCGCCTTGGTGGCGGCGCTGACCAGGGTGGACAGCAGCGGGTTGCCCGCCGCGGCGGCGGCCAGCGGCTGCTGGGCCATCATCGCGGTGCTGCCCGGGTTGGCCGGGTCGGTGGGCAGGGCCGCGCAGCCGGTGCCGAACGTGCCGCCCGCGCCCATGCCGCCGCCGGGGCTCATCATGGGCATGCTCGGGCTCATCATGGGCGCGCCCGTCTCGGTCTGCTTGGCCTGCGGGTTCGCGGTCATCGTCTCGCCGCCGCAGGCGGCCAGGGCCAGTGACAGCGACAGCGCGACGAGGCTTGCCGCCGCGGTGAGCTTCTTGGTGCGGTACATGCTGGGGTCGGTCCTTTCTCCGGTGAAACCTCCACCGGTGATTCGACACCGAATTCGCCCAGGTTTGTCGCAATTCACGGTGTTTTGTCATTTTTGTGTCAAACATGGGTACCGTGATGCACACCTCAGAGCTGCGAGAACGGGCGTAACCGCTGGCTACGGTCGATGCGACTTCCGTACCGTCCAGCAAAGGGCCGCTCCTTGACTGCCACCCTCACCCGGGCCGACGCGCCCGTCCCGGCCGCCGCGCCGGTCCACCCGCGCCGCTGGCTCGCGCTCGCGATCATCGCGCTCGCCCAGCTCATGGTGGTGCTCGACGCGACCATCGTGAACATCGCGCTGCCGCAGATGCAGGTCGACCTGCAGATCACCGACGCGCAGCGGCAGTGGGTGCTCACCGCGTACACGCTGACCTTCGGCGGCCTGCTGCTGCTCGGCGGCCGCGTCGCCGACTACTGGGGCCGCAAGCGCACCTTCATCGTCGGCGCCATCGGCTTCGCGCTCGCCTCCGCCCTCGGCGGCGCCGCGCAGGACGGGACCACCCTGTTCGCCGCGCGCGGCCTCCAGGGCGTGTTCGGCGCGCTGCTCGCCCCGGCCGGCCTGGCCCTGCTGACCGTGCTGTTCACCGAGGCCAAGGAGCGGGCCAAGGCCTTCGCCGTGTACGGCGCCATCGCCGGCGGCGGCGCCGCCATCGGCCTGCTGCTCGGCGGCGTGCTCACCGAGTACGCGAACTGGCGCTGGTGCCTGCTGGTCAACATCCCGATCGCGATCATCGCGATCGCCGCGGCGCTGCCCGTCGTGCCCGAGAGCCGTGCCCACGGCAACACCCGCTACGACATCCCCGGCGCCGTCACCGTCACCCTCGGCCTCATCGGCGTCGTGTACGGCCTCACCAAGGCCGCCGAGCCCGCGTACGGCTGGGAGTCGCCGGTGTCGCTGGGCTTCCTCGGCGGCGGCCTGCTGCTGCTGGCCATGTTCGTGGTCATCCAGCTGAAGTCGAAGCACCCGCTGCTGCCGCTGCGCATCGTGCTCGACCGCAACCGGGGCGGGGCCTACCTGTCCGGCACCCTCACCGGCGCCGGGCTCATGGGCGCGTTCTTCTTCCTCACCTTCTACTTCCAGGGCATCCTCGGCTACACCCCGATCGAGGCGGGCCTGGCCTCGCTGCCGATCTCGGCGGGCGTGTTCATCTCCGCGGGCGCCGCGAGCCAGCTCATGCCCAGGCTCGGCGCCAAGCCGCTGATGGTGGCCGGAGCCGTGCTCGCCGCCGGGGCGATGTTCTTCCTCACCCAGATCGGCCTGGGCACCTCGTACGCCACCCACGTGCTGCCCGGCGCGCTCGTGCTCGGCCTCGGCCTGGGCTTCACGTTCGTGCCGCTGTCCAGCCTCGCGCTGGTCGGCGTGCCCGAGCACGACGCCGGGGCGGCCAGCGCCACGCTGAACGCGACGCAGCAGGTCGGCGGGTCGCTGGGGGCGGCGCTGCTGAGCACGTTCGCGCTGAACGCGTCGGCGTCGTACCTGACCGAGCACATCGCCGACGGGCCGCTGCCGCTGGTCCAGGCGAACGCGGCGGTGCACGGGTACACGGTGGCGTTTGCGTGGGGCGGCGGGCTGCTGGTCTTCTCGGCGCTGGTGATCCTGCTGCTGATCAAGGTCAACAAGAAGGACCTGCCCACCGAGGGCGCCATCCACGTCGGCTGACCCGGCGGCGGCCACCCCGCCCCGGCCACCCGCCCCGGCCACTCCGCCCCGGCCACTCCGCCCCGTTTTTCATAAACGTTGGCCTATCTCATCGAGAATGATCTACCCGGATTCGATGAGATAGGCCAACGTCTGTGTAAAAGCGGGTGTGGCGCGGGGCGCTCCGGGGCGGGGCGGGCGGCTCGGGCGGGGTGCTGGAGGGCTGGTCAGGGGGCGGTGGGCTTGGTCGGGCAGCCGTTCTTCTTCTCCCAGGCCGTGATCTCGGCGACCGGCGACTTCTGCCCGCCCTTCTTCCACGAGTCCAGGTACTTCCACGGCCAGATCACCCCGCGCCGGTTCCACCAGTCCCCGGTACGCGCGCACACCGGCGAGATGCCGAAGTGCAGGTGGCAGGCGCTGGCCAGCCCGGTCTCACCCACCTTGGCGATCTTCTGCCCGGCGGTGACCCGCACCCCCGGGTTGATCCCCGCCTCGATCGCGGAGAAGTGCGACCCGTAGTAGCGCAGCCCGTCGTCGCCGAGGATCGAGATGTGCAGGCCGCCGCGCAGGGCGCCGTCGTCCTTCTTCGGGTCGTACCGGTTGACGCGCTCGACCTCCAGCACCACCCCGTCGACGGCCGCCACGACCTGGGCACCGCACTTGGCCATGACATCGGTGGCCGGGTAGTCGTGGTGGGTGTGCCCGTACGACGTGTTGCCGAGCACCGGGTACACGTACTTGCCCTGGTAGCCGCTCGGGCTCGGGCTGAGGGAAGGGCTGGGCGCGGCCGACGGCGCGGGGCTCGCGGCGGCGCTGGTCGCGGGGACGAACGCGGGCGCGGCGGCCGGAGCGGTGCCGCAGGCGGCGAGGGTGGCCAGCGCGACCGCGCCGGTTACGAGAAGGGGGAGGCGCACAGCAGCCGACCCTACCCCCGCGCCCATCCCCCCGCCCCCCGCCCGCCCACCCCCCGCCGCCGCCCGACGGTGCAGTTTCGGGGAAAGTGCAGGAATCATGGGCCGCTTTCCAGCACTTTCCCCGAAACTGCACGAACCCCACCCCCAACGGGCGGGGTGGGTCAGCGCGGCAGGCGGCGGCGGGGGACGTACTGGACCACGGTGCCGAACAGGCGGTCGTGCCAGGCGCGGCGGTGGTCGTCGGTGAGCACGCCGAGCAGGCCGAGCAGCCAGACCGGCGGGAAGGCGAGGCCGACCACGGCGCGCAGCAGGGCGCGGCCCGGCCCGAGGTGGCGGCCGTCGATACGCCGGACCACGGTGCCCAGCAGCAGGCAGCCGACGGTCTGGCCGGTCAGCCACCAGCAGGCGGCGAAGTACAGCACCGGCAGCAGGGCCGCGATCAGCCCGGTGGTCGCGTCGAGCCAGCCGGGGGAGTGGCCCTCCAGCGTCGCCCAGACGCTGGGCACACCGGTCACGACCAGTGACGCGGCCAGCGCGAGCAGGCTGGCGTCGATGGCGAGGCCCCCCAGGCGCGAGACGATTCCGGCGTACGGCTGACGGCCGGGCGCCGTCACCGGTCACCGTTCGTATGGTGCACGTGGAACAGCCGCCGGAACGACTCCTCGATCCGGTCGTCGGCGGTGGCCGAGGTGGTGCGCAGCTCGTCGGCGGCGTTGGCGAGCACGCCGCGGCTCTGCTCGGTGATGAGCGCCTGCAGTCGCGGGTCGCGGGTGAGGTCGTCGATGACGAC